>DASXXB010000465.1:0-10066 GCA_036503355.1 Kribbella sp. | reverse complement strand
ACGTCGCTGCTCGGGGAGCATTACTGGTATCAGCAGACGTTTAAGGGGCTGCCGGTGGTTGGGGGGTATTACGCGCGGCATGTTGGTAAGGACGGGTCCGTGGAGGTTGCGGACGGGCGGGATGTTGTGCCGGCGGATCTGGATGTCAGTGCGAAGGTTGCGGCGGGGGCGGCGACGCAGGCTGCCAATGCTGCGGTGACGGCTCGGGCTCGGCGGGTTGCTGGGCCTGACAAGAGTTTGGTGCGGCAGCCGCAGGCGACCAGTGGGGCTGCGGAGTTGGCGGTCGTTGGTGGGCCGGACGCCCGCCTGGTCTGGAACGTCACCAGCCGGTCGACCGAAGGTGTCAGCCGGTCGTTGGTGGACGCGAAGACGGGGAGTGTCGTCGCGTCGAAGGTGATCAGCGACAACATCGATGGGCGCGGGTCGGTGTTCGATCCGAACCCGGTGGTGAGTGAGCAGAACGAGAAGCTCACCGACATGAACGACAAGAACCAGGACGCTCTGTTCCTGGCGCAGAAGAACGTCATCCTGCGCAACCTGGACGGCTCCGGGAAGCTCAACGGCTCCTTCGTCAACGTGAAGGAGGCCAAGGGCGGCGTCGCGCAGAGCAAGACCAACACCTTCGTCTACCAGCGTGCGAACGAGAAGTTCGAGCAGGTGATGGTGTATTACCACATCAACCAGACGCAGGAGTACATCCAGAAGCTCGGGTTCACCGACGTCAACAACGAGTCGCAGGACTTCAGCGTCGACACGTACGCCGGTGACAACTCGTTCTACGACCCGTCGACGGACATGATCACGACCGGTGAGGGTGGCGTCGACGACGCCGAGGACGCCGAGGTGATCTGGCACGAGTACGGGCACGCGATTCAGGACGACGTGGTGCCGGGCTTCGGTGAGTCCGAGCAGGCCGGTGCGATCGGCGAGGGTTTCGGCGACTACTGGGCCGTGACGAACTCGGTCCCGGTGAGCAAGGGTTTCAACCTGCCGTGCGTGATGGACTGGGACGCGACGTCGTACACGACCGACGAGCCGCACTGCCTGCGGCGTACGGACGGAACCAAGACCACCGACGATATCGACGGTGAGGTGCACGACGACGGCGAGATCTGGTCGCGGGCGCTGTGGGACATCCACCAGTCGCTCGGCCGGACGAAGGCGAACAAGCTGATTCTCGAGGCGACGTTCTTCTACGACCCGGACACCTCGTTCGCTGCCGCGGCCCAGGACACGGTCCAGGCCGCCCGGCTGCTGTACGGCAAGGCCGCCGCGCAGACGGTGACCGACGCCTTCAAGGCCCGCAAGATCCTCTAACGACAACCCAGGTCATGCGTCCACCACTAGGGTGGGCGCATGACCTGGAGTACGGCGGACATTCCGGACCTGACCGGACGACGGGCGCTTGTCACGGGCGCCACCAGCGGGATCGGGTATGAGACCGCGCTGCAGCTGCTGAAACACGGCGCCGACGTGATAGTTGCCGCACGCAACCCCGAGAAGGCAGCTCAGGCAGCGGAAACGCTGTCCCAGAAGGGTGGTCGTGCGCCGACGGTCCTCGCGCTGGATCTGGCGGACCTCGCGAGTGTGCAGCGGGCCGCCGACGAGGTCCTCACCCAGTACGACGGGTTGGACCTGCTGATCAACAACGCAGGGGTGATGGCGCCGCCGTACCGGCAGACCGTCGACGGGTTCGAGCTGCAGCTCGGTACGAATCATCTCGGGCATTTCGCACTCACCGGTCGGCTGCTGCCGCTGCTCCTGAAGACGCCGGCGAGTCGCGTCGTGACGGTCAGCTCGTTCATGCACAAAGGCGTGCGAGGCATCGGTCAAGACGACATCCGCCGCCCCGCGAACAGCTACCGGAAGTGGGAGGCGTACAGCAGGTCCAAGCTCGCGAACCTCCTGTTCATGCTCGAGCTCGACCGTCGCCTGCGCGCTGCCGGTGCCGGCGTACTGAGCGTGGGCGCACACCCGGGGTACGCCTCGACGCACTTGCAGGCCGCCGGTCCCGAGCTCGCCGGTCGCCCGCTGCAAGCCAACCTCTGGCGTGCCGCGACGCGGCTTGTGGCACAGTCCGCCGCGGCCGGCGCGTGGCCGAGTCTGTATGCGGCGACGTACGCCGATCTGCGTCCGGGGTCGTTCGTCGGCCCGGGCTTCTTCGAATACCGCGGTACGCCGAAGCTCGTGCTGCCGACCCGCACTGCGCAGGACCCGGAGCTGGCGCAGCGCCTGTGGGCGTGGTCGGTCGAGGCCACCGGGGTTGATCCGGTACACACCGTGCTGAGGTAGTGACACAGCGGCAGGTTTTTGGTTACCCTCCGGTAATTCCCGATGCCGGAGGTCCCAGTGCGCAGAGTCGCCGCCGCCCTCGCAGTCGTCCTGACTGTCGCTCTGACCCTGATCGCGATCGGTCCGCGCGCTGACGCCAGTCAGACCGCAGCGGGCTTCAGTACGACGTACCAGCGGATCCCCGGCGCCGGCGGGATCGAGATCGGCGCTGTCGTACTGACACCGACCGGGCAGGGCGACGGCCCGTTCCCGCTGGTGGTGATGCCCTCGAGTTGGGGCGTGCCGAACGTCGAGTACGTCGGGCAGGGCGCCAAGCTCGCGACGGCCGGCTTCCGGGTGATCTCGTACTCGAGCCGCGGGTTCTGGGACACCGGCGGCGGGATCGACATTGCCGGGCCGCCGACGGTCGCCGATGTCAGCAAGGTGATCGACTGGGCCGCCCAGCACACGCCTGCCGACACCGATCGGGTCGCGGCGGTCGGAATCTCGTACGGCGCGGGTACGTCGCTCCTCGCGGCGGCCAAGGACCCGCGGATCAAGGCGGTCGGTGCGCTGAGCGGCTGGGCGGACCTGATCCGGTCACTGGACCCGAACGAGACGGTCGCGCTCCAGGCCGTCGCCGGTCTGCTTGCCCTGGGCAACGTCACGGGCCGGCCCGGGCCGGAGATGGCGTCGCTGCAGACGAAGTTCGTCACCGGTGACTTCGACGGCGCGATCGCGGAGGCGAAGCAACTCTCACCGGTGCGGTCGGCGGCGACGATGGTCGACAATCTCAATGCGAACAATCCGGCCGTCTTCCTGGCGAACGCGTTCGAGGATTCGATCTTCCCGCCGTCGCAGTACACGGACTTCTTCACCAGGCTGACCGGCCCGAAGCGACTGCTGCTCGCGCACGGCGATCACGCCACACCGGAGGCGAGCGGAGCGATCGGTCTGCCGAACGAGACGTGGGACGAACTCGCCAGTTGGCTGCGGCATTACCTCACTGGCGCGGACAACGGAGCGGACCCGGAAGCGCCGGTGCAGCTCAAGTCGCAGCGCGGTACGTGGCGCGGCTATGCCAACTGGGCAGCGGTCGGCCAGGAGCGTACGTCGTACCTGACGAAGGCGGGCGCGCTGCAGACCAAGGAATCGACCGGGTGGAGCAGGTCGATCGGGGCCGGTGTGCCGACCGTGGCGGACAGCGGTGTCGCGCTGGTTTCCGGTGCGCTGCAAGGATTGTTGACAATCCCCACCGGGGTGGCGACGCCGCTCGTCGACCGGTCGTTCGCGGGGGTGTGGTCCGGCCCGGCGTTCGATGGGCCGACGGTCGTGAACGGTACGCCGGAGGCGCATCTCACCGTGCAGCCCTCGGCGGCCTCCACCTCGCTGTTCGCGTACCTGTACGACGTCGACGCGCTGGGCGTCGGCTCGCTGATATCGCACAAGCCGTACACGCTGCGCGGCGCGACGCCCGGGAAGGCGATCCCTCTCGACGTACGGCTGGAGGCGACGAGCTGGGAGGTGCCGGCCGGGCATCACCTCGTGCTCGTGGTCGACACGGTGGATCCGCGGTACCTCGGCCGGAGCGTGATCGGGTCGACGGTGACGTTCAGCTCGCCGGCCGGGGACCCGTCGTCGCTCAGCGTCCCGGTGGCCCCGTGACCGTCAGCCGCCGGACAGTCCTCGGTCTCTGCACTGCCCTGGTCCCGACCGTCGCGACCCGCGAGCCCTCGCGCCGCGAAGCACCGGACATGGACGGCCTCGACCGGGGAGCGCCGGATCGCGACCACCCATCGAGCCGCGAGGGCAGGCGACCGCGGCTGCGGGGCGGCACGATGTATCTCGGCACGTACGGCGACGGCGTCGGCATCGCGACGTACGACGCCGAAGGCAGGATCACGCAGACCGGGACGATCGCGGGTGTGCCGGATCCGTCGTTCGTGATCCGCGACGGCAACTTCCTGTACGCCGTCAACGAGCAGGATGCCGGCGCCGTCACCTCGATCGACGTCTCGTCGATGCCGCGCGTGCTGAATCGCCAACCCACCAAGGGATCCGGGCCCTGTCATCTTGTCAGGGCCGGCGACTACCTGCTCAGTGCGAACTACGGATCCGGGGACATCGCCGTCCACCCGGTCAACCCGGATGGGAGCCTCGGGCAACAAACCGACCTTGTCGAGCACGAAGGCTCCGAACCGCACGCACACCAAGTCGTGACGGTCGGCGAGTACGTGCTGGCCGTCGACCTCGGCACCGACTCGATCTACACGTACACGCTCACCGCCGGGAAACTGACCCTGCAGCACCAGGCGAAGCTCAAGACCGGCGCCGGCCCGCGACACCTGGCCTTCCATCCGTCAGGAGAGTTCGCGTACGTCGCCGACGAGCTCGACAGCACCGTGACGATCTGCGGCTACGCGGACGGCGTACTCACGCCGCTGTCGACCCAGCCGACGGCACCAACGGGGTCGAAGAACTATCCGGGTGAGGTGCTGGTCTCCGCCGATGGCCGCTTCGTCTACATGACGAACCGTGGCCACAACAGTGTCGCGATCTTCCGGACCGACGGTGCCACCCTCGAGCGAGTCGGTACGCCGAGTTGCGGCGGCGACTGGCCGCGGCACGCCGCGTTCGATCCGACCGGCGAACTGCTCTTCGTCGCGAACCAGAAGTCGGACAACGTGACCACGTTCCTGGTGGACCGAACCGAAGGCACGCTGACCCGGGCGAGTGACTTCAGCACCCAGTCCCCGGTCTGCGTCAATGTTTGATCGTGCGCGAGCTCTTGCGCTTTTGTGGTGAGAGCGCTGTCATAAAGGAGCCCTTTCCCGCCCCGAAAGGACTCCGTCCATGCTCAAGCTCCTCGCCGCCGCATCGCTCATGGTGTCGGCCGCACTCGTCCCCACGACCCAGGTCCACGCGACCCCCGACTGGCACCTCGGAACGCCACCCCTGACCACCCCGTGGACCGCCGACGTCACGCCGGCGAACGCGCTCCCGGAGTATCCGAGGCCGCAGTTGACCCGCCCGGACTGGCGCAACCTCAACGGCCTCTGGGAATGGTCCGCCGCCGCCCCCGACGAACAGCCGCCCTTCGGCCGGACTCTGGGGGAGAAGGTTCTCGTCCCGTACCCGATCGAGTCCGCCCTGTCCGGTCTGCAGAAGCACGAGGACCGGATGTGGTACCGCCGGACCTTCGAGGTCCCCAGCAACTGGAACGGCAAGCAACTCCTGCTGCACTTCGGCGCGGTCGACTACGACGCCAAGGTGTGGGTGAACGGCCGTCAGGTCGCCACCCACCGCGGCGGGTACGACGGCTTCGACGTCGACGTCACCAGCGCGCTTCATGCAAAGGGCCCGCAGGAGCTGATCGTCTGGGCCGAGGACCTCACCGACGAGACGTACCAGCCGATCGGCAAGCAGCGTGAGGTCAGCGACCACGGCATCTTCTACCAGGGCAGCTCCGGCATCTGGCGGACCGTCTGGATGGAGCCGGTGAACGCCGCCTCGATCAGCCGCCTCCAGACGACGCCGGACCTGCCGAACCAGACCCTGAAGGTCAACGCCGAGACGACCGGACCCGCGGGCCTCGACGTCGAGGTCACGGCGTACGACAACAATCGGATTGTCGGCAAAGCTACAGGTAAGGCGAACACCGAACTCCGGCTCAAGATCCCGAACCCGAAGACCTGGTCGCCGGATCATCCGTTCCTGTACGACCTCAAGGTCCGCCTGCTCGATCGGGGCAGGGTGGTGGACCAGGTCGGCTCGTACGCCGGGATGCGCCAGGTCGGCCTCCAGAAAGGGGCCGACGGCAAGCTTCGGATGGCGCTCAACGGCAAGATCCTGTTCAACCTGTCGACGCTCGACCAGGGCTTCTGGCCGGACGGCCTGAACACCGCACCCACCGACGCGGCGCTCCGCTTCGATCTCGAGCAGCACAAGCGGCTCGGCTTCAACACCGTCCGCAAGCACATCAAGGTCGAGCCGGATCGCTGGTACTACTGGGCCGACAAGCTCGGACTGATGGTCTGGCAGGACATGCCGGCGACCAAGACCTCCGCGATGCCGGAACCTTGGCGCACCCAATGGAAGTCCGAGTTGCACGAGATGATCGAGGAGCACAAGAGCTTCACCTCGATCACCGTGTGGATTCCGTTCAACGAGGGCTGGGGGGAGTGGGACCAGGCCGATACCGGGCGGGTCGCGGACTCGGTCGCGGCGCAGGACCCGTCCCGCCTCGTCAACGCCCACAGCGGCGTGAACTGCTGCAACTCCCATGGCGACTCCGGCCGCGGCAACATCCTCGATTACCACGCGTACCTCGGCCCGGCGACCACGATGCCGACCACTGACCGGGCGGCGGTGGACGGCGAACACGGTGGGTTCGGGCTCAAGGTTGCGGATCACATGTGGTTCGGCGACGGCTCGGCGTACGAGATGGAGCCCGACTCGGCGACGCTCACCCGCAGGTACGTCGAGAACCAGACCGATGTCCTGCGATCGGCCCGGCAGTGCGGGATCAGCGGCTCGGTCTACACCCAGCTCACCGATGTCGAGGGGGAGCTGAACGGCTTCTTCACCTACGACCGCCGGGTGCCGAAGATGGACTTCGCCCAGGTGCGGACGATCAACAAACAGATTGTCGACAATGCTGACGGAAGCGGCGCCGGCGTACCGGATCCCGGCCCGGGCACCCCAGGTGCCGATGGCATCCACTTCTACCCCCTCGACGGAACCGGAGAAGATGCTGCCGGCAACAACGACGCCACCCTTCAGGGCGGCGCGGTCTTCGCCGAGGGCAAGTTCGGTCAGGGCGTCGCGCTGAACGGAGCCGGCCAGTACGTCGACACCGGCGCGGCGCTGCTCGACACGAGCAAGAACTACACCGCCAGTGCGTGGGTGAAGCTGAACAGGGCGGACGGCTCGTTCCAGACGTTCGTCAGCCAGGACGGCGCGCGCGACAGCGCGTTCTTCCTGCAGTACTCCGGCCAGGACCAGCGGTTCGCGATGAGCTTCCCGGGCATCCGCGCACTGTCCCCGACCAAGCCGAACCCGGGGCAGTGGTACCACGTCACCGGCGTACGCGACGTGGTGAAGGGTGAGCTGAAGCTGTACGTCGACGGGCAACTGGTCGCGACGAAGTCGGCCTGCTCGCTGGATTCGGCCTCGACCGGCAACACGGTGATCGGCCGGGCCAAGTTCGGCGGCAACCCGGTCGACTACCTGGACGGGACCGTCGACCAGGTCCACCTCTACGACCGGGCGCTGACCGACGCGGAGGTGAAGGCCCTGTACGAATCCGGTCGGTAGCGACGCGCCCGATCCCCCGCGGCACCCACGCAGACGGGGGATCGGGACATCTCGAGATGCGAAGAAGCCGCCGAGCCCCGATCCTGGAGGTACCCGACCAGCGGAGGTGACTGCGATGGCCGCACCGAGCCACCTGCTCGCGCCACACTCCACGGTCCGGTTCCGCCCGCCGCGCTTCGGGCTCGGCGGCTCGCACCTGGCCGAGTCGCCGGACGACACCGCGATCGCCACCGTCGACACGGCGTACCAGGCCGGCATCCGGTTCTTCGACACGTCACCGGCGTACGGCGACTCGGAGCGACGACTGGGTACGGCGTTGCAGCGGCGCCCGCGGGGTGAGTTCCTGGTGTCGACGAAGGTGCTGGGGGCGGACCCGGAGGAGTCGGTCCGGGCGAGCAGCGAGCGGCTCGGTCTCGCGGTCGACATGGTGTTCACACAGACACCGGCACAGACACCGACACCGGCACAGACAGCGGCACCGGACGACTCGGCGTACGCGGTGCTCGACCGGATGCGCGCCGACGGTGTGATCAAAGCGGTCGGTGCCGCGTCGGACGACTGGCGCCGGCTCGATGAGGTGGTGCAGAGCGTCGAGCTGGACTGCGTGCTGCTGACCCACCAGTACTCACTGCTCGACCAGCAAGCGCAGCCGCTGCTGGACCGATGCCTCGCACGCGGCGTCTCCGTGATCGTGGCCGGCGTCCTCGTACTGCAGGCCGAAACGGTCCGGGCCCGCAGGATCTCGGCGGTCTGCGAGCGGTACGGCGTCTCGCTGCCGCAGGCCGCACTCGCCTTCCCCAGCAGGCACCACGCGGTCACGTCCGTACTGATCGCGGCGGCGTCACCGGCGGAGATCCGCGCCGACGCCGCCCTTGTCCGGCAGCCCGTCCCGGAACGGCTCTGGAAGGATCCCGAGCTCGTCGGCTTGTTATCCTCGGAGTAGGAGTTCGCGGACGGCGGGCTCCCCGGACGAGCGGCGCCGTACCCGGTCGGACAAGACGACGCCCAGCCCCGTGGAGGGGGCCGTCCTCATGCACGCGCTCGATGTCCTCGAAATCGTTGGTGCGGTCACCATTCTGATCGCGTTCGCGGCCGCTCAGGCCGGACGCCTGCAGCAGCGCACGGTCACGTACCAGCTGCTGAACCTGCTCGGTTCGGGGGTGCTGGCAACGATCGCCGCCCTGCAGTCGTCCTGGGGCTTCCTGCTGCTCGAGGGCAGCTGGGCAGTCATCAGCCTCCTCGGCCTGCTCAGCCTGGCAAGAACCAAGCAGCCCAGCGGGACCAAGCAACCCGGCTGACCCCAGACCAAACGATCCGGCTAGAACTTGTCGCCGGGGTTGGTCGCCGTACCGGGTGACTCCGGGCTCGGCACCGTCGTCGGGACGCCCGTCGGGACCGGTGACGGGCTGACCGAGCCGGTCGGCGTGCCGCCGGTACCGGGCGGCGGGGTGGTCGGCGTCACGGTCACCGTCATCGTGCTGGTCGGGGTCGGGATGACCGGCTCGGGCTCCAGCGGTGGGGCGTTGCGGAACAGCCGCCACGCGAGGAAGACGGCGAGCGCCATGATCAGGATCATCGTCATCAGCGCGAACGCGAGCGCCCACCGCGACGCCTGCCGCAGGGCGGTCGGCCAGGGCAGCGGCCAGATCCGGAACAGGCCGGGACGCCGCCGGTTCTCCCAGTAGTGCCGGAAGTCGGGCCCGCGGAGCTTCCCGGGCTGCGGGATCCGGTCCATCAGCACCGCGGACAGGATCTCCTCGCCGCGACGCTCCGCGATCAGCCGCTCGTCGGACGCCGCGCTGGACCCGTCGTCGGCGCGGATCGGCCCGATCGCGGCCCAGAGCGCGAGATCGTCGTCGTCCGGGCCGTTGTGGGCCAGGACGGCGTCCGCGGGCAGGGCGTCGACGGCGTTCACGAACCGCTCGCGGGCGGCGGCGTCGTCGGCGGACCCCTCCGTCATCATCGCGACGATCGCGTCCCGGCCGTCCTCGGAACTCGCGGCGTACAGGTAGCCGGCCGCGTTCGCCCCGAGGCGGCCGCGCAGCCAGAACTCGCCGACCCGCGGCGGGTCCTCGGGCTGCAGCGGCAGGGCGTCCGGAATCTCCGGCGCAGGCCGGGTCTCCGGCTGCACCTCGGTCCGGGATTCGGTCGCGGTCATCACCCCCAATCCCACCACATGCCTGGTAGCACTGTCGCCGCCGCTCCTGCGTCGCGCGCGGTGTTTGGCGCCGGGGGGCAGGATGGGACGGGACCCTTGGGGCGCTGGACCCGGGGATCTGATGGAATGACCGGTGTTGCGAAGTGGGGAATGACGGTGTTTGACATGGCTCGCGCGCGGGCCCCGGAAGGACAGGCATGACCGAAACCACGGTGCCGGCGGGAACGGTGGCCCAGCAGTCCCGGCTGATCGGCGAGGCCGTCGGCGAGGTCAAGCGGGTGATCGTCGGCCAGGAGCACATGGTCGAGACCCTGATGGTGT
>DASXXB010000464.1:0-7268 GCA_036503355.1 Kribbella sp. | reverse complement strand
CCGGGGCCGTTCGACACCGCGATCACCGCACGACGGATCAGCCGCTGCGCCTCGGGGCCCTGGTTGTCGAGCTCCTCCAGCATCTGTACGGCGGCCGCGCAGGACAGGCTCTTCCACTTGATCGGGATGACGAGGGCGTCGGCCGCCTTCATCGCCTCGCGCCAGTTGCTGGAGCCCTCGTTGTTCCCGGTGTCGATCACAAGCACCTTGTAGAACCGGCTCAGCAGGCGGTGGATCTGGTCGAAATCCAGCGCCTCGATCTGCGCGTACGTCGTGGTCGCCGACGTCAGCACGTCGTACTGCCCGGCGACCTGGTGCCGCAGGTAGGCGGCGACGTCACCGAGCCGCGCGTCCGGCTGGGTCAGCATCGGCATCGCCTGCAGCATGTCCGTGACCGTGGACCGCGAGTTCGTGTCGTGGGTGCGCAGGTGCATGTTGCCGCGCAGCTCGTTGTTGTCCCAGGCGACGACGCCACCGCCGCGCGCCTGGCCGAGGGCTCCGGCCAGCAGCAGCGTGGTGGGCGTCTTGCCGGAGCCGCCCTTCGGGTTCGCGACGACGATCGTCACCGGACGGCGGAAGGCGGTCGCGGCGGTCGCGCGGGCGATCCGCTCGGAACGCTCCGACGTACCGGGACGCAGCTTCAGCATGCTCCGGACGCCACGCTCGGCAGGAGCTTCGCGCGGCAGCGGCAGCGCCTGCAGTAGCTCCTCGGAGCGGTACGACAGGTGCTGCTGGGGCTGCTGAGCCTGCTGACCGGGGATGCCCTGCGGGAAGAAGTGCTGCGCAGCCGGCGACAACGGCTGACCGCCCTGACCGCCCTGCCCGGGCTGAGCCGGCTGAGTCGGGCCTGCCTGATTCGGAGTCTGCTGCGGGTTCTGCGGCGGGTGCTGCTGGAACTGGGGCGGGTGCGCAGCCTGGTCCTGACCCGGCGCCTGGAACGACGAGCCGCTGAACACCGGCCCGGTCTCTTGCGAGGACGCCGTACCGTCGTCGGCCGCAGTATCAGTGTCCGGGACGAGGTCGTCGTCCTGCTCCTCCGGCTGTGTCCACGAGGAGGCGGCAGAGTCCGGGACGGGCTGCGCCCAGGACGGGCCGGGCGGGCTCTGCTGCGGCTGGGTCCACGGCGCGGGCTGGTGCACCGGCCGGTCGGCGGGTGCGGTAGCCGGCCCGGACCAGGAGTCGCTCGAGAAGTCCTGCGACAGCGCGTCCGCGTGCTCCCCGGTGTCCTCGGTCGTCTCGTCGACGGGTTCGGCGTCGGCAGGGTCCGGCTGAGTCCAGGAGGGGGTCGGCTGCCACATTCTCCGGACCTCGGCCGCCGCCGCTTCCCGGTCCTTGTGCTGTCCGGAGTTGTGCGAGTCGGTCACGACCTGGATCCCCGATTCTGTGCGAGGGGGCGGGTGGCCCCTGGAGGCTTGCTGGGTACTCCGGAGGTGAGGTCTCCGGGAGGGTCCACTATCGCATGACACGGTGTCCTCACCACGTCACCACCCGGAGCGTCCCGGTGACCGGTTGCGCGCCTCAGCCGGTGACCAGACCGGCCTCGTACGCGACGATCGCGGCCTGGACCCGGTTCTTCACCCCGAGCCGCAGCAGAATCGCGCTGACGTGCGCCTTCACGGTCCCCTCGACCAGGTACAGCCGGGTCGCGATCTCGGCGTTCGACAGCCCCGCACCGACCAGCCCGAGCACCTCCAGCTCCCGCGGACTCAGTACGCCGGTCTGCTCCTTCGCGGCCGCCGCCCGCGCCATCGCGCCGCCACCGGCCCCGGCGCTCAGCTCGGCGATCACGCGCTGCGCGATCTTCGGAGACAGGTACGCCGCGCCGTCGGCGACCGCCTTCAGCCCCGCGATCAGCTCCCGCGGATCGCCGGACTTGAGCAGGAACCCGCTGGCCCCGTCGCCGAGCGCCCGGGCGATGTACGCGTCCTCCGAGAACGTGGTGAGGACGACGACCGCGGTGTCCGGCACGGTCCGCCGGATCTCGGCGGCAGCCGTCAGGCCGTCCATCCGCGGCATCCGGATGTCGAGTACGGCGACGTCCGGCCGATGCCGGCGTACCGCATCGACCGCTTCCACGCCGTCGGCCGCCTCGGCGACGACCTCGATCCCGTCGTCGGTGCCGAGGATCGCGCGGACACCGGCACGCACCATCGCCTCGTCGTCGGCGAGCATCACCCTGATCATCAGTTGCCTTCCGGGGTCGGCGGGACAGAACCGCTCTGTACGACGGCCTTGGCGACCAGGGCGCCGTCCGCGAAGCACAGGCGGTACACGTAGTTGCTGGAGAACGGAGCAGCCGGCCGGTAGTACTGACAGGTCCACCCGGCGGGTCGCTGGTAGCCCTCCGACGGCGCGTCGATCATCTGCATCCGCGGCAGCACCTTCGCCACCTCGGCCTCGGACTGCCCGACGGTCAGGGAGTCGTACTGCGCGGGTCGCAGGATGGCGCTGTACCCCGCGACGAGGTAGTAGCCGAGGGCAACTGTGCCGACGAGAGCTCCGAGCAGCACGGGTGCCGCGATGGCCGTGACCAGCCCGCGCTGCGCGCTCCGTCGTACCGTAGCTCGCTCCACTGCAGCCGTGGGCGGCTCCGGCCGCCCGCCGGCACGCGGCATCGTGGCAGTGACCTGAAAACCACCACCTGGCCGTGGACCGGCCGTCAGCGATCCGCCCGCGAGGCGGACCCGTTCACGCAGCCCGTCGAGTCCACGCCCACCTGACGGCGCAGCCACCGGCCTGGTCGCCCCGGTGTCCAGAACCTCCACGTGTACGTCGTTCTCGCGCGTTGTCACGCTCACGGTCACGGGTGCACCAGGTGCGTGTTTACTGGCGTTGGTCAGCGACTCCTGCACAACGCGGTGCACCGCCCGGTCGACCATCGGTGCGAGTACGCCGTCGACCTGCTCGGTCAGCCGCACCGACAGGCCGGATGCTGCGGCTCGGTCGACCAGTGCGCGGACCGTCTCGTCGTGAGGCATCGTGGGCGCTTCCTGATCCCGCAGTACGCCAACAATCTCGCCAAGGCGCTCCGTGGCGGTCGCCGCTGCCTCGCGGAGCTCACCGGCAGCCAGGCGGTGGTTCTCCGGCAGCGACGGGTCGAGTTCGAGGGCCGCTGCGCGCAGTGCGATCAGACTGAGCTCGTGGCCGACCGAGTCGTGCATGTCCTCGGCGATCCGGGAGCGCTCGCGCAGACGCTCCTGGTCGATCTCCATCTGCTGCTCGCGTTCGATCCGCTCGGCCCGCTCCCAGCCCGCTGATGCGAGCAGGGCCTGCTGGGCACGGTAACGACCGATCAGCCACGGCAGCACGACCAGTAGTAGTGCCATCAGGAGCAACAGCAACCAAGTCAGAACAGCTTCAGGTGCTTGCGAACCCCTGCGGATCGTCAGCGCGAGGACCAGCAGCCCCAGCAACGACGCGATGCTCACCACGACGAAGTGCCTGAGCTGCGTCTCCCGCCGGCCGGCGCCGTACGCCAGCAGGCTGATCGCCGGTACGAGCGCGACCGGCACACCGCGCGACGTATTGAGGGTGAACGCGAGGACGACGATGTCTGTCCACACCACCAGGCACAAGGCGACCAGCGGCCACTTGCGCCGGGTGGCAACAGCGCAGGCGAGGACGGCGAAGCAGACAGCGCGGAACCAGTAGGGGTCGTTGCGTGCACCGCTCTCGGCGAGCACGAGGAACGACAGCACGGCCCACAGACCCACGTCCCCCAGGCGCCGCCAGCTCATACCGCAGACGCTACACAGTCGCAGACAGCCGTCCTACTGACGAAAGTAAGGCTCAGCCGTTCCTGGCCTCGGCCTCGATGAGTTCGAACGGCACGTAGGAGAGGTTCGGCACCGGCTCGCCGCGCAACTGTGCGAGCAGCAGGTCCACGGCGAGGCGGCCCATCTCGGTCTGGTTCTGCTTGACGTGCAGGTACGGCGGTCCGCCGATGGAGTCGCCTGGCGAGTCGAAGCAGGCGACCACGCGGTCACCGCCGAGCACCCGGTCGACCATGCGCGCCAGGTTGTACTCACAGGCGAAGTACGCGGTCACCTCGGGCCTGCTGTCGCGGAACGCGCGGATCGTGTCCATGTCCGCCCGCACGCTCTCCGCGGTCGTCGACCCGGGCAGCGTGCTCCGCAGATCGGTCAGCTCGTACGGCCGGCCGCGCCCGTTGAACGCAGTACGGAAGCCGTCCAGCCGCTCCTCGATGGAGGAGGTGTTCACCGGCGGCGGCGACACGAAGGCGATGTGCTCGTGCCCTTGGTCCAGCAGCCGCGTGGTCAGTGCACGCGCAGCCGCGACGTTGTCGGTGTGGACCGCGGCCACCGGGATACCGGACAGGTGGCGGTCCACGAGGACCACTGGGAACCCGTCGAGGACCTGCCGGAGCAGGCTGGCGTTGTAGAAGTCCCCGTAGACCGGAAACACGATCAGACCGTCCACTGCAGCCACCAGCGAGTCGACGGCCTTCTCCTCATCGGTCTGCCGGCCGTGCGTACGCCGTACCACCAGATGGGCGCCGTACTCCGCGCAACGCTCCTCGATCGCGTTGAGCAGGTCGAGCCCGTACGACTCGGACATGTCGGGCACGATCAGCGCGACGGACCGCGCCTCGCGCCGCTGGGCGGGGCGCAACGGGACGGCCAGATCGGTCAGGTCGGGCAGCCGCCGTACGACGAAGGTGCCCTTGCCGCGGACGCGCTCCACCAGGCCCGCTTCCCGCAGTACCTCCAAGGCCCGCTTGGACGTGATCCGGCTGACCGCGAACTGGGCTGCCAACTCCATCTCCGACGGCACCCGGTCCCCCGGCCGCAACGCACCGCGCCGGAGCTGCTCCAGCACGTGAGCGCAGATCCGCTCGTACAGCAGTGCCACTGACTGTCCCCTCGGGAGTTGTCCGGTTGACCAATGCAATCATCCCGTGGCAATCATCTCGCGAAGTTGTCGGTGCCGGGTGGGAGTCTGCGGCCATGGACATCGCCGGGAAGCTCGCCGTCGTCACCGGAGCCGCGGTCGGCATCGGCCGCGCGATCGCCGTCCGGCTGGCCGCGGCCGGTGCTTCGGTG
This sequence comes from Kribbella sp., assembly GCA_036503355.1. Lineage (GTDB taxonomy): Bacteria > Actinomycetota > Actinomycetes > Propionibacteriales > Kribbellaceae > Kribbella. The sequence goes on along the minus strand of DASXXB010000464.1, from coordinate 2,205 downwards.
GTGGTCGCGGACCTGGACGAGTCCGGCGGGCAGCAGACGTGTGAGCTGATCGGGTCGTCCGCGCGGTTGGTCGAGCTCGACATGCGGGACGACGACGCCGTGCGGGAGCTGATGGCGTGCCGGCCGCAGATCCTGGTCAACAACGCGGGTGGCGGCGCGGTGCTGACCCCGTGCTTCCCGGAGGCGGCCGTCTCCCGCTGGACCGCGTCTCTCGAGGTCAATCTCCGCGCGCCGATGCTAGCCACCCAGCTCGCGCTGGACGGGATGGAGGCCGCCGGCGGAGGTTGTGTGGTCAACGTCAGCTCGACCGCAGGGCTGGGCTTCGGCGCGCATGTCTCGCCGGAGTACAGCGCGGCGAAGGCCGCTCTCATTCGCCTCACGAGCACTCTGGCGCCGCTGCGCGACCGCGGGATCCGGGTGAACTGCGTCGTACCCGATTGGGTTGCGACCCCGCGCGGCGTCCGTGAACGCGACGAACTCGCCCCGGCCGATCGCGGCCTGCCACTGGTTCCCCTCGAGACCGTCACCGACACCGTCGTCCGCTTCGTCGAGGACGAGACCCTCGCCGGCCGCGTCATCCTCCTGGACCGCGGCGCCGAGCCGCGCTTTCTGGACTAGCAGGGGACCTGGTGAGCTGTCACGATTCCGCCATGACCCGCCCATCGGTGGCCGCCTTCGCGGTGCGGCCTGTCCTGGCTGTCGCGCTGCTCGTCGGCGCTGTGCTCACAGCTCTGTCCGGACGCTACGGCTATCACCGCGACGAGCTGTACTTCATGGTCGCGGGGCGGCACCTCACGTGGGGGTACGTCGACCAGCCGCCGCTGACCCCGTTCATCGCCCGCGCGTCGACCACGATCTTCGGCGACACCGTGATGGGGCTGCGGGTGCTGTCGACGCTCAGCGCGGTCGCCACGGTCATCGTGATCGCACTGCTCGCCCGCGAGTTCGGCAGCGCCCGGCGCGGACAGGTGCTGGCCGCGATCTGTGCGGCTGTCTCCGGGTTCGTCCTTGGCGTCGGGCACATGGTGTCCACGGCGACGTACGACCTGTTGGCCTGGATGCTGATCGGTCTGTTCGCGGTGAAGCTGCTGCGGACCGGTGACGGTCGCTGGTGGTTGGCGCTCGGGCTGACGGCCGGTATTGCCCTGGAGAACAAGTACCTCGTGGTGCTGCCGGTCGGCGCGCTGCTGGTGTCGTTGCTGATCGTAGGGCCCCGCAGCGTGCTGCGGTCTTGGTGGCTCCTCGCCGGCGTGACCATCGCCGGCGTGATCGCTCTGCCGAACGTGATCTGGCAGTTCCAGCACGACTGGCCGCAGCTCAAGGTCGCGGGCGGGATCAGCTCGGACGACGGCACTGAGAACCGGATCATGTTCATCCCACTGCAGCTCCTGCAGCTGTCACCGTTCCTCGTCCCGGTCTGGGTGGCCGGGTTCCTTCGCATCTGGCGATCGTTGCCGTGGGCACGCGCCGTGGCGCTGGCCTACCCGGTGTTGTGCGTCGTCGTACTCGCCGTCGGCGGCAAGTCGTACTACGCGCTTCCGCTCCTGCTCGTCCTGGTCGCCGCAGGGTGCGAGCCGACCCTGCGCTGGGTCGATCGTCACCGGCGGCCCGCGGTCGCCGCACTGGTGCTTGCCGCGGTGTCGTCCGCAGTGTTCACGGTGCCCGTGCTGCCGGCGTCGGCGGCCGATTTCGTCATACCGGTGAACAAGGAGCAGGGCGAGCAGATCGGCTGGCCCGCGTTCACCGACGCCGTGGCGGCCGCCTGGGACAAGGTCCCCGCCGACCAGCGGTCCACCGCGACGATCTTCACCGGCAACTACGGGGAGGCCGGTGCTCTCGTTCGCTACGGGCCCGCCCGCGGACTACCCGCGCCGTACTCCCCGCACATGAGCTTCTGGGAGTGGGCGCGTCCGCCCGACACCAACACCGGCCCGGTCCTCATCGTGGAGCTCGAACGGACGCCGATCTTCGAGTCGTACTTCCGCGACTGCAACCAGGTCGGCACGGTGAACAGCATCGTCTCGAACGACGAGGACGGTACGGCCTTGGTCCTGTGCGCGGCACCGGCCGAGCCGTGGTCCACGCTCTGGCCGAAGATCCGGCAGTTCTACTGATTCGCCTACGGTTCGATCTCCTGGACCTCCCAGGCGGGCTGCCGTTCCCGCGCGACGACCGCCTCGCGCGGCGCCGGCACGTCGACGTACC
>DASXXB010000463.1:0-3291 GCA_036503355.1 Kribbella sp. | reverse complement strand
CGCCAGCCTGCGGTACGCCGGCAGCGCGCCGTACAGCAGCGTGGTCGGCTTGTTGTCGATGCTGTAGACGGTGTTGCCGCGCCGCAGCTCCTGGCCACTGTCCGGTACGCCGGTCACGGTGCCGGCGACCCGGTTGACCGCGGCGGAGGTGGCGCCGAAGCCGAGCGTGCCGTCCTCGGTCTCGGTGTCCTTCAAGGTCTGCTGGGTGACCTTGGTGGTGTTGATCGGCACGGCCTGGGAGGCCGGCTTCGCGGCCGGGCCGGCCTCGCCCCGGTCGACCAGGAACACGCTTGCGGCGCCACCGGCGGCCAGCACGACGACGGCCGGCCACGCCATTCTCCGGGCCTTGCGCATCACCGGCCTGCCAGGATGCTCTGGCAGGCGTCCTGCGCCTTCTTGAAGTCCGGGTCGTCCGCGACGCCCGGGCCGATCATGATGCCGCGCTGGTCCGGCTTCGGGTCCGGAAACTTCTCGACGCCGTTTTTCCGCATGCATTCCGCGTATTTCCGACCGTTTTCCTGTTGTTGCGGGTTCGCGCTGCCCTGCGCCTGCGGGTCGTACTGGCGGCACGCCTCCATCGCCTTGTCGACCTGCTCCTTGGTGACGCCGGAGTTCTTGTCGAACCGCAGCATCGGGCCCTTGCCCGGTTCCGGGTCCGGCACGTTCAGGCCGTTCTCCCGCAGGCACTGGGTGAACTTCACCGCCATCTCGTCCCGGCTGAGACTGGCGGGCGCACTGGCCGGCGCACTGGTCGGCGCCGTGGACTGCCCGCCTCCGCTCCCGGAGGCGACCTCGGCGCCGGGCTTGTCGGCGCCGCAACCGGTCAGGATCAGGCCGGCCGCGAGTACGGAAACGGCCAGGATGGTGTTGCGCATTCGGTGCTCCTCTCGTTGCCGGAAACCTTTCTCGGTGCGCCGTTTCCGGGCCGTTTCCGAGTCCGGAAACACCGCGGAAACGCTGCCGTCGGGGATCATGGGGTGCGTGCGTGTACTGGTGGTCGAGGACGAACCGTTGCTGGCGGCAGCGATCGCGGAGTGGCTGCGCGACGAGACCCATGCCGTCGACGTGGCCGGTGACGGCGGCGCCGCGCTGGAGCGGCTGTCCGTGAACGAGTACGACGTACTCGTGCTCGATCGCGATCTGCCCGTGGTCCACGGCGACGAGGTGTGCCGGCAGCTGGTGGCCTCGGGATCCGCGACACGGGTGCTGATGCTGACCGCGGCGGCCGCGGTGACGGACCGCGTGGAAGGGCTCGGCCTCGGGGCGGACGACTACCTGACCAAGCCGTTCGCGTTCGCCGAGCTCGCGGCGCGGGTGCTCGCGCTGGGCCGCCGCAGCCGTCCAGCCGATCCGCCGGTGCTGCGGCGCGCCGGGGTGACGCTGGACCCGGCGCGGCACGAGGTGTTCCGTGACGGCCGCTACGTGCCGTTGTCGAAGAAGGAGTTCGCCGTACTCGCGGAACTGCTGCGGGCCGACGGCGCGACCGTGTCGGCCGAACAACTGCTGGAGAAGGCATGGGACGAGCACGTGGACCCGTTCACGGGAGCGGTACGACTGACGATCCTCAAGTTGCGCCGCAAACTCGGCGAACCGGGCCTGGTCGAGACCGTCACCGGCGTCGGCTACCGGATCACCTGAGGAATCCATTGAGAAATCCACTGCGGAATCCACTGCGGAAACTGTCGCTCCGCGGCCGCCTGACCCTGCTGTACGGCGGGTTGTTCCTGGCCGCCGGCGTGGTGCTGCTCGGGGTCACCTACGCCCTGTTCACCGCGAATCTCGGCCAGCAGTACCGGGTGATCGTGAAAGGCACGTACCTGAGCCCGAGCGCCGGTGCCACCAGGCCGCCGCCACCGGCCAACGACGTGTACGTGATGAACAAGGACGGCGCCATGCTCACCGGCTCGGACGCCGAACGGGTGCTGCAGCAGCAGCGCGACCAGGTCCGGCAGGCAGCGATCAAGTCGATGCTGACCCAGGGGAGCATCGCCCTCGTCGCCGTCGGCGCGCTGGCCGCCGGTTTCGGGTGGCTCGTCGCCGGGCGGGTCCTCGCACCGCTGCACCGAGTGACCGACACGGCGCGCAGGATCGCCGCGTCGCCGTCCGCCCTGCATGAGCGGATCGCGTTGAAGGGCCCCGACGACGAGGTAAAGAACCTGGCGGACGCGTTCGACACGATGGTCGAGCGTCTGGACCATTCCTTCGACGGCCAACGCCGCTTCGTCGCCAACGCCTCTCACGAGCTCCGTACGCCGTTGACGCTCGGCCGCGCGCTCGTCGAAGTCGCGATGCATCGACGCACGGCGTCGACGGACGTGAAGGAACTGGGCGAGAGCCTCCTGAGCATCAACACGCGGCACGAGCAGCTGATCGACGGGCTGCTGATCCTGGCGGACTCCGAGAAGCAGCTGACCGCGGTGTACCCGGTCAACCTGAGCGATGTCGTCGCGCACGTCAGCGGTCAGCTGAGCGCCGAGGCCGCGGCGGCCGGTGTCGAGCTGATCCGCGGACCGGGCGACGCCCCGACCCGCGGTGACGCGCTGTTGCTGGAGCGGCTCGTCCACAACTTGGTCGAGAACGGCATCCGTCACAACCTCCCCGTCGGCGAGCGGTGGGTCCGGGTGATCAGCAAGCGGGTCGGTGACCAGGTACAGGTCGTCGTCACGAACACGGGGCCCGAGATTCCGCCGTACGAGGTGGAAAGCCTGTTCAAGCCGTTCTACCGGCTGGGCGCCGAGCGGCTCGTCGGCGGGAAGGGCGCCGGGCTCGGTCTGTCGATCGTCCGGTCCGTGGCGGAGGCGCACGGCGGGAGCGTGGACGCCGTACCGCGGGCCGGTGGGGGTCTCGAAATTACTGTGGAGCTGGCTGTCGATCCGGGGTGACCGCGTTCGTGTAGGTGACGAGAAGGAGGAACGATGAATCAATACGTGCTCAGCATCTACCAGCCCGACGGGCCGATCCCGGAGCCGGAGGTCCTGGATCCGATCATGCGCGACCTGGAGGCCCTGAACGCGGAGCTGAGGGCGGCCGGGGTCTGGGTGTTCGACGCCGGCATGCACCCGCCGGAGACCGCGACCGTGCTGAAGGCCGAGGGTGACGAGGTGCTCGTCACCGACGGGCCGTTCACCGAAGGCAAGGAGCACCTCGGCGGCTTCATCGTCATCCGGGTCGAGGATCTCGACGCCGCGCTGCACTGGGCCCGCCGGCTCACCACAATCCTTCGCCTGCCGGTAGAGGTCAGGCCGTCGCAGTCGTGACCCCTGACCTGGCGGGGATCTTCCGGGCCGAGCA
>DASXXB010000462.1:0-49408 GCA_036503355.1 Kribbella sp. | reverse complement strand
GACCCACCCGGGGCTGCCGGAGAACATCCGCGGAACGTACGCCGGGATCGGGCACCCGGCGATCATCGAGCACCTCAAGGAGCTCGGGGTGTCCGCGATCGAGCTGATGCCGGTGCACCAGTTCGCCCAGGACGGGCACCTGCAGGAGCTCGGCCTGTCGAACTACTGGGGCTACAACACCATCGGCTTCTTCGCCCCGCACAACGCGTACTCGTCCACCGGGACCCGCGGTCAACAGGTGACCGAGTTCAAGGCGATGGTGAAGGCCCTGCACGAGGCCGACATCGAGGTGATCCTGGACGTCGTCTACAACCACACCGCCGAGGGGAACGAGTTCGGCCCGACGCTGTCGTTCAAGGGCATCGACAACACGGCGTACTACCGCCTCGTCGACCAGGACAAGTCGCACTACTACGACACCACCGGCACCGGCAACAGCCTGCTGATGCGGCACCCGCACGTGCTGCAGCTGATCATGGACTCGCTGCGCTACTGGGTCACCGAGATGCACGTCGACGGGTTCCGCTTCGACCTCGCGGCCACGCTGGCCCGGCAGTTCCACGAGGTCGACCGGCTGTCGGCGTTCTTCGAGATGGTCCAGCAGGACCCGGTGGTCAGCCAGGTGAAGCTGATCGCCGAGCCGTGGGACGTCGGCGACGGCGGCTACCAGGTCGGCAACTTCCCGCCGCTGTGGACGGAGTGGAACGGCAAGTACCGCGACACCGTCCGGGACTACTGGCGGGGCGAGAAGTCCACGCTGGCCGAGTTCGCCTCCCGGCTGACCGGCTCGTCGGACCTGTACCAGGACGACAGCCGCCGGCCGCTGGCCAGCATCAACTTCATCACCGCGCACGACGGTTTCACGCTGCGCGACCTGGTCTCGTACAACGAGAAGCACAACGAGGCGAACGGCGAGGGCGGCAAGGACGGCGAGAGCTTCAACCGGTCCTGGAACTGCGGCGCCGAGGGCCCGTCCGACGACCCCGAGGTACTGCGGTTGCGCGCCAAGCAGGAGCGCAACTTCCTGACCACGCTGCTGATCTCGCAGGGCGTGCCGATGATCGCCCACGGCGACGAGCTCGGCCGGACCCAGCGCGGCAACAACAACGTCTACTGCCAGGACAACGAGATCGCCTGGATCGACTGGCAGCTGGACGAGCCGCACAAGCACCTGCTCGAGTTCACGCGGTCGCTGGTCAGGCTCCGCAACAACCACCCGGTGCTGCGCCGGCGCCGGTTCTTCCACGGCGACACCGGGATCGACGGCCTCGGTGACCTGGTGTGGTTCAACCCGAACGGCACCGAGATGCAGAACGGCGACTGGCAGCGGGACGACGCGCGCGCAATGGCGGTCTTCCTGAACGGTGACGCGATCTCCGAGCCGGACCCGCGGGGTGAGCCGGTGCTCGACGACTCGTTCCTGATCCTGCTGAACGGCAACTTCGAGGCGGCGGACTTCCTGCTGCCCCCCGAGGAGTACGGCGAGAGCTGGACCGTCGTCGTGGACACGACGACCTCCACCGGCGAGGGGAGCGACGAGCCGCACCCGGCCGGCAGCACGGTCCAGCTGGAGGCGCGCAGCACGTTGGTCCTGACCCGCCCCAGGCAGGCGGCCGGATGAGCAGGGCTCCGCTGGCGACCTACAGGTTCCAGCTCCGCGCCGAGTTCGGTTTCGACGCCGCCGCCGCGGTCGTTCCGTACCTGGCGAGCCTCGGGGTCTCCCACGCCTACCTGTCGCCGGTCCTGCAGGCCGCTCCCGGTTCCACCCACGGGTACGACGTGGTGGACCACAGCCGGCTGTCCGAGCCGATGGGCGGCCGGCCTGCGTTCGACAACCTGTCGGCCCGGCTCGCCGAGCACCGCATGGGCGCGGTGGCGGACGTCGTACCGAACCATGTCGCCGTACCGACTCCGGAGAGCCTGAACAAGGCGCTCTGGTCGGTGCTGCGGCTCGGGCCGGGCTCGCAGTACGCGGACTGGTTCGACGTGGACTGGGGGTCGGGTAACCAGCCGCTGCTGATGGCCGTGCTCGGTCAGCGGATCGGGAAGGTGCTGGCCGCGGGTGAGCTGTCGGTCGACGGCGACGTGCTGCGCTACTACGAGCACGAGTACCCGCTGCGCCCTGGCACGGAAGGGCTGCCGCTCGAGGAGCTCGTGACCGAGCAGTGGTACCGCCTGGCGCACTGGCGGGTCGCCGACGAGGAGCTGAACTACCGGCGGTTCTTCGACGTCGACACGCTCGCCGCAGTACGGCAGGAGACGCAGGAGGTCTTCGACGCTACACACCAGCTGCTGCTGGCGCTGCTGCACGAGGGCAAGCTCAACGGCTTCCGCATCGACCACCCGGACGGCCTGGCGGACCCGCGCGGGTACTTGCGCCGCCTGGCCGAGCGGACCGGTGGTGCGTGGGTCGTGGTCGAGAAGATCCTCGAAGGCGACGAGGAGCTCCCACGCGACTGGCCCTGCGCCGGCACCACCGGGTACGACGCCCTGCTGCGCGTCGGCGGTCTGTTCATCGACCCTGCGGGTGCTGCACCGCTGTCGGCGCTGCACTCCGAGCTCACCGGTGCGCCGGCCGACTTCGCGCCGGTGGTCGAGCAGGCGAAGCGGGAGATCGTCCAGCACGGCCAGTACGCCGAGGTGCATCGCCTGGTGGAGTTGCTGGCCCGCATCTGCCAGGACGACGTACGGCTGCGTGACCACACCAGGCGGTCGTTCCATGCGGTCGTGGCCGAGCTGCTTGTCCACTTCGACATCTACCGCGCGTACGTCGTGCCTGGTGAGGAGGCACCGCCTACAGCCGTGGCGGCGCTGGAGCGGGCAGCTGAGAAGGCACGGGCCAACCTCGACGAGGACAGGCAGGAGACGCTGGACGTCGTACTGCACCTGCTGCTCGGCCGTGAGACCAGCACGATCGACGAGCAGGCGCGGGCCGAGCTGATCGTGCGGTTCCAGCAGACGTGCGGTCCGGTGATGGCCAAGGGCGTCGAGGACACCGCGTTCTACCGGTGGCTGCGGCTCAGCTCGCTCAACGAGGTCGGCGGCGACCCGGAGCACTTCGGGGTCTCGCCGGAGGAGTTCCACGCGTATGCGTCCCGGCTGAACACGCACTGGCCCAAAACGATGACCACGCTGTCCACGCACGACACCAAGCGCTCCGAGGACGTCCGCGCGCGGCTCGGCGTACTGTCCGAACAGCCCGCGGCCTGGTCCGAGGCGGTGCGTGAGTGGCGACGGCTGTCCGAGGACCACCGCAGCCCGCTGCTGGACGGCAGCACGGAGTACCTGTTCTGGCAGACGCTCTTCGGCACGTGGGACGACGGTCCGCTCGGCGAGGATCGCATGCAGGGCTACCTGCTCAAGGCGATCCGTGAAGCCAAGCTGCACACCTCCTGGACGTCCCCTGACGAGGAGTACGAGCAGACCGTCGCAGCCTTCGCCACCGCGGTCCTGCAGGACAAGACAGTCCTTGATTCCGTACGTCGTTTTGCGGACGAGCAGGCCGTCTATGTGCGAGCAGCCACGCTCGGACAGAAGCTGGTGCAGCTGACGATGCCCGGAGTGCCGGATGTGTATCAGGGCACCGAGATGGTCGACTTGTCGCTGGTGGACCCGGACAACCGGCGGGAGGTCGACTACGAGCAGCGGATCGAGCGGCTGCAGCGGCTGGACGCAGGAGGTAAGCCGAACGACCTCTCCGACGAGAAGCTGCTGGTCACGTCGCGGGCGCTCCGCATCCGCCGCCAGTACCCGGACGCGTTCGCCGGCAGCTACACGCCGCTGCCGACGTCGAACGGACACGCAGTCGCGTTCGCGCGCGGCGACGCTGTCATCACCGTTGCGACCCGGCTGCCCGCGGCACTGCAGCGGCTGGGCGGCTGGGGCGACAGCACCGTCGTCCTGCCGACTGGCCAGTGGAAGAACGTGCTGACCGGCCGCGAGGTCGGTGGCGCGGCCCGCATCGACGAACTGCTGACCGACCTGCCGGTCGCTCTCCTGGTCAGGAGCTGACATGCACACCTTCCGCATCTGGGTGCCCACGGCAACGAATGTCGACCTGGTACTGCGGGACGGCGTGCTGCCGATGCGCTCCGTCGACGACGGGTGGTGGGAACGCCAGGTCGCCGAGGCGCACCACGGCACCGACTACGCGTACTCCGTCGACGGCAACGACCCGCTGCCCGATCCGCGTAGCCCCTGGCAGCCGGACGGTGTCCACGGGTTCAGCCGCGTCTTCGAGGCGGACCGCTTCGCCTGGACCGACGACAGCTGGACCGGCCGCGACGCCCGCGGTGCTGTGTTCTACGAGCTGCACATAGGTACGTTCACCTTGGAAGGCACGCTCGATGCGGCCGCCGAGCACCTGGACTACCTGGCGGTCCTGGGCGTGGAGGTGGTCTCGCTGCTACCGGTCGCCGCGTTCCCCGGTGTCCACGGCTGGGGGTACGACGGCGTGGACCTGTACGCCGTACACGCGCCGTACGGCGGACCGGAAGCGCTGCAGCGGTTCGTCGACCGCTGTCACGAGGCCGGGCTCGCCGTCTGCCTCGACGTGGTCTACAACCACCTGGGGCCGAGCGGGAACTACCTCGACAAGTTCGGCCCGTACTTCACGACGCGTCACTCCACCCCGTGGGGACCGGCCGTCAACCTGGACGACACCGGCAGCACCGAGGTACGCCGGTGGATCTGCGACAACGCACTGCGCTGGTTCCGCGAGTTCCACCTCGACGTACTGCGGCTGGACGCCGTCCACGCACTGGTCGACGACAGCCCGACGCATCTGCTCCAGCAGCTGTCCGTGGAGACTGCGGCGCTGTCGAAGGAGCTCGGACGGCCGCTGGGGCTGGTGGCCGAGTCGGACCTGAACGATCCGCGCACCGTGGACCCGGTGTCCAAGGGCGGGATGGGGATGACCGCGCAGTGGAGCGACGACTTCCACCACGCCCTGCACGCGCTGCTGACCGGGGAACGGTCCGGGTACTACGTGGACTTCGGGGATCCCGCGGTGTTCGCGAAGACGCTGACCAAGGTCTTCCTGCACGACGGTACGTACTCGACGTTCCGGCACCAACTGTGGGGCCGTCCGGTCGATCCGCGGACCCATCGCGGCAGCCAGTTCCTGGCCTACACGTCGAATCACGACCAGATCGGCAACCGGGCGCTGGGTGACCGCCCGGCGCTCACCCCGGGGCAGCTCGCGATCGGCGCCGCGCTGGTGCTCACGTCGCCGTACACGCCGATGTTGTTCATGGGTGAGGAGTGGGGCGCGTCGACACCTTGGCGGTTCTTCACGGACTTCCAGGAGACGGCGTTGGCGGAAGCGGTGCGGACCGGGCGGCGGCAGGAGTTCGCGGAGTTCGGCTGGGACGCGGACGAGATCCCGGATCCGCAGGACCCGCAGACCTGGCGCAGTTCGGTGCTGGACTGGTCCGAGCCGGACGAGACGCCGCACCGCGAGCTGCTGGCCTGGTACCGGCATCTGCTCACGTTCCGGGCGAAGATGCCGGAGTTGCGCGACGACCGGCTCGAGTCGGTCGGGGTCGCGTTCGATCCGGCCGGCGGCTGGCTGGTGGTGACCCGCGGCAGCCTGCGCGTGGTCGCGAACCTGGCCGCCGGCGACGCGGTGGTGCCGGTCGACGAACCGCCGCAGTACCTGGTGATGTCATTCGGTGGCGCCGGCCTGACCGAGGACGGGGTTCGGTTGCCGGGTCACGGCGTCGCGATCGTCGCCGTGTAGGAGTTTCCGGCATCTCGCACGTTTGTGGGTCATTCCAACAGAACCCGGCGTTCGAGTGTGTTGATCCATGGTGATTTCCCGAATCGCTTGTCTGCCGGCGTGGTCGTGACCGACTGTTGAGAGGCCAGCAGGGGAACGGGGGTTCAAGGGAGGTCCGGGGATGACAGTCGGAGGCGTCGACACCTACTACGACTACGAAGAGAAGCAGTGGAAGAGCCGGAAGCTGGGCGGCGGCCCGATCCGTCGCGGCCCTGTCTGCCCGGCCCCACGCAGCGCGGAGCACGTGCTGCCCGACACGCTGCCTGACACCGTGCGCGACCCCGCACACGAACGCCGCCCGGCCGGACGGCACGACATACCGAAGCACACACTCAACTGACAACCACTGGTGACAGGGCCCGCCAGACCAGGTCACCAGCAAGCCCCAGCGGCCGTCGCCGACGAGCCCCGACGGCCGCTGACCCACGCCCAAGGACCCAGGCGAAGGAGCAAGAAAAGAAAGACGGTAAAGATAAAGAAAAGATAGAGAAGAGGGAGGAGTGAGTGGGAAGAACAAGAAAATAAGGGAGAAAAGAAGAGATATAGAATCGTGGTCACCTTCGGCGTCGACCGAAGGATCTCAAGCCACAACGGGAACAGTAGCAACCTGGGGCGGGGATGCTACTCACGTGCAGGTTCTTTGATAATCAAGCCGGCGGCCTCGACAGCTTTGCGGAGGTGTCCGATGGCGCAAAAGGGCTTCCCGGCCAGTTCCCAGACGGCGATCCCGCGGGTCTCCGCGGGGGCAAGTAGTACCCCGACGGTTTCACCTTGAGGGGTGGCGACTTCAGGCCATGGATGGTTGAGTTCGGACATTGCATCCGACTGAAGTTGGAACGCCGCGGCGGCGCAGGCCCGCTCGACGCCGTAGCCTCCGACCGCAAGAGGAAACTCATGTCCACCGGCGACCAGAATCAGGTCGTCACCAGGCGTCCCGGTCCAGGCAGGATCGACCTGGAAGTGGACCTGCGCGAGGCCGGTGTCGGCGAAGTCGGCGTTCAACCGGTCGGCGACAAACGTCTGCGCGGCGGCCGTATCGCTCTCGGCGGAGGTGTCCATAACAAGCTCCCAGGTCGTGAGTCAGACTAGCTTGCACCTGATGTAGAACTCTTGCACGACCGCTCCCTTGGTGTTGTACGACGTTCCAGTGATCTTGAAGATCTGACCGGACTTGTAGGTCGCAACATACCGATTCTTCGATCGGTCCCACGTCCTGGCAGGGAGCGAACCGTGCGGCGGATAGCTCTGCTTCTTGCCGTCCACCTTCTTGGCATCGATGTGAATGCTGACGACGTAGCGGTCAGCCGGGAGCTTCGGGTACGTGCCCCACTGGATCGAAGTACCTGGGCCTTTCTGTTGAACCGACAGCCGACCGAGCTTGTTCTCGTCGGTGTAGTTCGGCGAGCAGGAGTGGATGGATCGCGAACCAGCAGGTACGTCTGCCGCGCAAGCCTTGGCTATCGGTACGACCATCGCGACAAGCATCAGCGCGTGCGCCGGTTTCCGGATCGACCTGAGACTCCTGGCGAGGCCCCCTTTGAGTTGCTGTACGGCGAACATCGACGGTAGCTCCGATCTACTGGGCGAGAGGCGGTGGAGCAGCCGGCGCAGAACGGACTCGCTTCACGTTCCGCGCCGGCTGGGCCGGGGATCCTTGGCTGAGCTGCCTACAGGGCAGAGGACGGCTCGGACAAGGACCGGTTGGGGAGGCGAAACCGGTGGAGTGCTGCGATCCATTGCACGACGAGACGGCCGAGGAGACTCCCATCGGTCTCTCCCCGGCTATGCGGGCAGGACCAGCACATGGGCGCCGGTTGCACGCTCGAAGATGCTGCGCACGTCGGTCGGCGTACCCAGCCCGATCCCGATGAGGTGCAGCAGACTTGGCAGCACGACGGCGATGACCCCGTGGCAGCTGATCGAGAGGACGAGCCTCTCGAATGCTGCGAGCCAACTGCCCGGGTACTCGACGTGGATGCGGCCGATTGTGAAGCCTTCCACTTCCGCGAACTGAGTCATCTCACGCCGCAGTACGCCGACCTGGCTGTCGGCGACCAGTAAATCCCGCCGGAGATACCCCAAAAGAACTGGCCGGTCGGAGCCTCCTGAGACTCCGGTCGGCGCTCGTCGCGGCAGCGGCGAAGGGTTCCGCTGGGGCGCTGCCCGACGAGCCTCTTCCGGCCTCTGGGCTGCTGAATCAGCACGCTGGGCGTCACTGCTGGAGTCGGCGATCAGGCGTTTATCGAACCAGACCTGGATGTGCCGGTCGGTCGGCTGCGACGGGTCCGCGAGTGTCGTCATTCGCCCCGCACCTCCTCGGCAATGTCGCGCAGGATGAAGCAGTAGATGACAGCGATCGCAATGACGACGAGCACCCACATGGTTCGGTCAACTCCTTGAGACCCGGACTGTCTTGTAGATCCGAGCCGACTGAGTGAATGAAACTGCATAAGGCTTGGCAAGGAGTATGCAGTTTCATTCAGTCTGATGCAAGTGGTTGGCTAGGGCGCCGCGGATGGTCGGCGCAACACGGTGTGACTGGCGACGACCAGGCAGACCGCCATGAGGATTCCCGCCGTCCAGAAGCAGGCGTCGATGCCCCACCGGCTGGCGACGAGCCCGCCGAAGAGCGCGCCGAGCGGTCCGGCGCCGTTGCCGAGCGTGCGGAACGTCGTGACGACTCGGCCGAGCATGTCGCGCGGCGTGAAATGTTGTCGGGCGGAGACGACTGACACGGTCACGACGGACGAGGCGAAGCCGGCGACGGCCAGCGCAGCGCCAGCGACGATCGCGGACGACGTCAGCGCCAGCAGTGGCCACAGCAGCATGCGTACCGCGATGGCCAGGATGACCGCGCGATGGAAGTCCAGGCGTCGCAACAACTGCGGCGACAGCGGGCCTCCTACGATGCCGCCGATCGCAAGGGCCGCGATCAGGAAGCCGTAGTCGCGATCTTGTAGGCCGAGGCCGTCTGCCCCAGTGGCGTACAGGACCAGCAGTGCGTAAACCATCGTCGTCGTGAAGTTGGCCGCGCCGGTCAGCAGTGCGAGCGTGCGCAGTTGGCGATGTCCAGCCAGCCATCGCATGCCCGACCAGATCGCAGCGCGGAGTGATTCACGTGGCGCCGCCGACTCATCAGGCGTTCGCCTACGCTTGGGAACCGCACTGAGCAGCGCAGCCGAGCAGACGAAGGAAATGGCATCGGCGACGAACGGTAGCCAGGCAGCGAGGACGAACGAGGCTGAGCCAGCGGGTGGCCCGATCAGGGAGGCGCCGGCTGTCTCCGCGGCTGAGACTGAGCCATTGACGCGGTTACGCAGGTCGGCATCGTGGTCTGTCAGATTGGCAACCACCGACTGCGCAGCCGCGCCATGAAAAACCGCGCCAGCCATCACGATGAACGACCCGGCCGCCAGCACAGGCACGGTGATCCGGTCGAGCAGCACCAGCAGAGCAATGAGGCCAACTGTCAGGCCGCGAATCGTGTCAGCTGCGATCAGGGTCGGTCGGTGCGGCCAGCGGTCAACGAGGGCGCCTGCGAAAGGCGACACCACTAACCACGGCAGCAGGGCTGCGGCTGAGACGAGACCGATGGCGAGGGGATCGCGGGTGACGGCGGCAGCCGCAAGAGGGACTGCCGCCGTCCATGCGCCATCACCGATCGATGAGATGGAAGCCGCGGCGACAACTGCGCGCAGCCGCCCTGGAATCGTCGCACGGTTGCGGGCCGGTGCCGTCGCGTCTTCCATCTCCGGCGATTACTGGTCGAACTCGCCCTTGCGAGCGCCGTCCAGGAAAGCGGCCCATTCCTTTGAGGTGAACATTAGGACCGGCCCTTGCGGGTCGGTCGAGTCACGGACCGCGGTCCAGCCGGTCGCTTCGGTGGCGACCTCGACGCAGGCGTTGTCGTCGGCGCTGATGTTGGCCTTGTGCCAGTTGGTGAAGGCCGACAGTTCAGGGCGGTTGGCAGACATCATGGCAGTGCTCCAATCGTTTGTGTTCGACTACGAAGCGTTGCGTGCAATCACCGTAAGCCAGCCCACCGACTCTTCCGGCGACATGGCTGCACGGAGCATTCGGTCCCAGACCACGCCGTACGTCGCGAGATCATCGCTGCCGCCGAGTGCCAGGCCGACGGTCGGGGTCTCCACCCGCACCACCGGCGCCTGCGACGGATCCCGGTACGTCACCCAGACGAAACCGGTCATCGGCGACATCTCCATCGGTGCGTCGTTCAGGATGACTTGCAGCGTGATCCGCGGCGCCTTGGCACAGAGGACCAGGTGTTCCAGCTGAGCTCTCCGCAGGTGGCTGTTGCCTCGCGGCACCCAGCGTGCCGCGGTCTCAGTCACCACGACGTGATACTGCGGACCGTCGCGGTCATCACGCAGCCGGGCACCACGCTTCATCCGCATCGCCACGGCTTCATCGACGTCAGTGCCGGCTGAGAACCGAGCCGACTCGATCACGGCATGGGCATACTCCGGCGTCTGGAACGGACCGGGCACCAGAAACGGCTGGAAATGACGAATGTCGCTGGCCAGCTCGTCGAGTTCGAGCAGCTGACGTTGCCGGTCCTCCAGACTGCCGCGGTGGATCGCCTGCCAGCTCGAGATGTCGGTGACGACCGCTTCCGCCAGCGACATCACGCGCTCGCGATCCTCCGACGTCGCGACCACCGCATCCAGCCAGCGGGCGATCACGTCCATCGCAGGACGAGCCGTCACGTTGGTTTCGATGCGCGACACCTTGGCCTGCGAGATCCCAACCCGCGCCGCCAGTTGATCGCCACTCAGGCCCGCCAAGCTGCGGAGGCGTCGCAGCTCCTGCCCGAGACGAGCGCGGCGCTGCGGCGGCGTTAGCTCCATGCCTCACCGCCATCCTCGCCCGCATCGATCTATTCAGTCTCATGCATCATAGCTGCAATTGCACTACGATCGAGCCCATGGCAGCCACTCATTTCGACGTTGGCGGTTACAAGCTGGCAGCGGAGACTACCGGTGACGGTTCGCCGACCGTGGTCTTCAACTCTGGGTCGGGCGATGCCGGTGAGGCGTGGGAAGCCACCATCGCTGCCCTCAAGACCCGCACCCGGCTGCTGACCTACGCGCGCGCCGGGGTTGGAGACAGCGACGCGCTGCCCGATCCCGCGCCACGATCCTTTGGTGCAGCGGCCGACGAGCTGCGGCGGCTGCTTGAGGCGGCGGAGCTTCCAGGGCCGTTCGTCTTGGTCGGCCACTCGATCGGGGCCGTCATCGTTCAGATCTTTGCGGCCCGCTGGCCAGACCAGCTCGCCGGCCTTGTGCTGGTCGACCCCAGTGACGTCGAGTTGTGGCTAGACATCGAGACGCCCAAGTTCGTCGTCCCGGACGGCGACCGCGGCGACCATGCCTCCTTCGACGTGAAGCTCAGCGCCGACGAGGCTGCGGCCAGCCGGCCGCGTCTCGACATACCGAGCTTCCTCATCTCCAGCCGGGTGGGCCGGTGGCTCGACTCCAAGACGCCGGAGCTCTGGAAGCCCTTCACCACCGCCGAGCTCGATGACCGCTGGCAGCGCGGGCACCGTGAACTCGCCGCCGATCTGGGCGGCGAGAAGAGGGTTGCGCAGGTGGGCGGACACTATGTCCAGAACGATGAGCCCGAGCTTGTGGCTGGCGTGATCGAGGACATCATCACGAATCTGAGACGGCAGACAACGTGAGACACAAGTCTAATTTCGAGACATTGAACCACCTTCGTGCGCCCTTGGCGCTTCTCTCCGCCACAAGCGACATGGTCATTGCGCCCGCCCTTCGGTAGAGAGCCCGGGACGGCTGTGAGCCGATGCAGTCGAAGCAATTGCAGGAGGAACGGGTCAGGAGAAGAGTTTCAGGGTAGGTAGAGGCCGTCGCCGCGGGTCGTTCGGCGGCCCGGGGCCGAGCTCACTGGTGTGATCGTGACCTCGTACTCCTCGCTGGGTTCCCAGACGACGGCGTCGTAGTGAGTGGTGCGGCCGCGTGCGAAGACGCGAACGAGGTGGAGTCCCGGGCCGGCCGGTGTGTAGACGGAGTACGCCGGGCTCTGTCCCATCAGTGGAGCGAGGTAAAGCTCGCCATCAAGATGTGTTGCCAGCTCCTCGCCGACTTCCCACTCGGTGTCGGCGGTTGCCAGATCTGGCAGCGGCTCCTCCGTGATACGGACCGTCACATTGACGGGACCGTCAGCGCAGCCGGTACGAACGATCACCGCGCCGCCCACTTGCGGGTCAAGTGCCAGCAGCGGGCCGACCGTGGCCGGGTCGAGAACGGGGGCTGGCGTTGGTCGGCATGCGCTTGTCGCGGTGGAAGATGCCGAGGTAGTACTCCCAGCCGTAGGTTCTTGTGGCGAGCGAAGTGTTGCTTCTTGCCGTCGGTAGAGTGGGGTCAGGCAGCGGACGAGGGGCGGGCGTGGACTACGGCGACAAGGTCTTCTGGCTCTCGGTCCTGATCCAGCGCAGGTATGCGCAGATCTGCGCCGCGTACGACCTGACTCCTGCGCAGGCCACGCTGCTGTGTGCGGTCAAGGACGTGCCGCGGCAGATGGCGTACCTCGCGGCCGCGCTCGGCTTGAGCAAGAACGCGCTGAGCCAGCTCGTCGACCGCATCGAGCGCCGCGACCTCGTGCGTCGGGTGGGCTCGGAGCAGGACCGGCGGGTCATCATGCTCGGGGTTACGCCCGCGGGGAAGGTGCTCGCCGAGGCCGTGTATGCCGAGACCACCAAGCGCCTGCCCGACATCGCGAAGGACCTCGACGCCGACGACCAGCGCGACTTCGAACGCGTTGCCACCGCGATCGTGGACGCGTCGGGCGTCTTGCCGTCCATCTCGTCTTGACCTCACCGCGCAGTGCCTCGCGGGGCACCCGCGTACCTTGTGAAAGTTCACGCCTGGAACTATTTTAGTTCCTGACATGAACTAACGAGAGGGTGGCATTATGAACACGCGGGAACCCGGCACGATCGCGGTCTTCGGCGCGACGGGGCAGCAGGGCGGGGCGGTCGTTGACGCGCTCCTGGCCCGAGGAGCGCGGGTGCGGGCGCTCGTTCGCAGCCCCGGGTCCGACCGTGCGCAGGCGCTGGCTGCCCGGGGCGTCGAACTGTCGACCGTCCGGATCGACGACCCGGCCTCAACGGTCGCCGCGCTGGAGGGGGTCGACGCGTTCTACTTCATGACCCCGGAGGCGAACAGCCTCGAGGAGATCGAGGAGGAGGTTCGCGTGGGCACCGCCCTCGTCGATGCGGCGGCCGCGGCGCGCGTGCCACACGTCGTGTTCAACTCGGTCTTCGGAGCGGATCGCGAAACGGGCGTGCCGCAGCACGACTCGAAGCACCGGATCGAGGAATACCTGAAGCGCTCCGGCCTGAGGGCCACGATGGTTCGCCCGACCGCCTTCATGGAGAACTTCGCGACCGTGATGGCGCCGAGCCTGGAGGACGGAACGATTGTGCTGAGAATGCCGCTGCCGGACGACGTCGCCCTGAAGATGATCTCGATCAAGGACATCGGTCAGGTCGCCGCCGCGATCCTGCTCGACAGCGTGGACGTGCCCGGCGGAGCCATCGAGGTCATCGGTGACGAGCCGACGGGGCCCCAGATCGCCGCCGCGTTCGGCGCGCGCGCCGGGCTGCCGTCACGCTACGAGGCGCTGCCGCTGAGCGTCCTCGGCAACGACCTCGACAAGGCGATGTTCCGCCAGTTCGCCGAGGCGTCCGAATCCCCGTCGGACCTCGCAGCGCTGCGGGCGATCGAGCCGACCACCCGGGACCTGGCCGACTGGATCCGCTCCACCGGCTGGACCGCGCCCGCAGACCGAGTCCGTTCCTGAAACTCCAACCGTAGGCCGTGATCGCGCCGGCGTGGCGGCCCCGTCCGTAACACGGCTACCGCTCGATCATCTGTCGGCTGGTCGTTACCAAGGATGGTTGTCGAGTCGTGGATTCTGGCGGTTTGCGACAGCCGCATTTCACGACTCGACAACCCGGTCCGGAGCCCTTCGCCACGACTCGGCAGCCAAGTCGTCGGCCCGGGCGGGTTGGGGCGGATTTCCCGCCCGGATCGGCAAAAGTACTCCCCACGTCAGCTGAGGTGGGCGGGGAGCTGTTGGGTTTCAGGAGGCGCGGTCGAGGAGCCAGCCTTGGTCGGCGGCTTTGACGCCTGCTTGGAAGCGGCTGCGGGCTCCGAGGCGGTGCATGATCTGCGCGACCATCCGGCGGACTGTGCGGACCGAGATGTCCAGGTGTGCTGCGGCCACCTCGTCGGTCGCGCCGAGCGCCAGCAGCCGCAGCATCTCCTGTTCGCGCGACGACAGGTCGGCCTCGTCGGGCAGGTCGCGGTCGGCCAGCGGTACGGCGTCCGGCCAGATCCGCTCGAACAGCTCCAGCGCCGTCACCACCACGCTCGTCAGCCGCAGTACGGCGACGCTGCCGTTCGCGGTGTCGGCGGGCAGTACGGCGACCGAGCCGTCGATGACGATGGCGTCCATCGGCACTGCCGGGATCGTCCGTACGGCGACTCCGGCCAGCGACAGCGCCCCGAGCCGGCGGCCGAGCGACGGCGCGGTGCGCGCGTGATCCGGGAAGATCGCCCGGTACCGCACGCCGTGCTTGACGTCGCGCGGCCCGAGGGCCGGACCGGCGGGGTTCAGTGAGCTCATCGCGATCACCTCGTTCTCGGCGGACGCGAGCAGCTCGGCAAGCCCGCTGTGGGCAGGGACCTGCTGAAAGCCGGACGGCCGGTTGAGCATGGTGACGGTCATGGGGCCTCCCGGCCTGGACTGAGGAGCGGAGGGAGCGAAGCGACTGGAGCGACGAGGGAAGGCCGGGAGTTCGAGCCCCATGACCCGCCGCGCCGGAGGCGTGGCACTGTGCACGGTCATGGGGCCTCCCGGCCTGGGGTGAGGAGCGGAGGGAAGGAAGCGACTGGGAGAGGTGTGTGGTTCATGCGGCCAGTTCGGCTTTCGGGGCGGAAGTGGTGAGTAGTTGGCCGGCGTGGTCGCGGACGATCGGGGGCAGTTCGAACCGTCCCGGGGCCGGTTCGGTGACCAGGTTGAGGTCCATCAGTTCGTCGATCATCAGCTCGACGTCGGACTGGCTGGTGCCGGTGAGCCTTGCCGCCTGGCGGAGGTCGAAGCGCGGGCTCATCCCGATCAGCCGGTACAAGCGCTGCACCGGACCGGCCAGCGCGTCGTACGCCGCGTCGAAGCGAGCCAGGACCTCGGCGAGCGCCTGACAGCGGGCCGCCTGGTCCTCGAAGCCGGCTGCCATCCGGGCGATAGTCCACGGCCGGCGGTTGCGCAGCCGCTCGACGAGATGCCGGATCGCGCCGGGATGGCCGCCGCAGGAGTTCAGGATCTCCTCGATGTCGGTGAGCCGCGCGGCCTCGTCCGGAGCCAGTACGTCGAGCGTCAGCGCGGCCGCCCGGTCGAGGTCCGCGAGCCGTCGGCGACTGATCACCAGCACCAGTGCGTTCGGGTCGTTCGGCAGCAGGTGCCGGACCTGGTCGGCGTACTCGACGTTGTCCAGGATCAGCAGACCAGTTGCCCTCGGCAAGGACGCTGCCCGGTTCAGGTCGACGTACTGCTGGGTCTCGAAACCGGAGGCGGCGGCGACCTCGAGCGCGAAGGCGGTCTTGCCGATGCCGGGCATCCCGTCGATCGTGACCACACCGGTGGATCCGCGCAGCGCGCGCAGTTCGGGGCCGCGGCCGACGAAGCCGCGGACCCGCGGTGGCAGGTTCGAGCTCACCGGCGGTGCCGGCGTCGGCAGGACCGCTGGCGACTCCTCGCTGAGGATCTGCCGGTGCAGCGCGGTCAGCTCGGCGCCCGGCTCGATCCCGAGGTCGCGAACCAGCGCGGTCCGTGCTCGCTGGTACGCCGCCAGCGCGTCGTGCCGGCGACCCACCTGACGGTACGCCGCCATCAGCCGGGCCCACGCCAGCTCCCGGAGCGGTTCCTCCTCGGTGAGCGCCCGCAGTACGGCGATGGCCTCGGCGGGCCGATCGAGCAGCAGCTGGGCGTCGGCCAGGTCCTCACGCAACGCTCGATGCAGCTCGGTCAGCCGGTCCACCGCCGAAGTCGCATCGGCCGTCAGTCCGTCGTACGGCGCCCCGCGCCAGAGCAGGAGTGCACGCTGGACCACGTTGACCGCCTCGGCGGCGTCGCGACGGCTGAGCAACTCGCGGGCCTCGTCACACAGGGCGGCGGCGACGTCGGCGTCCAGCTCACCGGGCAGCACGTGCACCCGGTACGCGCCCGGCCGGCTCTCGATCCGCTCCTCGGGGAGCGAGCGGCGCAGCTGCCAGACGTATGTCTTCAGGTTGTTCTGCGCGGAGGCCGGCACGTCCCGGCCTGCCCAGACCGCGTCGACGAGCTGCTCGGTGCTGACCCAGGCGTTGCGGTGCAGCAGGAGCAGCGTCAGCACGGTCGCCGGCTTGCCGCCGCACAGGTCCAGCGGGCGTCCGTGCGGGCCGTCGACCTCGAGCGGGCCGAGGATCCGGAAGCTCAACTGCGCTGCGTGACCGTTCATGACACATACGATCCGGGGGGAACGATGACATTTCGATGACACGCGAGGTCGACCGTGCGGGTACTGGTGGTAGAGGACGACGAGGAGCTCCAGGTGGCCGTCCCGGCGGCGCTGCGCTCGGCCAATCTTGCCGTCGACCTGGCAGTGGACATCGCGGCAGCGGACGAGGCCCTGTTCGTGAACGCGTACGACTGCGTGGTGTTCGACCGGATGTTCGAGAGCGGCGGCCGCAGGCTGGATTCGCTCGAGTACGTCGGCCGCCGCCGCAAGGAGGGCTGGACCGTCCCGGTACTGTTCCTGACCGGACGGGACACACTGGCCGACCGGGTGGACGGGTTCGAGCACGGTGGCGACGACTACCTGGTCAAGCCGTTTGCGGTCGAGGAGCTCATCGTGCGGGTGCTCAGCCTGGTCCGCAGGGGCCCGACCATCCGGCCACCGATCGTCCGGTACGCCGACGTGGAGCTCGACATCGCACGGCGCACCGTGCACCGGGCCGGCGTACTGCTGACCTTGCGAGGCAAGGAGTTCTGCGTGCTGGAGTACCTGATGTCGCGGCCCGACCAGCTGGTCACCCGTGCGCAGCTGATCGAGCATTGCTGGGACGGTGACGGCCCGATGTCGAACGCCGTCGACGTCACGATCACCCGGCTGCGGAACCGGCTGCGCGGCGGTCCGGATCTGATCCAGGCGGTCCGCGGCCAGGGGTACCGGCTGATCAACCCGGGTGCTGCCGGATGAGTCAGCGAGGGATGCGCGGCCCGTCCGCACACCGGCTGCGGCGGCTGCGCTGGTGGCTCACTGTGCTGTTCACCGCGATCAACACCGTCGCGCTGATCATCCTGGCGCCGGTGATCGTCATCCTCGACGCGCAGCGCACCGACGCCGAGCTCGACAACAAGCTGAGCGTGGTCGTCGAGCCCGTACTGCGGCTCATCGACGAGCACAACGACGCCCTGGTCACGGCCCGGGTCCCGGCCGATCCGCTGAACGCCGACTGCCCCGACTTCGCGGTCATGCCGGCAACCCCGAGCGACTTCCCGCCGCGGTTCAGTACGCGCGGATGCGTCAAGGTCGACGAGCAGATGCTCGCCGGCGTCACCGCCGACGCGGTGCGTGACGGCGTACACGTGTCGGTCGACAAGCAGGCGCTGAACGGTCATCCGATCCGGGTGGCTGCGAAACCGTTCAAGGACTCCAGCAACCAGTACGTCGGTGCGGTCGTCGCCTGGGAGGACACTCAGCCGCTGACGGATCGGCATCGCAAGCTCACCGTCGCGGTGCTCATCGTCTGCGCGATCCTGATCGGCGCCGCCGCGCTGCTGAGCTACTGGCTGTCCGGACGTGCGATCCGTCCCGCGATGGCGGCGCTCGAACAGCAGGAGACGTTGCTCGCCGAGACTGCTCACGATCTCCGTACGCCGGTCGCCGCCCTTCGCGCGCTGGCCGAGACTGCCGCGCGGGATCCCGGGCAACGTGCCGAGCTGCTGCCCCGGACCGTTCGGCTGGCCGGACGGATGGGCGACATCATCGACGGATTGCTCGTTCGGGCACGGCTGGCGGCCGGTGTGGAACGCCTGGCGATGCAATCGGTCTGGCTCGATCAGCTGGTCGCCGGTGTGGTCGAGGACATGCCGACCGGGGGTGCCCGGTTCTCGCTGGTGACCGCGCCGACGATGGTGAAGGCCGATCCGACGCTGCTGCAGCGGGCGATCGGCAACCTGCTCGGCAACGCGATGCGGCACGGCCGGGCGCCGGGTGCGGACCAGGCGATCGTCACGGTCACGGTCGCCGACGGCCGCATCACGGTGGCCGACCAGGGGCCGGGCATCGATCCGGCGGTCGGCGCGGACCTGTTCGACGCGTACACGACCGGCGGCGGCTCGACCGGTCTGGGGCTGTCGATCGTGCGCTGGGTGGTGCTCGCCCACGGCGGCGACCTGAAGGTCTACAACGCCGACGAGGGCGGCGCGATCTTCGAGATCCAGCTGCCTACTGTCCAGTAGTGGACCGGTTCTGTACGGCGGTTGGACCAGGGCTGAGTAGGGTCACTCAATGCAGTCCGGCGTACACCTGGGGAGAGTATGAGCGCGACCGTTCCGCCCGGCGAGGCTTACCGGCTGGTGGCCGACAATCTGGCGAAGGTGATCCACGGGAAGCCCGAGGTGATCCGGCTGGCGCTGACCGCGCTGTTCGCGGAGGGGCACCTGCTGATCGAGGACGTGCCGGGGCTCGGCAAGACCACGCTGGCCCGGTGCATCGCGCGCAGCATCGACGCGAGCTGGAACCGGATCCAGTTCACCCCGGATCTGCTGCCCGGTGACATCACCGGCGTGATGGTGTACCACCAGGGCACCGAGTCGTTCGAGTTCCACCCGGGCGGCATCTTCGCGAACGTGGTGGTCGCCGACGAGATCAACCGCGGTACGCCGAAGACGCAGTCCGCGCTGCTCGAGGTGATGGCCGAGCGCCGCGTCACGGTCGACTCGAACACCCGCGCCGTTCCGGACCCGTTCCTGGTGATCGGCACCCAGAACCCGATCGAGATGGAGGGCACGTACCGGCTGCCCGAGGCCCAGCTCGACCGGTTCCTGATGCGGATCGAGGTCGGGTACCCGGACCACGACGCCGAGGTCCGGATCGTGCTCGGCGACACCGGCCGGGTCGGGCCGGACTCGCTCAGCCCGGTGATCGACGTACCGGCGCTGCGGAACGCGATCGCCGCCGTCCGGTCGGTGCACGTGGACCCGGCGATCAGTTCGTACGCCGTGAAGCTGGCCGCCGCGACCCGTGAACACAGCGCGGTCCGGTACGGCGCGAGCCCGCGCGGCAGCATCGCCTTGGTCCGGGCGGCCCGGGCGTTCGCTGCCACCGACGGCCGGGCGTTCACCACGCCCGACGACGTCAAGCAGGTCGCACATCCGGTGCTCGCGCACCGGCTGGTGCTGACACCGGATGCCGAGCTGAGCCAGCGTCCGCCGTCGTCCGTGGTCGACGAGGTGTTGTCCGCGGTTCCGGCGCCGACGGCCGGCGCGACCGCGAGCTGACGTGACCGCGGCCGGGCGGGGCGGACCGTACACGTCCGACAAGTTCACGTGGCGGGCCGCATGAGGCTCACCGGCCGTGGGCTGGCGGTACTGCTCGGCTCGATCGCGGCGTACGTACTGGGCGAGCTCGCGGGGTACTCCGTCTTCCGTGCACTGGCAGGGATCGGGATCGGGGCGTTGATCGCGGCGACCGTACTGACGGTGCGACAACCGCACGTCACCGTGCAGCGGGTTCTGTCTCCCGACCGCGTCGAGCGCGGGCGTCCGGCTTTGGCGACGTTGCGGGTACGGAACGATGGGTCTCGTTGGCAGGCTGCGTTCGCGGCGCACGACTCGGCGGGGGACGAGCGCCAGGAGGTGAAGATCCGGCGGCTGGGTCCGGGCAGCGAGGCGACGTACCGCTATGAACTGCCGACCTCGCGGCGCGGGAAGATCGCGGTCGGGCCGTTGACGCTGGAACGACGCGATCCGCTCGGGCTGGCGCGCAACAGCAAGGCGACCGGTGAGGTCGCGACGCTGTGGGTGCACCCGATGCGGCATCCGACCAAGACCGTGGTGGCCGGCCGTCCGCGGCACCACCACATCGGCCGTACGGCGGACGACTCGCTGCGCGGGTCCGCGGATCTGCGCGACGTCCGCCCGTACGTCGTCGGCGACGAGGTGCGGCACCTGCACTGGAAGGCGACCGCGCGGACCGGGCAGTTGATGGTCCGCGACTACGCCGACCCGGACCAGCCGCGGCTGACCGTGCTGCTCGACACCCGCCGCGATCCGTTGCCCGCAGCAACCTTCGAGGAGGCGGTCGAGGTCGCGGCGTCGATCCTGTTCGCCGCGTCGACGGCCGGGCATCGCTGCCGGCTGGTGACGACGGCCGGCTCCGATCTGGCAGCTCCTGGCGGGGCGGTCGCGTCGCGGATGTTCCTCGACGAGTTGTGCGTGGTCGAGCAGCGCGACGACAAGGGTGGTCTGGTGCCGCAGGTGCTCACGACCGGTGCGTCCGCCGGTGGGGCGATCGTCGTGGTCACGGGCGCTCGTGGATCCGCGACGGACTTCGCTCCGCTGCTCAGCCGGTACTCGTCGGTGACGGTCATCGGTCTCGGCGAGGCGCAGGGTGTCGCGCCGATCCTCAGTGCCCAGGTCGTCCTGGGTGGATCGGCCCGCGAGGCGTTGCAGCAGTGGACGGGAGTTCTCCGGTGAGCCGGCGGCAGACGAGCGCCGTACTCACGGCTGTGCTGATCGGCGGGCTGTGCTTCGGGCCTGTGTTCGGCGTGCGGAACCTGTGGCTGCCGGTCGGGTCGGTCTGCCTGATCACGTTCGTGGTCACGGAGATCTGCCGGCACCGGCTGACCGCGTGGCGGCCGATCCTGATCGTTCTCGGTGGGCTGCTGGCGATCATCGAATCGGTGCTGCGGGCAACTACTCTCGCGGGACTGCCCACTGTTGCGTCCTTTCGGGCACTCGGCCGAGGGTTGACGGGCTGGCGGTTGACGCTGGAGTCGACGTGGCCGGCGCGTCCGGATCCCGAGCTGGTGGTGTTCGTTCCGCTGCTGACGTTGATCGCCTGCCTGCTCGCGGTCGAGTTGCTCGATCGCGCTCCACCGTTGGTCGCGTTGCTTCCGGGTCTCGGCGTGATCGGTGTGAGCCAGCTGTACATCGCGGCGGACGGATGGAGCGCCGTACTGATCGCGGTCGGGCTGGCGCTGATCGTGGTCGCGCTGCTGGTCCCGGACAACCTCGAGTACCGGCGGGTCGCGCCCTGGCTGGCGACCGCGATCGTGACGGTCGCCGCGATCGTGTGCGGACTGGTCGTCGCAACGATCGACCCGGCCGGGCGGCCGCCGTACTCGCTGCAGAAGGTGCAGTCCGCGACGGCTCCCGGCGTACGGCAGACGAGCCCCTTGGACGAGCTGGCCAGCCGGCTGAGTGCGGCGAAGCGTGGCGACGTGGTGTTCAAGTACAAGTCGTCGCGGCCGGTGGATCGGTGGCGTCAGGTCGCGCTGGACGACTTCGACGGCGCGAACTGGACGACCGACCATCCGTTCCTGCGGATGGGGTCGGAGCTGAGTTCCGGCGTCCAGGTGCCGACGACCCTCGAGTCGGCGAACGTCGAGCTGGCAGACCTGGACGGCCCGTGGCTGCCCAGTCAGTTGCTCCCGGCAACGATCAGCGGGGTGACCGATCCGCAGGTCGAGCCGATCGGTGGGACGCTGATGGCTGCCGGCCGGCCCGGTGAGTACCGGCTGACCTGGCGGAAGCCGGACATCGACGCGCAGTACCTGCTGAACGCCGGCATCGACGGGCTCGCTCCGGGCGGGCTGAACGACCTCGGCCCGGTACCGCCGGAGATCGCGTCGATCGATCCGCTGGAGGGGAAGCGCGCGACGTTCTCGACGGCGATCGCGCTCGAGAAGTACCTGCGGGAGCACTACAAGGTGGCGGTCGGGGACGATCTGCCGACCGGGTACGGGTGGCCGCAGCTGAAGAAGTTCCTGCTCGACGAGCCGTCCGGCGGTGCGCAGACGGCAGCCGGGAAGCAGCCCGGCACCAGCGCGCAGTTCGCGGCGGCGTACGTCGTGCTCGCCCGGCTGAACGGGATACCGGCGCGGCTGGTGGTCGGGTTCCGCGCGCCGGCCAAGCCGGACGCCGACGGGTATTACGTGGTGCACAACTCGGACGCGTTCGCGTGGCCCGAGGTGGCGATCGACGGCGTCGGCTGGTGGCCGCTCGATCCCGCCGAGGACGCAGCCGCCGGCAAGACCACGGTCGCGGGGTCGATCGACGACATCACCAGCCAGGCGCGGGCCGCCGTACCGCCGGTGAACGAGATCAAGGACCCGGAGGTGCCGCCGTCCCGGGATCACGGGAACGAAGACGGCGGGGTCGGGCTGCCACGGATCCCGTTGATGGTGGTGTTTGCCGTGTCGGCCGGATTGCTGCTGCTCTGGCTGATCGGCGTACCGCTGCTGAAGATCGCCCGATCTGCGCGGCGCCGGCGGCGGCGGGGGAGCGCGGCGGTGGTCGGCGCCTGGGCCGAGGCGCGGGACCGGTTGCGTGCGTACGGCGTACCGGTGACCGCCGGTATGACGGTGCGGGACCTTGCGGAGGCGGCGAAGGAGATCCCGGAGACCGCGGGCGGGCTGGCACGGGTCGCGCAGGCCGTCGACCATGCGTTGTGGTCCGGTGGACCGACGACGCCGGAGGTCGAGAACCATGCGTGGACCGGGGTGCGCGAGCTGCGGAAGGCGTTGCGTGGACGGCCGTTGGCGGACCGGTTCCAGGCGTCGCTGGAGCTGCGCACGCTGTTCACCAGGTAGGTGCGAAGCGACTGGCCGGGGCCGGGAGCGGGGTAGTTTCCGGGTCGCATAGAGTGACTGCTGTCACGACAAGGAAGGACTCCGCGCGATGGCTGATGCAGACGCGAACGCGCCGTTCCCGGGTTTCGACACGACCAAGCCGAGTATCGCCCGGACGTACGACTACCTGCTCGGGGGCAAGGACAACTTCGCGGTCGACCGCGCGTTCGGCGACCGGTTCATCAACGAGCTGCCCGGCTCCCGGGTGATCGCGTACGACAACCGCGGCGCGCTGGTCCGCGCGGTCGACGAGATCGTCCGGTCGACGCCGATCCGGCAGTTCGTCGACCTCGGCAGCGGCCTGCCGACCGCCGACAACGTGCACCAGGTCGCCCAGCGGTTCGCGCCGGAGACGAAGATCGTGTACGTCGACAACGACCCGATCGTGCTCGCCCACGGCCGCGCGCTGCTCGCCGAGAACGACAACACCACGGTCATCCAGGCCGACCTGCGGGAGCCGAAAAGCATCTTCGAGAACGAGGACACGCTGCGGCTGATCGACTTCGGCAAGCCCGTCGGCGTGATCTTCAGCGCCACCCTGCACCACGTGAACGACGACGAGGACCCGGCCGGCATCGTCCGGTACTGGCACGACCGGATCGCCTCCGGCAGCCACGTGTTCATCAGCCACTTCCGCAGCGAGAACGACCCCCGCAGCCAGGAGCTCGAGCAGGTCCTGCAGGGCTCCCTCGGCCGCGGCCGCTGGCGCACCGACGACGAGATCCTCGCCCTCTTCGGCGAAGGCTTCACGATCCTCGACCCAGGCATCGTCTCCGCCGTCGAGTGGCGCAACCCCGAAGAACCCGACGACCTCACCGACTACCAACGCCTGATCGCCGCAGCCCTCGCCGTCAAGAACTGACTAGCCGTCGGATTTCCAGAAGAACTTGTTCGAGGTGTAGGTGCCTTCGGGGCCTTCGACGGTGACCCAGGTGAGTTGGCCGACGGCGCTGCAGGGGAACTGGTCGGGGACCAGGAGCTGGCCCTTGTCGTCGGTCTTGGTGGTGTAGCCGGGGTTGAAGTTGCCCCACTCGGACGTGAACGGCTGGATGGTGTACGACGTGTTCGCCGTCAGGTTCTCGATCCGGACCTGAATGTACGCGCACTCGGGGTGCCGGCAGTTGTCGCCGTACGTCGTACCGTCGCCGCGGGAGGCGACCACGCGCTTGGTGGGTTGATCCTTGGCGACCGACGTCGCGGACAGGCTGGTGTACTTGCCGGCCAGCTCCTGCCCGTCCGGTGCCTTGGTGATCGCGCGGACGTAGAACGTGGAGTACGTCCCGTCGGTCAGCCCACTGATCGTCGCGGAGGTGGTGGTCGAGCGCACCCGCGCCGGCGCGGTCCGGGAGCCGATCGACACCTCGTACCGCAGGAACGTCCCGTCGCCCATCGTCGGCTGCATCCACCCGAGCGTCAGTGTCCCGCTCGTGCCGTCCTTGGACACAAGGAGTTCGCGCGGTGACTCGGCCGGGTTCCATTTCAGCTCGACCTTGCCGGACTTCACCGCCGGCCCGGTGCCGACGCTGTTCACCGCGTTGATCGTGAAGTAGTACGCCGTCTTGGTCTTCAGGCTCGGGACCAGCACCGATCGCGTCGTACCGCTGACCGTCGTCGATCCGCCACCCGTCCAGGTCACCTTGTACGACGTGATGGTCGCGCCATGCGCCGCGGCGGCACCCCACGTGACGACCGCGCCGCCGTCGATGATCCGGGCGGCCACGTTCGGCGGTGCGCCGGGGCGGGTCGCCTTCGCCGTCGGCTTCGGCGGCGTGGTTTTCGGCGGGGTCTTCGGTGGCGTTGTCCTGGGAGGTGTGGTCTTGGGAGCGGGCGGGTTCGTCCGGCCGGGTTTCGGTGGATGTGAGCGGTCCGGCGGCGCAGTCGTCCGCCTCGGCGGCTGCGGGCTCTCCGGGCGGTGCGTGCTCGGCGGCGTACTCTTCGGCGGTGTCACAGGTGGTGTCACAGGCGCCGTCGCGGGCGGCTTCACAGGTGGTGTCACCGGCGGCTTCACCGTCGGCACGTTCGTCGGTTTGCCGCTGGGCTTGCCGGTCGGTTTGCCGCCGCGGTCATCCCCTTGCCCGACGTCCACGGCCTCGGTCCTGCCGTCCCGGTCCACGACGACCACCCGGTCGCCGGTGCCGTTCTCGACGTACACCCGGGAGTCGTCACCGCGGTACAGGTTCGGCTCCGGCTTGTCGCGGCCGGCCGCCGGGTGGCTGGGCACCTTGGTCGGCTCGCCGATCGGGTGGCCGTCCCGGTCGAGCGTGATCAGGCTGGCGTTCTTCCGGTCCAGCAGCGCGAGACCGTCGCCGGAGGAGGCGACCTTGTCGTAGTCGCCCTTCGGGAGCGCGGTCGTGGTCGGTGCCGCCGGCTTGTCCGGGTGCGACACGTCGACCAGGTGCAGCCGGCCGTGGTCCCGGTCGACGATCGCCAGCCGCCCGGCGACGTCGTTCCCCGCGACCAGCGAGTTGTCCGGTACGTCGACGTTCCCGATGCCGTCCATCCCGCCGCTGTTCAGCGAGTAGACCTCGCCCGCGGTCAGGTCGACGAACACGGCGCCGGTGCCGACGGCGGTCAGTGCACCCTTGTGGCCCTTCGCCGCGGTCGCCGGACAGGTCATCCGGTCCGCGGACAACGGCAGCCGGCACAGATCGCCTTCGCCGGTGCGGTGCACCCACAGCGTGCCGTCCGAGGTCACCACCGGATCGCCGAGTGGACCACCCGGGAACGCGATCGTCTCCTTCTCCCCGAACCGCACGACCCGCCCCGCCTGCCGGTACACGGCGAATGCCGCGCCGGCCGACTCGAGACCGATCGGCTGCTCGTTCTTCGCGGGTGGATCGACCGGGTCCAGCACGGTCAGGTCGGACTTGCCGAAGCGGTCGATCTGGGACGGGCTGAGCACGTACCCCTGCTTGTCGGTCTGCACGACCTGCGCGCCAGGCTCCGGGACCTTGACCTCGGCGTCCGCATCCACCGCGCCGGTCGAGCCGTCCAGGTGGAAGATCCGCCCGACCACGCTGTTGTAGACCCAGTGACCGGACTGCGTGAACTTCACGCCGCTGTTCGGCGATCCGGCGCCGGTCAGCACGACCACGCTCATCAGCGCGACACACCCGGCCACCACCGCGGCCAGCGTGGCCTCGGAGCGGCCACGCCCGCGGAAAACTCGGGTGAGCCACCTGGGGCGGAAGGAGATCACAGACAACAGCCTAGGCGATCACGGTCCAGAACCGGTCTATGCAGCATCCAGGCTCACTTGCTGCAGGTGGCGCCGCGGATCGGCATCGGCGCGCTCTTGAACTTGGCCGCGCCGTCGGTGCCCTGCACCAGGAAGCAGTACTTCAGGCCCGCGCTGACCTGGACGGTCATCGTCGTCAGGTTGCCGCGGTACGTCGTCTGCGGCGTCTCCGCGCCCTGCTCGGCGACGACCACGGCGTACGTCAGTTTCTTCGGGTACGACCAGGTCAGGACGACCGAGGTGCCCTTGTCGACCGGCGGGTTCAGCTTGATGTCCGGGGCTGCCGGACGCTCCGGCGTAGCGCTCGACGGCGTCGCGGCGGGCGACGGCTGGGCGGTCCGAGGGTCGTCGCCGCCCGGACGGAACACCACGGATGCCACGGCCACGAAAGCGATCGCCGCGCCCGCGCCGATCAGCAACTTCTTACGGGACTTCCCGGCGCCGGAAGACTTCGGCGTCTCGATCACGGCCAGCGGCACGCGCCGCCCAGCCACGACCTCGTGGCGAACGACCTCCTCGGGCGCGCTGCCCTCCGAGGCCAGCAACGCCTCGAACTCGCCCGCAACCACCGCCGCCTCCGGCCGCGCGTCCGGCTCCTTGGCCAGCATCCGCAGCAACAGCCGTGAGAGCGTCGGCGGCACACCCCGTCCGGTCACCTCCGCAGGCGGTTCCCGAAGCACCCGCAGTACGACGTCGTCCGCAGACTCACCCGGCCGCGTCGGGAACGGAGACTGCCCGGTCAGGGCCAGATACAGTACGGCGCCCAGGCCGTACACATCGGCCGCCTCGGACAGCTCACCTTCCCGCAGTACTTCGGGAGCGGTGTACGCCGCATCGCCCGTCAGGTCGCGCGGGAACCGCAGGCGCAGCGCCATACCGAAGTCCGCGAGCGCCGGCTGCCCACTGGGCCGCTCGAGCACGTTGGACGGCGTCACGCCGCCGTGCACCAGCCCGGCATCGTGCGCCTCGGCGAGCACCGAGCTGAGGATCTGCCCGAGCACGATCACGTCGCCGATCGGCAGCGGGCCGTCCGCGACCAGGTCGGTCAGCGACTGCGGGCAGAACTCCATCCGCAACCCGGTCCGGCCGTCCGGCAGGTCGTCGAGCGATTCCACCCGGACGATCGACGGCGCCGAGCGCAGGCCGGCCAGCTTCGACTGCTCGACCTCGATGCTGTTGCAGGTCCGCCGATCGAGCGGCTGCGGGTACACCTTCACGACGGACGTCGGCCCGCCGGGCGGCGTCACGAGACAGACCGTGGCCACCGGTCCGGTGGCGTGCGGCACCAGGGTGTCGGGCGAGATCTCGGCCATCAGCGCCATCTTGTCATCCGGCGAGCGCTCGATCCCCTGGTGACAGGAAGCTGTCGCAGTGCGTCAAGGGCGGCTCAGGAAGGCGAACTGTGCGGACTTGGTGGTGCCGTCCGGGTAGCTGATCTTCGCCTGCGGACCGAGCACGAACCCGCTGCGGTGGAAGCGGCCGATCGCGGCGGCGTTGCGGACATCCGGCTCGACCACGATGCGGGGGTGGCC
Source organism: Kribbella sp. (assembly GCA_036503355.1). GTDB lineage: Bacteria > Actinomycetota > Actinomycetes > Propionibacteriales > Kribbellaceae > Kribbella. The sequence goes on along the minus strand of DASXXB010000462.1, from coordinate 21,919 downwards.
GAGGTGATCGAACACGAAGGACGTCAGCGCTCCGACCAGGTGGCCGGTGAAGCCGGGCCGCGGATCCCCGGGCGCGATCAGCAGGTGTACGCCGAGGTCGCCGGCTTCGACGTCGTACGCCGTCCCGGCCGGATCCGCCTGCGGGTCGTACGTCTGCAGCAGGGCGACCGGTACGTCGTCCAGCCGTACGACGTACACGTGATGGGTCGGCACCGAGTCCAGGAACTCGTACGTCCGGGCGATCTCGTCCCGCGACATCGACCCCATGCCCCAGAACTTCGCCCGCTCCGCGGACACCAGCGAATGAATGAGTTCGAGGTCCCGCGCCGGCTCCGCCTCCTCGATCCGCACGGTCCCGAACCCCTCGACCGCGATCGCGAATCCGAGGTCCTCCCGCACCGCGGGCCCGTCCGCCGGCGCGAGCACGCCACGCAGCCACAGACCGAGCTGGTCGTGATGATGCGGATCCCCGAGTACGCCGGACGCACCGAGCGGCACCACCCACGCACTGGCCGAGCGATCCGCCAGGTCCCACGCGTACCGGGCCGCGGACGCCCGGATGCACACGTCCGTGAGTCCGGGCAGGCTCGACGTGGACATCACGCAGTGGTGGTCGCCGGACAGCCCGAGGTCGAACGGCTCCTCGCCAGGTGCGAACACCGGGCCGCGCAACGCGTGCAGCGGCGCGAGTTGGTGCGTCTCGCCCCACGGCGGCCGCGGACCGTTGGCGGCCACCTCTTCCAGCGCCTCCCGGGCCAGCCAGCGCACGTTCACCTGCGGGATCAGGTCCGTGGTCAGGAGGTTCTCGAGCGCGTACGAGACGTGGGTGAGCGGGTCCATCCACGGGGTGAAGATCTCCGCCACGTCCGCGTCCTCGAGCATCGTGAAGTGGTCGGTAAGACGCGAGACGAGAGCCTTGCGGATCGCGGCGTACGACGAGGCCGTCGTACTCGAGGCGTCCATGTGCCGGTCCCACGCGAACAGTTCGTTGCGGAGGGCAACTGCCGGCGCGGAGTGGCCGTCGAGGCCGGTCAGCAGGTCGAGGACGGACCCGGCCGAGCCCAGGTACGTGTCCTGGTGGATGGACGGCATGTCGTCGACCGACCAGTCGTCGCGGGCGTTCACCAGCTCACGGATCCGGTCGGCGCGATGCGGCGCCGCGAACTCGACGCCCAGCGGCGCCGCCAACTCACGTGCGTTCGCCATCACCACCGGGCCGTCCACGTCCGCCCGCGGCATCGGCGAGTGCCATCCGTCCCACTGATGGCCTGTCTCCCACGCCGGTACGACGCGCAGCCGGTTCGCCTGCGCGCGCCGCGGCACCACTCCCGCCGTACGATGCAGCAGGCCTCCCGCGGTGTCAGCCGCAAGGACGACGTTGACCGGCTCGACCCACTCGTCGAACGCCGCGTCGACATCGCCCACGGAAGTTGCCCGCAGCAACCGCGCCATCACCTCGAACCCGAGTCGTCCCGTGACGCGCGGCGGGTAGCGCAACGAGATCGCCTGCCCACCGGCAGCAGGATCGTTCATGATGACCGGACCGCGTTCGGTCTCGATGACCTCGATCTCGACCGCGTCCGCGCCGGCGACCTCTACCACCTCGGTCTGTACCGCGGCAGGCTTCCACCCGTCGGGCCCCAGCGCCTCGACGCCGGATCCGGTACGACGGAGTTGTTCGAAGTACAGGTCCTGGTAGTCGGCCATCGCGTTGGTGATCGACCACGCGACAGTGCCCGTGTGACCGAAGTGCGCGAGACCGGGGATGCCGGGAACGGCCAGCCCGAGGACGTCGTACTCCGGGCAGGTGAGCCGGATCTGCTGATAGACCCCGGGGCTCTCGACGTACCGATGCGGATCGCCGGCGACGATCGCCTGACCGGTCGCGGTATGCGTGCCGGGGATCAGCCATCCGTTGCTCCCGGCGCCATGCGGACCTTCGGACGAGAACAGCTCGAGCGCCTCCTCGCCGAGCTGGTCCGCGACATGCGTCCGCCACAGCTTCGACGGGAACCCCGCGAACAGAATGTGTACCGCCAGCCAGATCCCGAGCGGCGTCCACGGCTCCCACTGCTGCGGTGCCAGCCCGGTCTGCGCGAACTCCGGCGCCCGCAACGCCCCACCCGATAGCGCGTGGTTCACCCCTTCGACGTACGCCGTCACCCACTCGCGCGTCTCGCTGTCGAGGGACTCGAAGCAGCGCTGCGCCGTGTCCGCCAGCCGTGCCTGACGCGCGAACACGTCCCACCCGACCGCCTCCGGCCCGAGGAACGCGGCGCTGGCCCCGAGGCACCGGCGGCGCTCCAGCTCGATCTGCCAGGCCCGGTCGCGGGCCGCGTTCACGCCTTGCAGGTACACCAGCGCGAGCGGGTCCCCGGCCTGGAGTTGCGGTACGCCGTACTTGTCCCGGAACACCCTCGTGTTCACCACGGTCCCCCACATCGATTAGGTTAGGCTTGGCTAACTTACTCAGCAGCAATCGGGCACGACAAGTGCAATTCTCGCTGGAGGTCCATCGTGAGGCATGGCTGGGAAGGCGTGGTGCTCAAGCTCTTCCGGGCTAAGGACTTCGTCTTCACCGTGACCGGCGCCGAGCAGGTCACCGAGCGCTACCGTCGCGTGCACTTCACCGACGGCGGCCTGCTGGAGGCGACAGGGGTGCACCCGACGATGTGGGTGCGACTGTGGTTCGACAACGCGGGCAGGCCGCATCAGCGCGCGTACACGCTGGTCGATCCGGATGTCGGGGCCGGCACGTTCAGCCTCGAGTTCGCACTGCACGACGGGTGCGCGAGCGACTGGTCGCGGAAGGCCGAGCCGGGCGACACGATCGAGGCGACCGTGCAGGGGACCGGGTTCGAGGTGCCGGATCCGCTGCCGCCGCGGATGCTCGTGGTCGGCGATCCGGCGTCGCTGCCGGCGATCAACTCGCTGCTCGCGGCCGCCCCGAAGCTGCCCGCGACGATCTGGTTCGAGACGACCTGCGAGACGGACCACGAGCTCCCGTTCCGGATCGAGGATCACCACGAACTCCGGACGGTGCCGCGGTCGCAGCTGGTCGAGAACGTCAAGGCGGACCTCCGTGAGCTTTCGACCCCCGACACCTACGTCTGGATCGCGTGCGACACCACGACCACCCGCGCGCTCACGACGTACGTGCTGAAAGATCTCGCGATCCCGAAGCACCGCGTGAAGTCCCTCGGCTACTGGAAGGCCGCGTAGTCTGGCGCCCGTGATCAGGCCACTCGACGTCGCCGACCGCACCCTCGCCGAGCGACTGCTCACCATCCAGCACGCCGCGTACGCTGTCGAGGCCGAGCTGATCGGCTTCGACGGTATCCCGCCGTTGCACGAGGACCTCGAGGGACTCATGTCGTCCACCGAGCACTGGCTCGGACGGTACGACGGAACCCTACTCGTCGGCGCGCTGGCCTACGAGCTCCCCGACGCGCGCACCGTCGAGATCTCCCGCCTGATCGTCCACCCGGCACACGCCCGCCGGGGCCACGGGCGGGCTCTGCTCGACCACCTGGACCAGCTCGAGCCGCGACCGATCAGCCTGGTCTCCACCGGGTCCGCGAACACACCGGCGGTCAACCTCTACGAGTCGCGCGGCTATCAGCAGGTGAACGAGCTGCAGGTTGCCCCCGGCATCTGTCTCACGCAGTTCCGCCGCGGGTCCTGACCTGTTCGAAGCCGTAGTACAGCGCGAGCAGGAACACGATCACCAAGGTGAGCTGCGCGGAGACGAACGAGATGCCGATCGTCGCCGCGTAGATCACCGTGCCGACCGAGTAGCGCAGCAGGGACCTGCGGATCTCTGCCTTGGACATGGTGTGCTCGACCAGGTGGTGACGCAGTACGTACCACCAGATCAGGCTGAACGCGATCGCCGCCAGCGTCAGCGTCGCGCTGTAGACCGCGGCCGCGACGTGCCCGTTGCTCGTCTTGTCCTCGAGATGCTCCGCGAACAGGCTGGTCGGGAACGGCAGCAGCGTCACCCACAGCAGCAGCAACAGGTTGAGGAACATCAGCCCGCGGTCCGCGCGCTGGATCTGCCGGAACATCGAGTGATGGTTGACCCACATGATGCCGAGGATCGCGAAGCTGGCCAGGTACGCCGCGAACTGCGGCCACTCGTCCAGCAGCGCCGGCCACAACCGCTCACCCTCCCCGAGCTCGGGCGTGTGCAGCTCGAGGACGAGGAGGGTGATCGCGATCGCGAAGACGCCGTCGCTGAAGGCTTCCAGCCGGTTGGTCTCCGCAAGGTCAGACTGGGTGCTCACAGGCACCCAGTGTGTCAGCTCGCCGACAGCGAAACCGCTGTCCAGCTGATCGCCGGTAGCGTAATGGTCAGCTTGCCGTCGGCCAGCCGGGCGGACTCCAGCGCCGTCGCGGTGATCCGGTCCGGGGCGGTCGCCGAGTTCGTCGCGTTGGGGTCCTCGTCGTGGACGATGACGGCCTCGTCGATGGTGCCGACGCCGGCCCGGCTGACGTCGATGGTGACCTCGATCGGGCCGTCGGTCGAGCGGTTGACGGCGAAGACCGCCAGCCGGCCCTCGTCGTAGGTGGCGACGGCGTCGACCGCCGCGACCTCACCGAACTTGGCGGTGGTCACGGTCGGCGATTCGGTCTCAACCCGCAGTACCTGACCGGCGGCGAGCCGGGACGTGATCGCGAACGGGTGGAACGTCGGCTGCCGCCAGGCCGCACCGCCGGGCTCGGTCATGATCGGCGCGATCACGTTCGCGAGCTGCGCGAGGCAGGCGACGCCGACCCGGTCGCTGTGCCGCAGCAGCGAGATCAGCAGGTTGCCGACGACCACGGCATCGGTGACGTTGTACTCGTCCTCGATCCGCCGCGGCGCCACCTCCCACTGATCGCCCGGTCCGTCCGTGCGGCGGGAGCGCTCGCCGTACCAGACGTTCCACTCGTCGAACGAGATGCCGATCTTCTTGCTGCTCTTGAGCTCGGCGCCGACATGGTCCGCGGTCGCGACGACCGAGTCGATGAAGTGGTCCATGTCCACCGCGGACGCCAGGAACGAAGCAGTGTCGCCGTCGTCGTTGCCGTAGTACGCGTGGCAGGAGATGTACTCGACGAACTCGTAGGTCTCCCGCAGGACGTCGCGCTCCCAGGCGCCGAACAGCGGCATCTTCGACGACGATGAGCCGCACGCGACCAGCTGCAGGTCCGGCTCGATCATCCGCATCGCCCGCGCCGTCTCGGCGGCCAGCCGCCCGTACTCCGCCGGCGTCTTGTGGCCGATCTGCCACGGGCCGTCCATCTCGTTGCCGAGGCACCACAGCTTCACTCCGTACGGCGCTGCGCCGTGCTGCTCGCGCAGGTCCGACAACGCCGTACCGCCGGGGTGGTTGGTGTATTCGAGCAGGTCGAGCGCCTCCTGCACCCCGCGGGTGCCGAGGTTGATGGCCATCATCGGCTCGACGCCCGCCTTGGCGCACCAGCGGCTGAACTCGTCCAGCCCGAACTCGTTGGTCTCGACGCTGTGCCAGGCGAGATCGAGGCGCCGCGGCCGCTCCTCCCGCGGGCCGACGCCGTCCTCCCAGCGGTAGCCGGAGACGAAGTTCCCGCCGGGGTAGCGGACCACGGAAACGCCGAGCTCACGGGTCAGTTCGAGGACGTCCTTGCGAAACCCGTCCTCGTCGGCGGTCGCGTGCTCCGGCTCGTAGATGCCGGTGTAGACGCAGCGGCCCATGTGCTCGACGAAGGTTCCGAAGGTACGCCGGTTGACGGGCGCGATCGGGAACGCGGGATCGATGGTGAGATTGGCAGTGTTGGCAGAGGGCACCGGGTGGCTCCTGTCATGGGTGGTGAGCTGAAAGGTCGGTGGGTCAGGTGACGCGGGGCCAGCCGTCCGGGCCCCAATGGATCCGTCGCAGGCCGAGCCGGAAGTCCCCACCGGCCTGGACGTCGTAGTAGTGGTAGGCCAGCCAGTCGTCGTACACGGACTGGCCGCCGGGCCCGGCCATCGAGCCGGAACCGGAGAGAATCACCGTGCCGCCTCCTTGCAGCAGCGGTGTGCCGAGCCGGTCGACGTACGGACCGTTGACGGCACGCGAGCGGCCGACCGCGATCTTGTACGTGCTGTCCGACCCGCGACAGCAGAAGTCGAACGAGACGAACAGGTAGTACCAGTCGCCGTGATGCACGACGTACGGTGCCTCGATCGCGTTCGGTGGGACGTGCCGATCGGCCAGCCGCAGTGGTTCGCCCTGACCGGGGACGGCCAGCCCGGACGGCCATTGCAGCTTGATCATCCGGATCCCGCTCCAGAACGACCCGAAGGCCATCCAGGGCGTGCCCGCGGCGTCGACCACGACACCGGGATCGATCGCGTTGTAGTCGTCGGTCGTCACCGAGCGATGCACCAGTCCGCGGTCGACCCAGTGGTACGACGGGTCGTCGGGGTCCAGCGTGGTGTTGGTCGCCAGCGCGATCGCCGAACGGTTCGAACCGAACGTGGACGCGGCGTAGTAGAGGTAGAAGGTGCCGTCGTGCTTGATCACCTCGGGCGCCCAGAGGTTCGAGACCCCAGGGACCTCTGCACTCAGCCAGGCGGGGATCGCGTCGAAGACGGTACCGGCGGTCGTCCAGTGCCGGCCGTCCGCCGATCGCCGTACCTGAACGGTGCCGCCGGCAACGGCTGGGTCGCCGGTGGAGAAGACGTACCACTGCTTGCCGTCCTTGATCAGCGCCGGGTCGTGCGTGTGCAGGTCGCCAGTCAGCTGAGGTACGCCGGGATCAGGTGCCGCGGCAGCCGTCGTGGCGCCGAGGACGAGGAGTGTGGCCGCGGCCAGCGCGGCGAGACGCCTCATCCCTTGATCCCGGCGTCGCCCACGCCGCGGACGACGTGGCGCTGGAACAGGGCGTAGACGATCAGCAACGGAAGACCGCCCAGCACCGCCGACGCCATGATCTGGGCGTAGCGCAGGCCGTACGAGCCCTGCACGTTGGCAAGGCCGACGGGGATCGTCATCATCGACGGGTCGGTGGTGACGATGAAGGGCCAGAGGAAGTTGTTCCAGGCACCGATGAAGGTGAAGATGCCGACGGCAACGAGGATCGGCCGGGACATCGGCACCATCACGCTCCAGACGATCCGCCACCGGTTCGCGCCGTCGACGCGGGCGGCGTCCTCGTAGTCGCGGGAGATGCCGTCGAAGAACTTCTTCAGTACGAACACCATCACCGGCGCCACCACCTGCGGCAGCACGATGCCCCAGTAGGTGTCGACCAGGCCGAGCCCGGTCATCTCCTGGAACAGCGGCACGATCAGCACCTGCGGCGGGACCAGGATGCCGACGATGGTGAGTCCGAACAGCACCCGCCGGCCCGGGAACGACGTACGGGAGAAGCCGTACGCCGCCAGTACCGAGACGACCAGGGTCAGCACCGTCACGAGGATCGAGACGACCGTGCTGTTCAGGAACCAGCGGATCAGGTCGCCCTGGTCGATCACGCTCCGGTACGCCTCGGTGGTCGGTGCCTGGGGCAACCAGGTGATCGGTGCCCGGGTAGTCTCCGGCTCCGGCTTCAGCGACGTGTCCAGCGCCCACAGCAGCGGAACCAGCCAGACGATCGCGAGGATCACCGCGCCGACCGTGGTCGCCGCCTTCGGGAAGGTCCACTGCGTACGGCGCCGCGACCTGGTTGCCAAGGGCAACGTGGCGGTCGTCATGCTTCCTCCCCGCGGTTGGAGAACAGTTTGAACTGGGCCACTGCGACGATCACGATGATCGCGAAGAACAGGTACGAGATCGCCGACGCGTAGCCGATCCGGTAACTGGTGAAGCCGGACTCGTAGATGTACTGGATGATCGGCCGGGTCGAGTAGTTCGGCCCGCCGTCGGTCATCAGGTAGATCTGGTCGAAGATCTTCAGCGACGCCACCAGCTGCAGCACGATGATCAGCCCGGTGGTCCGGCCGAGCAGCGGCAGCGTGATGCGGAACAGTTGCTGCCGGCCGTTCGCCCCGTCGATCGCGGCCGCCTCGTACACCTGGGCCGGAATCCCTTGCAGGGCGGCCAGGTAGAGCAGGAAGTTGAACCCGACCGTCCACCAGACGGTCGTGATCACGACGGCGAGCATGGCCCGGTTCTCGGTGTTCAGCCAGTCGATCTCGGCGAACCCGCCGGCCGTCAGCAGCCCGTTCACCAGGCCGAACCCGGGCTGGTAGATCCACACCCAGATCAGCGTGACGACGGTGGCCGGCAGGACGAACGGAGCGAAGTACGAGAAGCGCAGCAACCAGCCGAGGATGCCCTTGCGGTTGGCGAGCAGCGCCATCACGAGCGCGATGATCACCAGCGGCGGCGTGCTCATCGCGGTGAACACGAGCGTGTTCTTCAGCGACGACCAGACGGCCGGGTCGCCGAACAGGTCGCTCCAGTTCTGCAGGCCGAGGAACTCGTGCTTGACGCCGGCCAGGCTGGTGTTGAAGAAGCTGTTCCAGAAGCCGGAGACGATCGGCCAGAGCATGAACAGCGCGAACAGCAGCAGGAACGGTGCCACGAAGAACAGTCCGCTCCAGCGTTCCTTCCACGGCTGTCCGGTCTCCGGCTTCGCCGCGACCGGCGAGCTGCCGGTGGTGACGCGAGGTGGTGTCTGTACGGTCATCGGGCCTACCTCCTAAACCGGGGACGGGGTGTCGAGCAGCTTCTGCGTAGCTGCCTTGAACTGGGCCAGCGCAGACTTCGGAGTGGCCTGGCCGGTCGCGATACCGCTGAAGGCCGCCGCCGACTCGTTCTCCAGCTGGGCTCCCGAGCCGCTGAACCACGCGTCCGGGTCGTACAGCACGTCCGGGGCGACGCTGCGGTACTCCGCCTGCGGTTTGAGGTTCAGGTACTCCTTGCTCTGCACCACCGGCTGGTACGCCGGGATGTGACCCCCGGCCGCCCACTCTGCGCTGTGCTTCAGCATCCAGGCGATGTACTCGATCGTCGCCTTGGTGTCATCGGCGTTGCGGTGCGACTGGTGCGGCAGCACGAACGTGTGCGAGTCACCCTGGAACTTCGGTACGTCGTACACGACCGGGAACGGCGCCATACTGAACGGCATCTTCGCGGTCTGGTACGTCGTGACCTCCCACTCACCGTTGAAGCTCAGCCCCGCATCGCCGTTGCTGAACTGGGCGACCAGGGCCGCGTAGTTCGCCGACCGCGGGGTGAGTCCCTCCTTGGCGAGCTTCGCGATCAGGTCCAGGGCCTCGAGCGCCTTGGCGTCGTCGAGGACCAGTTGGGTGCCGTCCTCGTTGAAGAACTTGCCTTCGAGCTGACCGTAGAGCGTGTACCACAGCCGCCACGGGCTGGTGGTGTCGACCGAGACGGCGAACTTGCCGGTGACGCTCTTGACCGCCCGGAGCATGTCGAGGAACGCGGTCACGCCCTTGACCGGCTTGATCCGTCCGTCGGGGCCGAGCAGTCCGGCCTTCTTGCAGATCTCGGTGTTGTAGTACATGACGAACGGGTGCTGGTCGAGCGGTACGGCGTACAGCTTGCCGTCGACGACGCAGCGGTCCCAGGTGGCCGGCAGGAAGTCGGACTGCTGCACGCCGGCGGCGTTCAGCAGGTCGACCGGGATCGGGTCGAGCATCGTCGTCGGGCTGAATCCCTTCAGCCGGGACATGTGCATGGTCGCGACCTCGGGCGACCGGCCGCCGGCCGCGGACATCGCCAGCTTGGTGTAGAACGGCGGACCCCAGGCCAGGGTGTGCGCCTGGAACGCGACGCCGGGGTGCTCGGCGACGTACTGCTGGTGGATCTGCAGCAGGCGGGCGCCGTCTCCGCCGCCGAACAGGTTCCATTCGCGGACCTTCGGTTTGGCACCGAGGCTGCCGCAGCCGGTGAGCGCGACGGCGCCGAGCAGACCACCAAGAACTGCTCGGCGCCCGGGACGGAACGGTGCGAGATCAGGGGGCATTCTGTCCTCCAGGCGAGCTTCTACACCGATGTAGTACATCGGTGTAGAAAGGATGCACGGGAGGCCCGGGACCGTCAAGACCTCAGTTGATGCCGAGCGTGGATTCGCGGGTGAGCAGCTTGGGCTGCGCGGCGATCTCCTCGTGCTCCGCGTCGTCGCCGGCCATCCTGCGGACCAGGAGGTCGACCGCCCGCCGGGCGATCTCCGCACGGCCCGGATCGACCGTGGTCAGGCTCGGCGTGCTGTAACTGGCCTCGTCGATGTTGTCGAACCCCGCCACCGCCACGTCGTCCGGAACCCGGATACCGTGCCGGGTGAGGACCCGCAGGGCACCCAGCGCGAGGGTGTCGTTCAGCCCGAGGAGCGCGTCGAACTCCAGGCCGGACGCGAGCAGTCGCTCGGCCGCCTCGGCGCCGGTGGAGCGGTGCCAACGGCCGGCGGGAAAGGCCAGTTCCGACGGCACCGGGAGGCCGTGCTCGGTGAGGGTGTCGGCGTAGGCGCCGTACCGGATGGCGGCGGTGCCGACCTTCTCGCCGGGGTGGACGCCGAGCACCGCGATCCGCCGGCGCCCGAGCGCCAGCAGGTGCTCGACCGCGGCCTTGGTCCCGGCCACGTTGTCGATCATCACGTGGTCGACCGGGCTGTGGAAGATGCGCTCGCCGAGCAGCACCATCGGCGTGTTCGACTTCAGTTGCCCGATGTCCTCCTGGCCCAGGCCGAGCGGGCTGTAGAGCAGGCCGTCCACGAGGTGGCCGCGCGGCCGGGCCAGGACGGTCAGCTCCCGGTCACGGTCGGCGCCGGTCTGCTCGATCATCACGGTCAGGCCGTGCTCCTCGGCGGCCACGATGACCTGGTCGGCGAGCTCACCGAAGTACGGCAGGCTGAGCTCGGGGACGGCCAGCCCGATGATGCCGGTCCGGCCGGACTTCAGGTTCCGGGCGGACAGGTTCATCCGGTAGCCGAGGGCATCGATCGCCGCGAGCACCCTGGTCCGGGTCTCCTCGCGGATGTAGGGGTACCCGTTCATCACGTTCGAGACCGTCTTGGGAGACACCCCGGCCTCGCGCGCAACATCGCGCATCGTCACTGCCATGGCTCTACCCCGGTCATGGGATGCCACGGTAATGCACAGACGCGGAGTCAGCCTTCCGCCGGCTCGTGCGGCGGGCGGCGCGGCGAATTCGGCTGCGGCCCGGCGGACGGCCGGCCTGGGTGCTCCGGGATGTCGGGCTCGTCGTCGTCGCTCAGCTCCACACCCTCCTCGCGCAACGCGTCCCCGACCGCCGGATCGATCTCATGACCGGGATGTGGCAACCCGGGCCTGTCAAAACTCATAACACCCTCCCTGAACTCTCACGCTGTCCCCACCGTACGCCGCCCCGTATGCTTCCGCGCGTGTCTCACACAGGGCAGCTCGACGGCTCGATCGATCTCCTGCTCGCGGCCTTCCAGAACCGGGACTCCGACGCGTACGCCAGTGCCGGGCGGCAGTTGGTGGAGGTCGCGCAGCAGGCGAGTCCCGAAGTACTCGACGCCGCCGTCGTGCGGCTCCTGCCGGTGATCGCCGAGATCCACACGAGCGGTGGAGCAGGGCTCGCGCAGCTCGTGGGGTCGATGGTCGGGACGTCGGGTACGTCGGCGCCGACGGTGGTCCCGGTGCTCGTGGAACGTGCCTGCGAGGTGATGGAGCACGTGCTCGCGTTCGTGGCGTCGTACCGGGAGTACTTCGGCGCGGAGCCGGACCGGGACGACGGCAGCGCCGTGGAGCGCTATCTTCAGGCCGCCGAGGCGCGCGGAGTTGAGCGACCTGACCGCTACGCGGCCGCGTGGGAGGTCGGCGAGAACTGGGTGCAGCCTGTCCTGTTCCTCTGCCAGCGCACCGACGTACGCCGGGAGTTGCCGCAACGGGAACGGCTCCGTTCGCTGGTGGAGCAGGTCGACGAGGTATTTCCGGACGTCGCGCCGTGGCTGCTCGGGCTGCTGCGCGTGCTCGACGACGAGACGCTGATCGTCGTACACCGTGAGTCAGGGCAGGTGTTCCGGGCGACCATGACCGGCGTCGCCGACAACTTCCAGCTGCACACGCTGCTCGCGGCGAACCTCCTCGGCTCCCGGCGCCGGCTGTTCTTGCGTCGGGGAACCGGGCACCTGCCCGGCGAGGCACCGACGGCGGCCATGGTCGCTGCCGCGGACGGGTCCGGGGACATGATGCCGCCAGGCGGCGTCGTCGGCCAGTTCAACTTGGTCGACGCGCACGGGGCGTGGATCTGGAACGAAGGACGGCCGGGCGAGATTCCCGTGGTGCAGGGAAAGCGGATCGTGGTGCTCGATCCGGCGCCGTACCAGCGGTCCTGGAACACCGGGAGGGTGTACCCGCTGATCACGGCGACGATGGAGGTCGAGCCACTCCAGGAGCCGGAGGCGGCGCGATGGCGCGCCGCGGTGAAGCCGGCCCGTGAACCCGCCGGTCCGCCGGGCTGGACGGACGACATGTCCGTTCCGCTGCCGCCCGGCCGGATGGTGACCGACGACGTCGACCTGGTGTTCGGGCTGGTGGACAGTGGAGCGTCAGCCAACGCGGTCGAGACGGCGCTGGCCCGCGAGCTCGGGCTCAACGCCGAGGACGCCGCCGTCGCGCGCGATCGGGTGTTCGGCGGGCTGGTCCGCGCGGCGACGAACAACCAGGCCAACGAGCCGTCACCGGCCAAGGACCCGATCGCCCACGAGTCCTACCGTCGCGGGCGCGCCGACCCAGCTCTGATCCAGAAGTACTACCCGCATCTCGGCGGCGCGTGAGGGTTTGGGTCAGCGGTCGGGTGCGTCGATGCGGTCGAGGGTCTTGTCGTCGAGCGTCAGGGCGGCGGCCTCGATCAGGCCATCGAGCTGGTCAAGTCGCGCCTACTTCATGCCGGCCAGGCGGACGCCGTTGACGATGTAGCGCTGGAAGATCAGGACCAGCACGATGGTCGGTAGTGCTGCCAGGGTGGATCCGGCCATCAGCGTTCCCCACTCGTTGCCGCGGGCCGACCGGAAGGTCGCGAGGTACTGCATGATCTGGGTCAGATCCGGGTTCGACACGACCAGCACGGGCCAGACGTAGGAGTTCCAGTACGCCAGGAACGAGGCGATGCCGACCACGACGAACGGCCCGAGGGACTGCGGGACGAAGATCCGCAGGAAGATCTGCCAGCGGGTCGCGCCGTCGATCAGCGCGGCCTCCTCCACCCCGGCCGGCATGTTCAGGTAGAACTGCCGCAGGAAGAACATCTGGGCACTCGAGGCGACGCCGGGGATGATCAGCACCGCCAGGGTGTCGAGCATGCCGAGCTTGCTGACCACGACGAACGACGTGAGCAGGATCGCCATCGCCGGGACGAACATCGGCGTGATGCAGACGACCCACCAGAACCGCTTCCCGGCGAAGTCGAGGCGGGCGAACGCGTACGCCGCCAGCGAGTTCACCACCAGGCTCGCGACCGTGAAGATGACGGCGCCGACGAACGTGATCGTCATCGCGCGCACGAACGGTGGGTCGGCCAGGATCTGGCGGTAGTTGTCGAGCCGCCAGACGTCGGGGAAGAACTGGAACGGGGAACGGAGTACCTCGGTCTGGCTCTTGAACCCGGAGATCGCCATCCACGCCAGCGGAAAGATCGCGGTCACGGCGATGCAGGTGACGAGCAGGTACGAGAGCAGCCGGCGCGGGGCGTACCACGAACGGTTCATCGAAGGTCCTTTCGGTGACGCCTCAGGCGTCCGACGACTTCTCGGAGCTGACGACCCGGAAGATGATGATCGAGATGGCGCCGAGGACGACGAACAGCACCAGCGCCGCCGTCAGCGAGTAGCTCGTCGCGTACGGCGTACCGTCGCGGAAGCTGTTGAAGATGTACAGGTTCGGCGTGTTCGTCGCGTTGACCGGGCCGCCGTTCGTCATCACCAGCGGCAGCTGGAACTCCTGGATCGTCAGCGTCACCCCGGTGACCAGCAGGAACAGGATCACGTTGCGCAGGCACGGGATCGTGACGTAGCGGGTGCGCTGCCAGAAGTTCGCGCCGTCGAGCTTGGCCGACTCGAAGTAGCTGTCCGGGATGTCGAGAATGCCGGCCAGCATGATCAGGGTCGACACGCCGAAGCCCAGCCAGATCGCGGGGATCGCCACGGCCGGCAGGGCGGTCGACGCCGTGTTGAGCCACGCGATCGGCCCCGCCCCGAACAGCCCGGCGAACCAGTTCGCGAAGCCCTCGTCCTGGTAGATGAAGACGAAGATGATCGCGGCGACGACGCTCGAGACGACGGCCGGCACGTAGACGGTCGTCTTCATGAACGCCGCCGCCCGCCGCGACAGCGTCGCGATGAAGCTCGCCAGCAGCAGCGCGAGAACGAGGATCGCCGGGACGACCATGAGTGCGAACCTGAAGCCGACGAACAACGAGTCGTAGAACTCCGGGTCGGTGAGCACGTACTGGTAGAAGTCGAGCCCGACGAACTTGGCGTCCTTGTAGAAGCTCATCTCGAAGAAGCTGAGATAGAACGCGTAGACGAGCGGCCAGATGACGAAGATGCCCAGCAGCACCACCATCGGCGTGATCATCAGGTACGCCGTGAGATGCGCGCGGAGGTGCCGGGGAACCTGCTCGGTGCGGGTTCCCCGGCGGCGGCGCCGCGACGGACCGCCCGGGGCGGCCGCCGCGGTGTCCGGAGACGCCGGCTGGGTCGAGGTGTCGATCATGGACATTCAGTGTCCTCCGTGAGCGGCCGGTCAGCTCTGCGGCGCCGTGCCCTTGAGATGCTGCTGCTTGATGACGCGGTCGATCGCGTCGCTCGCCTTCTGGGTCGCGGACGGGATGTCGGACTTGCCCTTCATCACCGACTCGATCGCGGTCGCGAACGCGAGCGAGATGTCGAACGGGTAGGCCGGCTCGGCCTTGCCGGTCGCGACGACCTTCTCGCTGATGATCTTCATGAACGGGTCGGACGTGGCGGCCGGGTCATTGGCCAGCGCCTGGTCGACAGAGGTGCGGACGGTGTACTTCGAGAAGCCGCTCTGCCGGAAGAAGTCGGCCATGATCGCCGGGTCGCCGGCCAGCAGGTACTCGATGAACTTGGCCGCGGCCTCCTTCTTCTTGGACTTGCCGTCGACCGTGAGCGTCCAGCCGCCGAGCGTCGCGGTCGGCTTGCTCGCGTCTCCGTCGACCGACGGGAACGGCGCCACCGCGGTGTTCTTGATCATCGCCGGGAAGCTCTGCTTGAGCTGGCCGACCGCCCAGGAGCCGTTCGCCATCATCGCCACCTGGCCCTGCCCGTACGGCGTCGCGTCCGGGTACCCGACCTTCGGCTGCTGCGGGATCCAGCCCTTCTGGAACAGCGTCTGGTAGAACTCGAACAGCTTCGTGTAGCACGGGTCCTTCGCGTTGGCGGCCGACCAGTCGTCGTTGATCGGCAGGTGACCGCACGCGTTGTACTGCAGGCCCCAGCTGGACCAGCCGAGATCGGGCGCCACCGAGGCGATGGTCATGCCCTTGACCTTGCCGGTCGTCAGCTTCTCGGCCCAGCCGAGCAGTTCGTCCCAGGTCTTCGGCGGCGTGTTCGGGTCGAGCCCGGCGGCCTTGACCAGGTCCTTGCGGTAGTACAGCACCGTCGAGGGCTCGACGAGCATCGGGTACGCGTAGTGCTTGCCGCCGACCTGGACGAACCCGCTGACGTTGGCCTTGATGTCGCTCCACGCCTTGTCCGGCAGCAGGCCGTCGAGCTCGGCGAACTGGCCGTTCGCGACACCGGCCGGGATGCCGCCGTAGTTCGTCGTCGCGACGTCGGGCTGCGTGCCGGCGGCCTGCGCCGCCTTGAGCTTCTGCGTCCACGTGTCGCCCGGGACGACCTGGTACTTGACCTTCACGGCGGTCTGCGAGGCGTTGAACTTGTCGACGTACGACTTGAACCACTTCTGCTGGTAGGGCTCGAACTGCTGTTGCCAGAAGGTGATCTCGGTCGTGCCGCCCTTGCTGCCCGAATCCGCCGAGCCGCCGGACGACGCATTGCAGCCGGCGAGGACGAGCGATGCGGCAACCAGTGCCGATCCGACGAGCATCCTGAGTTTCCGTTGCCGCATGCCCTTACTCCCTTGTGCTGTTCCGTGCGTGTTCTTGGCGGCGAGTGTCGCAGAAATCGATTTCCCAGACAATGGTTCAGGACCTCGATTCTCCGACGATCTGCCTAAGGTGTGTGCATGGACATCGACGGGCTGTGGGATCCGGAGCCGGGCTGGCTGAACACGGCGTCGTACGGGCTGCCGCCGCGACCGGCGTGGGACGCACTGCAGCGAGCGCTTTCCGACTGGCGGGTCGGGGCGACGAGCTGGGAGCCGTGGGACGAGTCGACGACGCGGGCGCGGGAGTCGTTCGCGCGGCTGGTCGGGGCGCAGGCCGCGGACGTGTTCGTCGGCAGTACGGTGTCCGCGGCGGTGGCGCCGATCGCGACCGCGTTGCCGGACGGCGCGAGGGTGCTGACCGACGACGTGGAGTTCACCTCGAACGTGTTCCCCTGGCAGGTGCACGCGGACCGCGGCGTCCAGGTGGTCGCCGTACCGTCGCAGGACCTGGTCGCGGCGATCACGCCGGGAGTCGACGTGGTTGCTGTGAGTGCCGTCCAGTCGTCGACCGGCGCCGTACTCGACCTGCCCGCGGTCATTGCCGCCAGCAAGCAGATCGGCGCGCTCGTGGTGCTCGACGCCACCCAGGCGGTCGGCTGGCATCCGCTGACGGTCGACGGCGTCGACGCGCTGATCGCCCACAGTTACAAGTGGTTGATGTCGCCGCGCGGCGCCACGTTCGGGTACCTCTCGCCGCGACTGCAGGAGCTGTGCCGTCCGTCGGCGGCCGGTTGGTACGCCGCCCGCGACGTGCACGGCTCGTACTACGGGCCGACGATGGAGCTCGCTCCGGGCGCGCGGCGCTTCGACCAGTCGCCGGCCTGGTTCAGCTTCGTCGGCGCCGCGCCGGCGCTCGAACTGGTCGAGCAGATCGGCGTCGGCACGATCAACCGGCACAATCTCGCACTCGCGAACGAGTTCCGCGACGGCCTCGGGCTCGAACCGTCCGACAGCGCAATCGTCAGCACGAATCTCCCTGGTGCACAGGAGGCGTTCGCGGCGGCGGGCATCCGGGCAGCCGTCCGCGACGGGAAGCTCCGCGCCTCGTTCCACATCTACACGACCCGCACCGACGTACACCAGGCCCTCTCCGCACTCAAACCGCTGCTTTGAACCGGGGTTAGGCTGCGGCTATGGGTGGACTGAGCATCGGGCAGGTGGCGGAGCGGACCGGGTTGAGTGTGCACGCGTTGCGGTTCTACGAGCGCGAGGGCCTGCTCGCCGATCCGGTACGGCGGGAGTCGAACGGGCGGCGCGTCTACTCCGAGGACGACGTCGACTGGCTGAACATGTGCATCAAGTTTCGCTCGTCGGGGATGCCGCTCGACACGATCCGCAAGTACACGGACCTGGTCCGGCAAGGGCCCGGCAACGAGGCGGATCGGCTGGCGCTGCTGAAGAGCCACCAGGACTACGTGAGCGCCCAGATCGCCGAGCTCAACGAGTGCCTGAACGTCATCACCTGGAAGGTCGGCATCTACCAGGAACACCTCGAGGCCGGCACCGCCGACTGCCTGTGGACGGCACCGCCCAGCAGCCAGGCAGCCAGCGAAGCCTCCTGACCATCAGCGCAAGGCCGACTCCATGGCGTGGAGGGTTGTGCGCATGTTGGCAGCCAGTTCGTCGAGGCGGCCCTGGATGATCTCGGCGGCGCGCTCCGGGTGCTTCCCGACGCCCATCCGCAGCCCGCTCTCGCCCGGGCCGTGCGTGAAGGTCTGACGGACGAGCGTCTCTTCGCCCAACTCGACCAGCTCGTACTCCCAGCGCGCGAGCGGGACCTCCTCATCGCCGTACACCTCCCAACCGAAACGCCTGGGCTCCTCGATCACGGTGACCGCGCAGGTCACGTACGTCTCGAATCCGTCCGCGAACCGGTTCCGCGCCTCGAAGCGGATGCCCTTCTCGAGCCAGGCGCCGTAGAAGCACTCCGGGCTCCACTCGCCGTACCTGTCGATCGCAGTGATGCCGGACCAGACCCGGTTGATCGGCAGCTTGAGCAGTTCCTCGACGCTGATGGTCGCGCCGGTGACTCCGTAGTCGTTCATGCCTGGGACATCGTAGGCAGCTCGGCGGCGTCGACATTTATCCGATCAGCCCGGCTGTACACGTTCAGACTGCCGTTGCGGATGAAGCCCGCGAGCGTGAGACCGGACTCGGTGGCGAGGTCGATCGCCAGCGAGCTCGGGGCCGAGACCGCCCCGAGGACCGGGATCCCGGCCATCACCGCCTTCTGCGCGAGCTCGAACGAGGTCCGGCCGGACACGATCAGGATCAGCCCACGCGCCGGGATGTGCCCGTTGAGCAGCGCCCAGCCGACGACCTTGTCGACGGCGTTGTGGCGGCCGACATCCTCGCGTACGACGAGGAGCTCGCCGGCCGGCGTGAACAGTCCGGCGGCGTGCAGTCCGCCGGTACGGTCGAAGACCTGCTGCTGGGCCCGCAACGCATCGGGGAGTCCGGCGAGTACGTCGTACCTGATGGTGACGTCGTCGGCCGCCGGGGAGTGGCGGGTCTTGGTGCGTACGGCGTCCAGCGAGGCCTTCCCGCAGACGCCGCAGGACGACGTGGTGTAGAAGTTGCGCTCGACGCCGGCGAGCGGCGCGGGGACGCCCGGCGCGAGACCGAGGTCGAGGACGTTGTAGGTGTTGCGGCCTTCGTCGTCGCGCGAGTCGCAGTACCGGGCGTCGCGGATGTCGTCGACGGAGCCGATCACGCCCTCGGTGTGCAGGAACCCGTGTGCAAGCTCGACGTCGTGCCCGGGCGTCCGCATCGTGACGGCCAGCGGCTTGCCGTCGACGCGCAGCTCGAGCGGCTCCTCCACGGCGATCGAGTCCGGGCGCGAGCGCTCGCCGTTCGGCCCGATCCGTACGACCGGGCGGCGCGCGATCAGCCGGCCCATGACCGGGCTCCGGGCACGAGTATCAGGTGAGCCATGAGTGGGCCCCGGGATTGATCGGGAGGAGACGGGCGGCGATGGCTTCGGCGGGGCCCGGGGCTACGACGGCGAGGGCGTCGGCGGCGGCGGGGCCGCGGAGCATGGCGGCGCCGCCGTGACCGACCGGTACGGCGCCTTGCGCGGTGAGGCGGACCGGGACGAGCCGGGTGCTCGACGGGTGGCAGCTGATGCCGCCCGGGACGGCGATGTTGGTCAGGTCAGGCAGCGGAAGACCCCGCATCCGCAGGATGCTCGCGACACCCAGCGTCAGGAATGCCACGAGCGCGGCGAACGGATTGCCGGGGAGACCGAGCACAAGCCGTCCGTCGGGGAGTTGGGCGAGCGCTTGTGGGTGGCCTGGCCGGCAGGCGACGCCGTCGACGATCAGGTCGGCGTCGAGTTCGGTCAAGGCTGGGCGCAAGTGGTCGGCCGGTCCCGCGGCGGACGATCCGGAGACGAGGATCAGGTCCGCCTGGGCTGCGGTCAGAGCCGCGGTCAGCTCGTCGCGCGAGTCCGGCAGGTGCCTGTGTACGGCGTTCAGTGCGCCGGCGCGGGTGACGAGTCCGGGGAGCATGGGACCGATCGCGTCGCGGACGCGACCCGGGGTGGACGGGCCGCGGTGCACCAGTTCGTCGCCGGTGATCAGTGCGGCGACCGTGGGTGGTGGGACGACGGTCAGACGGTTGAGGCCGACGGTCGCAGCCAGGCCCAGTACGGCTGGGTCGACGACGACTCCGGCCGGCAGCAGCCGATCACCAGGCCTGCACTCCTCGCCGGTACGCCGTATGTGCCGCCCTTCGCCGGACGCTCCATCCACGCCGGATGGTCCTTGCAAGCCGGACGGTCCTTCGAGGTGGTCACCGGTGACGACCGCGTCCTCGGACCGCACCACGGACGTGGCTCCGGCCGGAACCGCCGCACCCGTGACGATCCCGGTCGCCTGGCCGTCTTCGAGTACGCCGGGATCCGAGGAGCCGGCCGGCACGTGCCCGATCACTCGCCACGGGCCTGGTCCGCGGACGGCGTACCCGTCCATCGCGGCCCGGTCCACCGGCGGTACTGCGACCGGCGACACCAACGGCGTACCCAGGACACATCCGTCGGCCTCGCTCAGCGCTCGCGAGACCACGGGCGCCGGTCGTGCCACGGCGTGGGCCAGCCTCCGGGCGACGTCCCACGCCACCGCGTCCCCGCGCGCCCGAAGGCCGTCGGTAGGTGTCTGCCCAGGCCTGTCCTCCACAGCCCCACCCTCCCCGACCCACCCCACCTTGTCGAACCGAGCGGCTTCTCCATCTGGCGACGGGGCGGCCGGGTGATCTTGTGCGTGGGTCATAGGGTCTGGAGTTTTTGGGCGGCCAGGGCTGCGGCGGGGTCCAGGTCGGTGGCGCCGGAGGTTGCGTGGGTGATGAGGTCCTGGCGCATCCGCGGGTCCCAGGTCGCCTTGAGGTGGTTCGCGATCGCGGTCGCCGCGTCCGCGGGGGACCGGTGGGCGAACTGGGCGGCGATCTCGTTCGCCAGCCGGACGTACGGCGGTACGCCCCCGCTCATCGATTGCCGCCGGCAACTACAGGCTCGCGCTCGACGTCGCCGGCGACCGGGTGCGGGACGAGATCGACCTGCACCGCGGTGACCTTGTACTCGGGACAGTTGGTCGCCCAGTCGGAGTTGTCCGTCGTGACGACGTTCGCGCCGCTCACCGGATGGTGGAACGTGGTGTAGCAGACTCCGACGGGCATCCGGTCGGAGATCCTCGCGCGCAGCTCCGTGCGCCCGACCCGGCTGGACAACGCCACCAGGTCCCCGTCCGTCACCCCGCGCACCTCCGCGTCGTGCGGATGGATCTCCAGCACGTCCTCCGCATGCCAGGCCACGTTCGCGGTACGGCGGGTCTGGGCCCCGACGTTGTACTGCGAGAGGATCCGCCCGGTGGTCAGGATCAGCGGGAACTTCCGCGTCGAGCGCTCCGACGTGGGCACGTACACGGTCTCCATGAACCGTCCCTTGCCGCGCGTGAACTCGTCCGAGTGCATGATCGGCGTACCGGACGGATGCTCCACGTTGCACGGCCACTGGATCGACCCGAGTTCGTCGAGCTTGGCGAACGAGACGCCGGCGAACGTCGGTGTGGTGATCGCGATCTCGTCCATGATCTGCGCGGCCGAGTCGTAGTGCATCGGGTACCCCATCGCCTGCGCGATCTCGCAGACGATCTCCCACTCCTGCTTCCCGGTCTGCGGCGCCATGATCGGCCGGACCCGGTTGATCCGCCGCTCGGCGTTGGTGAACGTCCCGTCCTTCTCCAGGAACGATGTCCCCGGCAACAGAACGTGCGCGAACTTCGCGGTCTCGTTGACGAACAGGTCCTGGACGACCAGCAGGTCGAGTGCACCGAGCGCGGCGAAGACGTGCTGCGTGTTCGGGTCCGACTGCGCGATGTCCTCGCCCTGCACGAACAGCGCCTTGAACGATCCGTCGATGGCCGCGTCGAACATGTTCGGGATCCGCAGGCCGGGCTCGTTCAGGATCGGCGTACCCCAGAGGTGCTCGTAGATGCCGCGGACGTCGTCGTCGGACACGTGCCGGTACCCGGGGAGCTCGTGCGGGAACGAGCCCATGTCGCACGACCCCTGCACGTTGTTCTGCCCGCGCATCGGGTTCACGCCGACGCCCGGCCGGCCGATGTTGCCGGTCGCCATCGCGAGGTTGGCCATCCCCATCACCATCGTGGAGCCCTGGCTGTGCTCGGTGACGCCGAGACCGTAATAGATCGCGGCGTTCCCGCCGGTCGCGTACAGCCGGGCCGCTTCTCGGATCGTTTCCGCCGGTACGCCGGAAATTTCGGAAACCGCTTCCGGGCTGTGTTCCGGCTGCGCGATGAACCGTTCCCAGGCCTC
>DASXXB010000461.1:0-30424 GCA_036503355.1 Kribbella sp. | reverse complement strand
CGACGACGAGGTGGCGTCCGGGGTTGAAGGGGAGTCCAAGGGCAGCGAGGAGTAGGTCGTGGGGGCTGCGGGTGCGCCGGCGGCCGACGAGCCGGTTCGGGTGCTGGTGGGGGCCGCGCTGGCCAGGGGTGCGCGTCGGCTCGAGAAGTCGGTCGGGATGGTGGCGAACGGTGAGGACGACGCCATCCATCAGGTACGGGTGTCCTGCCGGCGGCTGCGGAGCGATCTGAAACTGTTCCGCAAGCTGCTGGCCGGCGACTGGGCGACCGGGCTGCGGGCGGATCTGGCGGCACTCGCGCAAGCCTGTGGCGAAGCACGCGACCTCGAGGTGATCGCTGCACTCGTCCGCGAGAGCGTCACCAGCGAAGACAACGATGAGCACGTCGACACGATCCTCACCGCGCTCACGCTCGGTCTGGACCGCGCAGCCGCCCGCTCTGCCGAGGTCGTCCTGGGTGACGCCACCAGGGAGCTGCTCACGACACTCGAAGCGGTCGCCGCAGCACCCGACCTGAAGCCCAAAGCAGACAGGCCTTGCAGCGAAGTGCTGCCGCAGCTCCTGCAGTCCGCCACCGACAGGTTCACCCGAGAGGCCGACCGGCTCGAGCCGTGGACACCAGACGATGACTGGCACCAAGTACGGCTGCTGGCGAAGCGTGTGCGGTACGCCGCCGACACCAGCGCCACCGTGCTCGGGGAGGAAGCAAGAGCGACAGCCGCCAACGCAGCGAAGTACCAGGAGCTGCTAGGGCAGCACCAGGACCACTGTGCCGCTGCGGACGCCCTGACGGCCATGGCTGACGACGCGGCAGCCCAGGACGACCCAGAGCTCTCTTTCACGCTCGGGCGTCTCACAGAGCGCCACAGGGCCGCGCGGAAGCCCCTGCGTGAGCAGTTCCTCAGCCTGTACCACCGGCCGTAAACCACCTGACCTACGCCGGTTCCGCGACTAGGGTCGCGGGGCATGAGGGACGAGCCGGATGACATCTCGTGCGACCTGGTGAGCGGATTCCTCAGTGAGCACTGGGGTTTCCACGCTGCCGAGGTGACCTACGCGCCGGTGGGATTCGGCAGTTGTCACTGGATCGCCTCTGACGCCGACGGTCCACGCTGGTTCGTGACCGCGGATCGGCTCGATCCGCACGGCCACTGGCTCGGCTCGACCGCCGGCCAGCTGAAGGGTGCCATCGAGGCGGCCACGCAGACGACGATGGAGCTCGCGGACCGCGGCTACGAGTTCGTCGTCCCGCCGTTGCCCGATCGCACCGGCCTGCTCGCCCGCGAGATGCTGCCGGGATGG
This sequence comes from Kribbella sp., assembly GCA_036503355.1. GTDB lineage: Bacteria > Actinomycetota > Actinomycetes > Propionibacteriales > Kribbellaceae > Kribbella. Next base: position 29,124 of record DASXXB010000461.1, on the reverse strand, counting down.
ATGGTGGTGGTTCTGCCGTACTTGCAGGGCTGGAGTACTCCGGACGGTGCGTGGGACGATCCGGCGGAGCGCGCACAGATCGCCGGGATCCTCGGTCGTCTGCACGTCGCGACGCCTCCGAAAGCCTTGCAGCGCTGGGAATTCGCCGTGCCGGGCCGAGACGCGCTGCTGGACGCACTCGCGAATCTCGATCGCCCGTGGTCGTCAGGGCCGTACGCCGAGCCCACCCGGCGACGGCTGGCGGGTGCGCTCGAGCACGTCCACGACAGGCTCGCGCACTACGACTCGCTGGTCCGCGAGGTCGAGGCGTCGGACGACCCGTGGGTGGTGACGCACGGCGAGCCGCACAGCGCCAACGTCGTACGGACGACGGACGGTCTGCGCCTGATCGATTGGGACACCGTGCAGCTCGCGCCGCGAGAACGCGATCTGGCCGCCGTACTTGGTGGGCCGGCCGACGTCCTGCCGGCGTACCAGGCAGAAGCGGGTCCGGTGACTCCTCGTCCTGCGGCCATGGAGCTGTTCGAGGTCTGGTGGTCGCTGGCCGAGATCGCCGAATACGCCAATCTGTTCCGAAACCCGCACCACGATTCCGAGGACAGCGCGGAGTCCTGGCGGAACCTGACGATGTACGTGCCCGGCTAGTCACAGGGTCCGGAAGAGCAGCCCCACGCGCGGCTTCGGGCCGAACGAGGTGGCTTTCTGCGGCAGTACGACGCCTTGCGCGGCAGAACGCAGTACCTGGTCCATGCGGGGTGCTGTGAGCTCTACAGCGACCTGCTGCGTGTCAGCCAGCGCCAGTGCGTCAGCCAGCGTGTGGTGGAAGCTGATGTCGTCCTCAGACACTCCCCACGCCGGCAGCAGCTCCGTGTGCAGCAGCGCGACCGTGGGGACCTCAGACGCGATGTGCAGCGTCAGCCAGTCGGAGCCGTCCGTGACCGAGATGCGGGTCGGGTCACCCTCTGAGCGACCGGGCTGCAGCTGGAAGCTCGACGGCGTACGCAGCCGCACAGTCTCCAGGTCCAGACCCGGTACGACGCGGTGGATCGGGTCCAGCGTCAACGGGTGCCGTACGTAGTCCACCAGCATCGCCAGACCGACCTCAGCGCTCTGCCGGTACGGCGCACGCAGCTGGCGCTCCAGGTACGCCGCGTAGCGGTGGTGCCCGTCCGCGATGACCGCCTCGTGCTTGGCCAGCTCTGCTTGGATTCCTGCCAGTGCCTCAGGGTCGCTGATCCGCCAGATCCGGTGTTCGGCGCCGTTGTACGTCTCAGCCTCCACCCACGGCTCACCGGTCCGCGCGGCGTCCACCGCATCGCTGGCCACCCCACCGTCCGCGTACGCGAGCAGGATCGGCTCCAGGTCCGCGTCCGTCGCCTCCATCAGCCGCAGGCGGTCGTCGACCCAGTGCGGCATCACGTTCTCGTGGGGCAGTACTACGCGCCGCGCCGGATCCAGGCGCAGCGAGCCGACCAGTCCGCACAGTACGGCGTCTCCCAGACGCTGCTCGTACACGTACAGCGCCGGCTGCTCGTCCTGCACCACAACGCCGTCCCGCTGCCACCCAACCAGCCGCCGGGCCGGTTCGTCGTACCGGGCAGGTCCGAGGTCCGGATCGCGTGGAAGGATGAGCCTCACCATGTTGTGCAGATCAGAATCAGTCAGCCGCCGGACGATGGCGGGTTCCAGCACGTCGTACGGCGGCGACGTGACGGCGCCCAGCGCACTCACCTTGCCCGCGACGAACCGCCACGCGCGCAGGGGTTCGAGGGTCAGCACCGCATCCGGCATGCGCGGAATCGTACGGGGTGAAGGATGAGCACGGAACGAACCGCTCCCGAACCGCTGTCGGCGTGTGACGAAGCGCTCGCGAGCCGGTACGACGTCGCGCTGCTGGATCTCGACGGCGTCGTGTACGTCGGCCCGGATCCGGTGCCGGACGCGCCCGAGAACCTCCGCAAGGCTGCCAAGGAAGGCATGCGGATCGGGTACATCACCAACAACGCGAGCCGGCCGGCGCGGGTGGTTGCCGAGCACCTCGCGTCGTTCGGGCTGGACGTGATCGCCGACGACGTGGTGACCTCGGCGCAGGCCGCGGCGAAGCTCGTGGCGAGCGAGTTCCCGAAGGGCTCGCCGGTGCTCGTGGTCGGCGGCGAGGGGCTGCACGTCGCGCTCGAGGAGTACGGGCTGACGCCGGTCCGGAGCAGCGACGCGCACCCGGTCGCGGTCGTACAGGGCTTCGACCCGGACGTGAACTGGGTGATGCTCGCCGACGGCGCGCACGCGGTCAACGAGGGCGCGAAGTGGTTCGCGACCAACATGGACCAGACGATCCCGACTGCGGCCGGCAAGGCCCCCGGGAACGGCACGCTGGTGCAGGCCGTCCGGGCCGCGGTCGAGGTGGATCCGGTGGTCGCCGGAAAGCCCGAGCCGCCGCTGCTGGAGACGAGCATCGAACGGCTGGAAGCCAAGCACCCATTGATGATCGGGGACCGCCTGGACTCCGACATCGAGGGGGCGAACGCGGTCGGGATCGCGAGCCTGTGGGTCGCGACCGGGGTGCACGACGCGTACGACCTGGCGCGGGCGCCGAAGAACCAGCGTCCGACGTACATCGCAGCTGGGCTGAGCGCGCTCGCGCAGAAACAGCCCGGGGTGAGTGTCGAGGGCAGCAAGCACGCGTGCGAGGGCTGGACGGCCGAGGTCGTGGACAACGCCGTCACGGTCAAGGGTGAGGGCGAGCCGTACGACGGTCTGCGCGCGATCCTGTCCGCGGTCTGGACCGCAGTCGACGCGCCCGCCGAGCCGGTCAAGCCCGCAAAGGCCACTTCCCGCGGCCGCCGCCCCCGCCCGAAACCCGCCCCCACCGCCGACGCGATTGCCCTGGACGCAGCCCTGCACCGCATCGGCCTCGACAAGTAGGCAGGTCCGGCTGGTATTGCGGCAGTGAGGCGATACCGTTGCTGGGGACGATGCTAGGAGGCAGTCATGGTGATGGACGCACTGCGCGGCTACGTACAACTGGCGAACGGGTTGACCGAGGTCACCAAGCAGAAGGCCCAGTCGGCTGCGAAGGCGCTGTTGCAGCAGACGGGGGCGGACTCGCTGACGACCAGGGTGAGTGACCTGGCCGACGAGATCGTTGCCACCAGCAAGAGCAACCGTCAGCTGCTGCAGGCGATCGTGGCGAACGAGGTCGAGGGCGCGGTCGCGCGGCTCGGGTTCGTCCGGTCCGAGGAGGTTGCCGCGCTCACCCGCCGGGTGAAGGCGCTGGAGACCGAGCTGGCGGAGGCACACGCTGCCGCGGCTGAGCGTGCCGCCGAGCCGGCGCCGGTTGTGGACGAGGTTCTCGAGGCGACCGTGGTCGACGAGGTGCCGGTCAAGAAGGCGCCCGCCAAGAAGGCAGCCGCCAAGAAGGTCGCACCGGCCAAGAAGGCGGCGGCGAAGAAGGCAGCCAAGAAGGCTCCCGCCAAGAAGACGGCGAAGAAGGCCTGACATGACCGAGCATCCCGGCGAGCAGTTCCCACCGGACGTGGACCCGGACGTCGAGCCCGGCTTCAACCCGGACCAGCCCGACGCGACTCCCGCGCAACCCGACTACGACACCGAGCCCGACCCCCAGAGCACCACGGACGAAGTCGCGCACGACGCGGAGCACGACGGTGCGCACGGCGAGGAGGAGCACGGGGGGCACGTGGATCCGGCGGCTGTTGAGTTCGGGCCTGAGTTCGCTCGGGCGCCGGGGCAGGAGCACGAGCACTCGTTCGAGGCCGCCTCCGCCGAGGACCCGGAGTACGACGAGACCGGTGACGAAGGCGGGCATCCGTTGGTCGAGGAGACCATGGCGCGGCTGGACGGGTTGCGGGAGCGGCCGGTGAGTGAGCACGGTGAGGTGTACGCCGACCTGCACGAGCGACTGCAGACCGCGCTGGTCGAGGCCGACGTCGACCAGAACGACCGGGGCTGAGCAGCCGAGGGTGGCCAAAGGAGTCAAGCGGTCGCGGCTCGATGCCGAGCTGGTACGTCGTGGGCTCGCGCGCTCGCGGGAGCACGCGAGTGAGCTGATCGCGGCCGGCAAGGTGAAGGTGTCCGGGACCGTGGCCGGCAAGCCCGCGACCGGGGTCGGTGCGGACGCGCCGATCGTCGTCGACACTTCCGAGCACGAGGACCCGGGCTACGCGAGCCGCGGCGCGCACAAGCTGATCGGTGCGCTCGAAGCGTTCCCGGACGTCCAGGTGAAGGGCCGCCGTACGCTCGACGCGGGCGCGTCCACCGGCGGCTTCACCGACGTACTGCTGCGCAACGGCGCCGCGCACGTGATCGCGGTCGACGTCGGATACGGCCAGCTGGTGTGGGCGTTGCAGACCGACGAGCGGGTCACCGTGATGGACCGCACGAACGTCCGCACGCTGACGCTGGAGGACATCGGCGGGGATCCGGTCGATCTCGTGGTCAGCGATCTGAGTTTTATCAGCCTGACCCTCGTCCTGCCCGCGCTGATCGGCGTGGTCGAGCCGGACGGCGACCTGGTGCTGATGGTGAAGCCGCAGTTCGAGGTCGGCAAGGACCGGCTGGGCAAGGGCGGCGTCGTCCGCGACCCCGAGCTCCGGGCGGATGCGGTCAGGAACGTCGCGGCGAAGGCCCACGAGCTCGGCTGGGGAATCCAAGGCGTGGCGGCCAGCCCGTTGCCTGGTCCGTCAGGAAATGTCGAATACTTCCTGTGGATACGACGAGTTGCGCCGCCTCTGGATGAGACGATGCTCCGGACGGCGATCGAGCGCGGACCTCAGTGAAGGGGGCATGGGTTGGCTGAGCACGAGCCACGGCGCGTGCTGCTGGTGACGCACACCGGCCGGGAGCAGGCGGTCGAGGTCGCCCGCGACGCCCACCGGCTGCTGACCGATGCCGGGATGCTGGTCCGGCTGCTCGGCATCGAGGCCGAGGAGCTCAAGCTCGACCCGGTCGAGGTCGTCGACGACCCGGAGAAGGCGGCCAACGACGTCGAGCTGATCATGGTGCTCGGCGGCGACGGCTCGATCCTGCGCGGCGCCGAGCTGGCCCGCCCGCACGGTACGCCGGTGCTCGGGGTGAACCTGGGCCACGTCGGGTTCCTGGCCGAGGCGGAGGTCGACGACCTGGAGCGGATCGTTCAGGTGGTGGTCGACCGCACGTACACGGTCGAGGAGCGGATGACGCTGGCCGTCGACGTCCGCCTCGACGACAACCTGATCTTCGAGACCTGGGCGCTGAACGAGGCCAGCGTGGAGAAGGCCGCCCGGGAGAAGACGCTCGAGGTCCTGGTCGAGGTGGACGACCGGCCGCTGTCGCGCTGGGGCTGTGACGGTGTTGTGGTCGCGACCCCCACCGGCAGTACGGCGTACGCGTTCTCGGCCGGCGGGCCGATCGTCTGGCCCGAGGTCGAGGCGATTCTGATGGTGCCGCTGAGTGCGCACGCGCTGTTCTCCCGGCCGATCGTGGTGGCGCCGACGTCCCGCCTGTCGATCGAGCTGGTGCCCTCGTGGAACGGCCGCGGTGTGCTGTGGTGCGACGGCCGGCGGATGGTCGAGGTGCCGCCCGGTGCCGAGATCCAGGTCCGGCGGGGTACGACGCCGGTCCGGCTGGCCCGGGCGCACGAGGCGCCGTTCACCGACCGGCTGGTGGCGAAGTTCGACCTCCCGGTGCTCGGCTGGCGTGGGGCCGCCGAGCGCAAACGCAACGGAAACGGACACTGACCAATGCTCTCGGAGATCCGCATCACCGGGCTGGGCGTGATCGAGGACGCGACGCTGGACCTCGACCCGGGTTTCACCGCCGTCACGGGTGAGACCGGGGCCGGCAAGACGATGGTCGTGACCGGCGTGAACATGCTGCTCGGCGGCCGCGCGGACAGCGGTCTGGTGCGGCACGGGACCCGGCGCGCGCGGGTCGAGGGGCGTGCGAGCGCCGTACCGCGGGCGATCGTGCAGCAGGCCGAGGACCGTGGCGGCGAGCTGGACGACGACGAGCTGCTGATCGCGCGGGAGCTGTCGTCGGAGGGCCGTTCGCGGGCGTTCCTCGGCGGCGCGTCCGTGCCGGTGTCGGTGCTCGGCGAGGTGTCCGGCGACCTGGTCGCGATCCACGGGCAGGCCGATCAGTGGCGGCTGCTGCAGCCCGCACGGCAGCGCGAGACCCTCGACACCTTTGCCGGCAAGGCGGTTCTGGTCCCGCTGCAGGAGTACTCCGCGGCGTACAAGCGGCATCGTGACGTCGAGGCCGAGCTGACCGAGCTGACCACCCGTGAGCGCGATCGCCTGGCGGAGGCGGATCTGCTGCGCTTCGGTCTGAACGAGGTCGCGAAGGCGGAGCCGTTGTCCGGTGAGGACACCGAGCTCGCGGCCGAGGAGGAGCGGCTCGCGTACGCCGACGGTCTGCGTACGGCGGCCACGTCCGCCGCGGATGCCCTTGCCTCCGAGGACTTCGACTCCACCCGGCCGAACGACGTACTGGGCCTGCTGGGGTTGACGAAACAGGTCCTGGACGCCGAGCGCGAGCACGACGCGAAGATCGCCGAGCTGTCCGATCGCGCGGGCGAGCTCGGCTACCTGGCGGCCGATCTCGCTCAGGAGCTCTCGTCGTACGCCGCCGATGTCGACACCGATCCGGCAAGGCTGGCTGTGGTCAGCGAGCGGCGTTCGCTGCTGCACGGGCTGGTCCGCAAGTACGGGGCCGAGCAGGGCACTGTCGACGAGGTGCTGGAGTGGGCGAAGCGGGCCGCGGCCAGGCTCGCCGAGCTCGAGGGAAGCGACGAGCGCGTGGAGCAGTTGACCGCGGAGCTGGCCGAGCTGGACGCCACCCTAGCCGACCTCGGCCGGCAGGTCCGGGAGGCCCGCATCGAAGCGTCCGAACGCCTCGGTGTCGCGGTGTCCGAGGAGCTGACCGGGCTGGCGATGCCGCACGCGAAGCTGTCCGTCGAGGTGCACGAGACGACCCCCGGCCCGTTCGGCATCGACGAGGTCGAGTTCTGCTTCGCGGCGAACCCGGGCAGCCCGGCGCGGCCGCTGCAGAAGGCCGCGTCCGGCGGCGAGCTGTCGCGGGTGATGCTCGCGCTCGAGGTGATCCTGTCGGACACGCATCCCGTGCCGACGCTGGTGTTCGACGAGATCGACGCCGGGATCGGCGGCCGGGCCGCGGTCGAGGTCGGTAAGCGGCTCGCGCGGTTGGCCGAGAAGGCCCAGGTGATCGTGGTGACCCATCTGCCGCAGGTCGCCGCCTTCGCGGACCGTCACGCCGTCGTCCTGAAGAGCGACGACGGATCGGTCACCACGAGTGGGCTGGTCGCCCTGGACGACGACGCCCGGCTGAAGGAACTGTCCCGGATGATGGCCGGCCTGGAGAACTCCGACGCCGCCCAGGCGCATGCGGAGGAGCTTCTCGCGCTGGCCGCGGAGCGGCACAAACCGCGCAAGAAGCGTCGTTCAAAAGGATGATTTGACGCACAGTCACCGTTATTTCAGTGCGTGAACGAGGGCCGCCCCGGGTAAATGAACAGGGAAGGGGCTCTTGACATGGCAGGATGAGAGCGCGATGAAACTGCCCAGCCTGCGGAGAGCACGTACCACTGAACTGCCCGGTGTCACCGGTGTGGTCCGGCTGGATCGACGTACCAAGAATCTCACCAAACGGCTCAAGCCGGGCGAGATCGCGGTCATCGACCATGTCGACCTGGACCGGGTGAGCGCCGAGGCGCTGGTCGACTGCAAGGTCGCCGCGGTGGTGAACGTGGCCGATTCGATCAGCGGCCGGTACCCGAACCTCGGGCCGGAGATCCTGGTCGAGGCCGGCATCCCGCTGGTCGACGGCGTCGGCCGCGAGGTGTTCTCGGTGCTGCACGAGGGCGAGCAGGTACGCCTCGACGAGGGCACGCTGTACCGCGGGCACGAGGCGGTTGCGAAGGGCCTGTCGCAGGACAGCAAGTCGGTCGCGGAGCTGATGGACGAGGCCCGGGCCGGGCTGTCCACCCAGCTCGAGGCGTTCACCGCGAACACCCTGGAGTACCTGCGCCGGGAGAAGGACCTGCTGCTCGACGGCGTCGGCGTACCCGAGATCCACACGCCGATGGAGGGCAAACACGTCCTGATCGTGGTCCGCGGGTACGACTACCGCGACGACCTGGTCGCGCTGAAGTCGTACATCCGGGAGTACCGGCCGGTGCTGATCGGGGTGGACGGCGGCGCGGACGCCCTCGTGGAGAACGGCTACGTCCCGGACCTCATCGTCGGCGACATGGACTCGGTCAAGGACGAGACGCTGAAGAGCGGCGCCGAGGTGGTCGTGCACGCCTATCGCGACGGCCGCGCGCCCGGCTCGGAGCGGCTCGAACGACTGGGTGTCGAGTCGATCGAGTTCCCGGCCACCGGCACCAGCGAGGACGTCGCGATGCTGCTGGCCGACTCCAAGGGCGCTTCGCTGATCGTCGCGGTCGGCACCCACAACTCGCTGGTGGAGTTCCTCGACAAGGGGCGTTCCGGGATGGCGAGCACGTTCATCACCCGGCTGCGCGTCGGTGCGAAGCTGGTGGACGCGAAGGGCGTCGGCAGGCTGTACCGCAGCCGGGTCTCGACGTTCCAGGTGGTCGCGCTGATCGTGGCCGGCCTGTTCGCGGTCGGGATGGCGATGGTCGCCATCGGCGCGGACGATGTTCTGTGGTCGATCCTTCGGGCACGCTGGAGCGACTTCGTCTATTGGATCCGGGAGCTGTTCCAGTGATCGACTTTCGCTACCACATCGTCTCGATCGTGGCGATCTTCTTTGCCCTGGGCGCCGGTGTGGTGCTCGGCGCCGGCCCGTTGAAGGGCACCGGCAGCGAGATCGTCGCCAGTCAGGCCGAGAAGGACCGCCAGCAGCTCGCCGACGCGCGGGCCGAGCTGGTGCAGGTGAAGGCGCTGGACAAGTACCGCGACGACTACGTCGCCAAGGTGACCGCGGGGCTCACCGACGGCAAGCTGGCGAACAAGAAGATCACGCTGGTCACGATGCCGAGCGCCGACAGCGACCTGAGCGACGGCGTCCAGGCCGAGCTGGAGAAGGCCGGCGGCACGGTGTCCACGAAGGTCTCGCTGGACGCGAAGCTGTTCGACCCCGGGCAGCGGCAGCTGGTCGAGACCCTGGTCAACCAGCTGGTCACCGCGGACATGAACTTCCCGAAGGACAGTACGACGTACCAGCGGGCCGGGCTGCTGCTCGCGCGCGGTGTCGCGGCCAAGGAAGAGGGCAAGACCGCGGACGCGGACTCGACCAAAGTGATCAGCGGGCTGACCGGCGCGAAGCTGCTGTCGCTGAAGCCGTCCACGGTGAAGGACCGCTCGAGCCTGATCGTGGTGATCGCCGCGAAGCCGCCGACGCCGCTGCCGGACAACGCGTCGTACGCCGACGCCGTCGACTTCATCAAGGGCCTGGACCTCGGCAGCGGCGGGGCCGTCGTCGCCGGTACGCCGGACAGCGCGGCCGACGGCGGACTGCTCAAGGCCTTGCGGAGTGACTCCGACGCCACCAAGATCGTTTCCTCGGTGGACGTGGCCGATCTTCCCGCCGGCCAGATGACGGTGGTCTTCGCGCTCGCCGAGCAGGTGACGGGCAAGGCGGGGCAGTACGGCGCGATCAACGCGAAGAACGGCGTGGCGCCGACAGCCGTACAGACGAAGGACAACTGACGTGGGAATTCTGAGCGCTGCCGTCGCGGCGGCCGCTACTGCCGGGCTCGAGCGCGCGGCGGAGAAGTTGCCGAAGGAGAACCGGGAGCCTTTCGAACGCACCAATCACCGCGGTGAGCCGGTGACGCTGCTCGAGGGTCCGGTCGCGGTGCTCGGTGCGCTCGCCGGGGTCGTGGCCTCGCGCGGCAACGGCAAGGTGAAGGCGGCCGCGGTGGTCGCAGGTGCGGTGTCGGGCGCGGTCGGCGCGTACGACGATCTCCGCGGGACCACGCAGGCCAAGGGATTTCGCGGTCACCTGAGCGCGTTGAAGCGCGGTGAGGTGACGAGCGGCGCGGTCAAGATCCTCGGTGTCGGCGCAGCCGGTCTCGCGGCCGCCGCGATGCTTCCGCGGAAGTCACGTGGCGTGAAGGCCGTGGCCGGAGTCGTTGCCGACGGCGCCTTGATCGCCGGTACGGCGAACCTCACCAACCTGCTCGACCTGCGTCCGGGGCGCGCGCTGAAGGCTGTCACCGCGCTGAACGCACCGCTCGCCGTCGTCAACGGCCCGGCCGGTGCGGTCGTCGGTGCCGCCGCGGCATCCGCCCCCGCCGACCTCGGCGAACGCTCGATGCTCGGCGACTGCGGCGCGAACGGCCTCGGTGCCATCACCGGTACGGCGCTCGCCGCGTCGCTGCCGCGCCCGCTCAAGGCGCTCGTGCTGGCAGCGGTCGTCGGTCTCAACCTGGCCAGTGAGAAGGTCAGCTTCACCAAGGTCATCGCCGACACCCCTGCCCTCGACAAGATCGACCAGTGGGGCCGACGACCCAGGTGAGTCGGCTCGCCCGCGCCGCGCTGGTTGTCGCGGCGGTGACCGTTCTGGCGCGGGTGGTCGGGTTCGGCCGCTGGCTGGTGTTCTCGAAGACCATCGGTGCCGGCTGCCTGGCCGAGGCCTACACAACGGCCAACCAGCTGCCGAACATCCTGTTCGAAGTCGTTGCCGGCGGCGCCCTGGCCGGTGCGGTGATCCCGGTCCTGGCCGGCCCGGTGGCTCGCGGAGACCGTGCCGCGCAGGGGCGGATCGTCGGGGCGTTGCTGTCCTGGTCGTTCGTGCTGCTGGCGCCGGTCGCCTTGCTGGCCTGGCTTCTGGCCGGCCGGTACACCGACGTGATGCTCGATCCGGGCGCCGAGTGTGGCGGCACGACGGCGACCGCGACCCGGATGCTGGCGATCTTCGTACCGCAGGTCTTCGGGTATGCCGTCGCCGTGATCGCGACCGCAGTACTGCAGTCCCACAAGCGATTCGCGGCCGGTGCGCTGGCCCCGCTGATCTCGAGCCTGGTCGTCGTCGCCACGTACTTCGTCTTCGCTGCCGCCGCACCCGACGCGGACGCCGCCTCACAAGGTGCCACCGACCTGCTTGCCTGGGGTACGACGGCCGGCGTGCTCGCGCTGGCGCTGACAGTGCTGCTGCCGATGCTCGTGCTGCGCCTGCCGATCAGGCCGACGCTCAGGCTCGACCCCGGCGTCGGTCCGGTACTGCGGAAGCTCGCACTGGCCGGCCTGGCGGTGCTGATCGCGCAACAGCTCACGTTCGTCGTCACGACGTACCTGGCCAACCACCGTGGCGTAGCGGGCAGTATCGCCGTCTACACCTGGGCGAACGCGATCTACCTGCTGCCGTACGCCGTACTCGCCGTGCCGATCACCACAGCCGTCTTCCCCCGCCTGGCGGCAGCCTTCGAGGCAGGGGAGGGGTTCGACCGCTACGCGTCCACCTCCACCCGAGCGGTCATGCTGGCAGGTGGCGCGGGAGCAGCCCTGCTCGTCGGTACGGCGGTCCCGGTCGGCCGGATCTTCGCGTACGACAACGGCGCCGTCCAGGAGTCACAGGCGGCCGCGCTCATCGACGGCCTGATGTTCTTCGCACCGGCCGCAATCGGCTTCGCAGTCCTCATGCACGCGGGCCGGGTGCTCTACGCACGGCATTGCGGGCGTGAGGTCGCTGTTGTGACCTCAGGGGCGTGGGTGCTCGTTGCGGTCGCTGGTGTGGTGCTGACGGCTCAGTGGGGCGCAGTGCCCGCGCTGGCGGCAGCCATGTCCGTAGGCATGGTCGCCGGTGCCGTCGTACTGCTGCTGGTTCTACGGCGCGAGGCCGGGCCTGCTGTGCTCGCGGGCTTCCCACGTGCGACGCTGGCAGCGTTGATCGGCGCCGCGCTGGCCGGTGCGGCCGGCTGGGCCGTCTCGGTCCCTGCCGGGGACGCCGGTCCGGGCAAGGCGGTGGTGTTCGCGCTGCTGTCCGGTCTGGCCGTCGTGATCGTGTACGCCGTGGTCGTGCTCGCATTGGATCGCGCGGACGCTCGCGCACTCGTACACCGGGAGAAACCATGAGGATCGGGCTGCTGCTCGCGGAGTCGCGGGGCGGGATCGGGCAGCACGTCGCCTCGCTGGTGCCGCGGTTCGTGAGTGCCGGACACGAGGTGGTGGTGTGCGCCCCGCCCGGTACGGCGGAGCACTTCGACTTCGCTCCGGCCACGGTCGTCACGCAGGCGACCGGGTTGCGCGGCTGCGACGTGGTCCACGCGCACGGGTACCGGGCCGGCATGACCGCGCTGCGGGACAGGTCGCGGCTGCGCCCGCTGGTCGTCACCTGGCACAACGCGGTGATCGCACCGGGCCCACGGGGCCTCGTGATGCGGATGGGGCAGCGGCTGGTTGCCCGAGGCGCCGATCTCACGCTGGGCGCTTCCACCGACTTGGTGGAGCTGGCGAAGAGCCTCGGCGCCCGCAACGCTCAGCTGGCACCTGTGGCCGCTCCCACGATGTCCAGGATCCGTACGTCGCGCACAGCGGTACGCCGGGAGCTGGGCCTGCGCGACCAACCCGTCGTACTGACCGTTGGTCGGCTGGCACCGCAGAAGGACTACCCGACGCTGCTGTCCGTAGCGACCCGCGTACACGAGTCGACGCCGGACGCGGTGTTCTTGGTCGTCGGCGACGGGCCGCTGCGGGACAACCTGCAGGCGCGGATCGACGCGGAGCAGCTGCCGGTCCGGCTGCTGGGACACCGCAACGACGTCGCGGACCTGCTGGGCGCCGCGGACGTGTTTCTGCTCACATCGCACTGGGAGGCCCGCGCTCTCGTACTCCAGGAGGCGATGCAGGTCGGCGTACCGGTCGTGGCGACTGCTGTCGGCGGCGTACCCGAGCTGGTCGGCGACAGCGCCGTACTGGCGTTTCCAGGCGACGCGGACGGGCTGGCGGACGGCGTACGGGCGGTGCTGGCGGAGCCGGAGACGGCGAACGCAATGCGGACACGAGGCCGTGAGCTGGCCGCGCGATGGATGGACGAGGACGCGGTCGCGAAGAATCTGCTGGACATCTACGCGGGTCTCGTCGCGACCGGTGCTTGACAAGAGGTAGGCTGGAGGCCCGTGGACAGGGCTTCGAATTCCCAGCAGACCAAGCACGTATTCGTCACCGGTGGCGTGGCATCGAGTCTCGGCAAGGGACTGACGGCTTCCAGCCTCGGCAGTCTGCTGACGGCGCGCGGCATCCGGGTCACCATGCAGAAGCTGGATCCGTACCTCAACGTCGATCCGGGCACCATGAACCCGTTCCAGCACGGCGAGGTGTTCGTCACCAACGACGGCGCCGAGACCGACCTGGACATCGGCCACTACGAGCGCTTCCTGGACCGTGACCTGTCCGCCGTCGCCAACGTGACGACCGGGCAGATCTACTCCAGCGTGATCGCCAAGGAGCGCCGCGGCGAGTACCTCGGCGACACCGTGCAGGTGATCCCGCACATCACCAACGAGATCAAGGAACGGATGCTCGCGATGGCGGGCCCGGACGTCGACGTCGTACTGCACGAGATCGGCGGCACGGTCGGCGACATCGAGTCGCTGCCGTTCCTCGAGGCGGCCCGCCAGGTCCGGCACGACGTCGGCCGCGACAACGTGTTCTTCCTGCACATCTCGCTGGTGCCGTACATGGCGCCGAGCGGCGAGCTGAAGACCAAGCCGACCCAGCACTCGGTGGCCGCGCTGCGCTCGATCGGTATCCAGCCGGACGCGATCGTGTGCCGCGCCGACCGCCCGATCCCGGACAGCGTGAAGCGCAAGATCTCGCTGATGTGCGACGTCGACGTCGAGGCCGTGGTCGCCGCGGTGGACGCGCCGTCGATCTACGACATCCCGAAGGTCGTGCACGCCGAGGGCCTGGACGCGTACGTCGTACGCCGCCTGAACCTGCAGTTCCGGGACGTGGACTGGACCCGGTGGGACGAGCTGTTGCGGGTCGTGCACCACCCGAAGGACGACGTCACGGTCGCGCTGGTCGGCAAGTACATCGACCTGCCGGACGCGTACCTGTCGGTCGCGGAGGCGCTGCGCGCGGGCGGGTTCGACAACGACGCCCGGGTGAACCTGCGCTGGATCGCCTCCGACGAGTGCGCGACTCCCGAGGCGGCGGCCCGGTTGCTCGGGGACGTGGACGCGATCTGTATCCCGGGCGGGTTCGGTGTGCGCGGGATCGAGGGCAAGATCGGCGCGATCCGGTACGCCCGCGAGCAGGGCATCCCGATCCTGGGGCTGTGCCTCGGGCTGCAGTGCATGGTGATCGAGGTCGCGCGGCACCTGACCGGGCTGGACCAGGCGAACTCCAGCGAGTTCGACCCGGACGCCGAGCAGCCGGTGATCGCGACCATGGAGGAGCAGAAGCACATCGTCTCCGGCTCCGGCGATCTGGGCGGCACCATGCGGCTCGGTCTCTACCCGGCGAACCTGGCCGAGGGCTCGATCGTCCGCGAGGCGTACGGCGCGCCGTCGATCCAGGAGCGGCACCGGCACCGCTACGAGGTGAACAACGCGTACCGCGACAAGCTGGAGACCGCCGGCCTGGTGTTCAGCGGCCTGTCGCCGGACCACGAGTTGGTCGAGTTCATCGAGCTGGACAAGTCGGTGCACCCGTACTTCGTGGCCACCCAGGCGCACCCGGAGCTGCGGTCGCGGCCCACCAAGCCGCACCCGCTGTTCTCCGGCCTGGTCGCGGCGGCGCTGGAGCGTCAGCGCGAGTCGCGGCTGCCGGTCGAGGAGCCGAAGCCGGCCGCCAAGAAGACGACGGTCAAGGCCCGATGACGGACTACCCCGAGCTGCGCTTCGGCGCCGGGCTCGCCGACCGGCCGGAGCGCTGGCCGGTGTCCTCCTCCGAGGTGGTGCACGAAACGGGCCGGGTGATCTCGGTACGACGGGACACGATCGAGCCACCCGGCGGTACGCCGTTCGTCCGGGACGTCGTCGTACATCCCGGTGCCGTCGGCGTGGTCGCCCTGGACGACAACAACCGGATGCTGCTCGTGCGCCAGTACCGGCACCCGGTCGGGCACAAGCTGCTGGAGGCTCCGGCCGGGCTGCTCGACGTCCAGGGGGAGCAGTACCGCCTGGGCGCCGAGCGTGAGCTCTGGGAGGAGACCGCGACCAAGGCCGCCGACTGGCGGATCCTGGTGGACGCCTTCACCTCACCCGGTATGACGACCGAAGCGATCCGGATCTTCCTCGCCCGCAACCTCGCGCCTGCAGACGCGTATTACGAGCGGATACATGAGGAGGCCGACATGGAGACGGTCTGGTCGCCGCTCATTGATGTAGTCGCTGCCGTTCTTGCAGGCCATTTGCAAAACCCGATCCTCATCATGGGTGCGCTGGCAGCATGGGCGGCATTGAACGGCCCTGGTTTCGACACACTTCGCCCCGCCGACTCGCCATGGAGCGCGAAAGCTGGCTGACATGCCCTGACAGGAATCAGCCGTGCAGGTTCGTCACCTGTGCGGCTGAACTTCCGGATGCACTTGGCTCTCACCAATACGGATGAGCAGACCGTCCCAGCGGCCGTCGAAGTCAACGTGCGATCGTGCGGGCGCGCCAGGTGGATAGGAGGTGCTTGACTTCGAGCGGCGGGGGCCTTCGACAACGAGTGTTGTACTTCCAGCCACGATGTTCGCCAATGAGTGCACAGTCCGATAGTCGAGTGACAGCAGATCGCCGGAAACGAGATCGTCCCCCGAGGCCTGGTACGCGACATCGTCAACAACCTGGTGGATCAGATTGGTGAAGCCACCTTGCAGGACGCGAGAGCACAGATCGTATCTGTGGTTATGGGGAACCTCGGCGTACCCCGCACCGCGAGCAGCTGCC
The DNA here is from genome assembly GCA_036503355.1 of Kribbella sp. Lineage (GTDB taxonomy): Bacteria > Actinomycetota > Actinomycetes > Propionibacteriales > Kribbellaceae > Kribbella. The sequence continues at coordinate 13,262 of DASXXB010000461.1, read as the reverse complement.
GGCTTGTAGTCGTGAAGCCACAGCTTGAAATGTGGGCCGGAACAGTGCAACAGCCACTTGTAGTGCGTCGCAGTCTCATGGGAGCGAGCCAACATATCCGCACGCTCTGCATGGCTCCAACTGAGCATATGCTCCTGGACAGCGGCGAGCGGTTCCGGGAAGGTCCGTAGCGCAGCCTCAACTTGACGCCTCCAACCCTGTGGGCTCTGGCTGATGCTGCCGAGTTCGTGGATCACCGCTGTGAGGGCTGTCACGGTCTTGAAATTCGTCACTGAAGGACTCCTGGTCCGTTCTGATGAGCTGAGCGCGAGCGGCAGGGCCAGCCTAGGGCAGATCGAGCCTGGCGAGCTCGATCTTGGACTTCAGTTCGTCGAGCGAATCTGTCCAGCCTTTGGCGCGCAAGTGCTCGTGGAGCATCTGGACGGTACTTGTCGGCGCGAGCCGGAGAAGGCCCGGCCGTGCTCGGCTGCCGGGGCGTCCAAGGATCGAGAACTCGCGGTCGAACTCGAGGATCCACAGCTGGGCGGGAATGGACTGATGGTCGTACTGGAACACCTCGGGATACTTGAAGCCGTCCGGTCGATGGCGGAGATATGGACTGACAAATACTCCTTGGCCTACAAGAATCTCCACCCTGATGTCGGTTGGGCGCGGAGCGTACGCGACGCAGATTTCCTCGTAATTCGTTCGGGCAAGGAAGAGACCAATCAAGCTGTCCTGCATGTCCTTGCGAACGATGGCTTCCAGATCGTCGTCAGAGCGGTGCCTGAGCAATGGATCGCTACGGCGCTTCTCGTCGATCCGCACCCGCATGACGTCTTCGATCGTCGAATCCTCGATGATCACTCGAATGTGGCGGAGCCTTCGCGCCGGCGCACGGTTGAGCCGCGCCGCGAGATGCTTCCCACTCTGGCCGCGAAAGTCGTAGCGAGCAGTCTCCGACAGCGTCGAGTCGAGAAGTTGGTTGAAGTTCGAGTTCGGCGCCGCACCCGGCGGAAACACCTTCAGCGGCCAATGAGCGCTGTGCAGCGCCGCCATGTGTCGTGCCGACTCCACCCCTGAGCGGACCACGGTGTCAGTGATCACGTCGACGAGCGCACCGTTTGCCCAGAACTGATAGACCAGCGAGAAGAGTCCCGCTGCGATGACAGAGTATGCGACCGCATCGACCGGATCCTTGAATCCCTTTGGCATCGGTATGGCGGAAACGGCGATTCCAAGGAGGACGCAGATGATCGACGTATAACCGGCGGGGTCCCTCGCCACTTCCTTGACGAGCCGTGCGACCCTCTTCCGTGTCGATTTTGCTGACTCGACTTCATGAAGGTCTGTGCTGGAAACCATCAGAATTCAGACCTGATCTTGCCGCCAGGTGTAGGCGTGCGAATGTCAACGATCACAAAGTTTCCCCCTGCCATACTCCTCCCCAAGCCATTAATGATCGTGCCGCAACCGGAGGATGGCAAGGTCTCGGGGATCAGTTGAGTGCTGGGTTGCTCACGGGGCCGTGCTACTGCCTGACGCGGGGGCACGTGACGGCATCCGCAGCGCCTGTGTGCCGGCTGACGGTTCCGGAACTACGCGGAGGCCTTGACCGGTTGCGGTGGGTGCGGGTATTTGTTGCTGACAACGATGTCACATCGTCCAGCTCACTCCGCCCAAGGTTGGTCCGCCCATGCGTCGTTCTGGTTTCTCCTGGCCTGCCCGGCTGTTGCTCGCCGGCGCCTTGGCCACACCGCTCGCACCAATCGCGCCACTCGCTCCCATCGCCCAGGCCGTTCCGTCGCCCTCGCCCGGGGCCGGTCCGGTCGGGCATCCGACGACCGCGACACCGCCTGATCCGCTGGCCGCGCGGATGCTCGGGCCGGAGGCGGTGGGGACGGGCCGGATCACTGCAAGTTCCTTGGATCCGACGGAGCATGTGGATCCGTTGGTCGGCACCTCCAACGCGGGGGACACCTTTCCTGGGGCGGTGGTGCCGTTCGGGATGTTCTCGTTCAGCCCGGAGACGAGCCGGGGGAATGCGTACCGGACCGCGGCGCCGGGTGGGTACCTGTACTCGGCGACCAAGATCCGTGGGTTCAGCCTGACGCACATGAGCGGGACCGGCTGTGCGGGCGGGTCGGGCGACATCCCGATCTTCCCGCTGGCCGGTGAGGTGACGTCGTCGCCGCAGAGCGACGCCAAGGACACTCTGTACGCGTCGACGTTCAGCCACGCGAACGAGGTCGCGAAGCCGGGGTACTACAAGGTCGGCCTCGACTCCGGCGTCACGGCCGAGTTGGCGGCGACCACGCGCACCGGGTCTGCTGCGTTCACGTTCCCGTCGGACCAGGCCAAGACGCTGATGTTCCGTACGTCGAACTCCGAGGTCGGCTCCAGCGACGCGCAGCTCAGTATCGACGCCGTGCATCGCACGGTCAGCGGGTCGGTGACCAGCGGCAACTTCTGCGGGTATCTCGCCAGCGTCGGGCGGCGCAGCTACTACACGCTGCACTTCGTCGCCGAGTTCGACCAGCCCTTCAAGAACCAGGGCACCTGGACCGACACCACCGTGACGCCGGGCAGCACGAGCTCCCACGGCGGGACGACGTACGGCACTGACGGGTGGATGCCGGCGCACAAGGGGTCCGGTGGGTACGTCGGCTTCGACAGCGACAGGGTGACGATGCGGATCGGTATCTCGTACGTGAGCGAGGCGAACGCCCTGGCGAACCTGCGCGCCGAGAACCCACGCGGTACGTCGGTCGGCGTGACGGCTCTGAAAGCCCAGCAGGCCTGGCGAAACCAGCTGCACCGTATCGAGGTCACCGGCGGTACGACGGACCAGCGCACCACGTTCTACACCGCGCTCTACCACGCGCTGCTGCATCCGAACGTGTTCAGCGACGTCAACGGTCAATACTGGGGCTTCGACCAGAAGGCGCACACCGTGTCCCGCGGACAGCAGGCACAGTACGCAACCTTCTCCGGCTGGGACGTCTACCGGTCGCAACTGCAACTGCTCACGTTGCTCGAACCGCAGCGCGCGGGAGACATCGCCCAGTCGTTGTTCAACCAGGCCACGCAGAACGACGGCGTCTGGGACCGTTGGACCCACGCCTCCGGCAGTACGGCGGTGATGACGGGCGACCCGTCCGCGCCGGCGCTCGCGGGCATCTACGCGTTCGGTGGGACGAACTTCGACGTACGGAACGCGTTGAAGTCCTTGGTGAAAGCGGCAACCGTGCCGACCGCGAAGGACCTCAGCTCGGCCGGGAAGCCGGTCATGTCGATCGGGCAGCGGCCGTCGCTCGACAAGTACCTCGCGTTGCACTACATCCCGACCAAGTCCAACGCGTGGGGCGGTGCGGTCGAAACGCTCGAGGACGTGACGGACGACTTCGCGCTGGCCCAGCTGGCGCAGCGCACCGGCGACAAGGCGACGTACCAGAAGTTCCTCACACGGTCGCAGTACTGGCAGAACGTGTTCAACCCGGACAACGGCGGCTACGTCCAGAACCGTGACGACAACGGGGCCTGGCCTGCGTTCACGCCGTCGACGTACGACGGGTTCGCCGAGGGGAGTAGTGCGCAGTACACGTGGATGGTGCCGCACAACCGGGCCGGTCTGATCGACGCGATGGGCGGGGTGGACGCGGCGAACCAGCGGCTGGACGCGTTCTTCAAGAACCCGGACGGGACCTGGGCGCTGACCGGTGCGGGCGAGCTGCACGCCGAGATGGACAACGAGCCGTCGATCAACACGCCCTGGGTCTACAACTACACCGGCCGCCCGTACCAGACGCAGGAAACGTTGCGGCAGGCAATGAACCAGCTGTGGAACACCAGCACCGGCGGGATTCCCGGCAACGACGACCTCGGCGCCATGTCGTCGTGGTACGTGTGGACCGCGCTCGGCCTCTACCCGGACGTGCCGAGCCGTGCAGAGCTCCAGGTCACCGCGCCGTTGTTCTCGCGGGCGGTGATCCACCGCGACGGCGGCAGGACGATCCGGATCAACGCGCCGGGCGCGGATGCGCAGTACGTGCAGTCGTTGAAGGTGAACGGGAAGTCCTCGAGCAAGGCGTGGCTGCCGGAGTCGTTCGTCCAGGAGGGCGGCACACTGGACTTCACGCTCGGCGCTACGCCGAACAAGAGCTGGGGCGCCAAGGATGCGCCGCCGTCGTGGCGGACCGGTGAGATCCCGTTCCAGACGTCTACCGACACCAGCCGTGTCGTCGTCGCTCCTGGCACCACCAGCGCCCCGGTCGCGCTGAAGGCGCACCGGCTGAGTGGAACCGCGCAGGATGTGACCTACACGGTCAACGCGCCGGCCGGCCTCATGGCAACCCCAGCCACTGGGACGTTCCACGTCGACCAGGTGGGTACTGCCGCGGTCACTATTACTGCTCCGGCTGGTACGCCGGACGGCCGCTACCCCGTGACGGTGCAGATGAAGGCCGCTGACGGAACCGCTCTGCCACAGGTCGGTTTCACGGTGGTCGTAGGCCTGCCGAACTCGTTCTTCGTACTGCGGGACGGTGTCGGCATCTCTGACGACAACGGGGACCACACCGAGGCCGACTACGACGGCGGCGGCGTCAGCTACTCACGTCAGGCCCTGGCCGCGGCAGGTCTCACTGCTGGCGGGACGGGCTCCGTGCAGGGTCTCAGCTTCACGTGGCCCGACGTACCTGCTGGTGACCCTGACAACGTGCCGGCCGACGGGCAGTTGCTGAACCTGAACCTGCCTGCCGGTACGACTCAGCTGTCCTTTGTCGGCAGCGCAGTGAACGGTAACCAGCAGACGACCGCGACGCTCAACTACGCCGACGGTACGACGTCGCAGATCGACCTGTCCTTCAGCGACTGGACGCTCGGCGGTGGCGGCGACACGCTGCACTACGGCAACGTGATCGTCGCAAGTACGCCGTACCGCAACGAATCCGGCGGCGGCCACGACAACGTCACCACGCACATCTTCGCCACGGCACCGGTGACGCTGCCGCAGACCCCGGTCAGCATCACCCTGCCGCACAACCGCGACCTACGCCTCTTCACCGTCGCGGCCGGCTCCTAGGGTTTCGCCGCCGCCCTCGCTGAGGGCGGCGGCAACCCGCCGGGCGTTCGCGGCGAACTCCTCGGCGGGGATCTTCGGCAGCAGATCGTCCCAAGCGGCGATCATCGCGCCCCGGAGCTGCATCATCCCGAGCGGCCTCGGGATGAACCACAGGTGAAAGTGCTCACTACCGTCACCCCAGCGGTTGAAGTGGGTGCGGGCGACACCGTCGAGGTCCTGGATCGCCTTCGCCACCCGCTGGATCATCGGACCGAGCGTCGCGGTCAGCTCCGGCGGGAGGTTGTCCAGCCGGTAGTGGTCGCGCGGTTCGAGAACCGCCACCAGAGGCAGGCCGGTGGGCCCGACTGCCTTCAGTTTCCACTGGGTGTCGCGCCAGATGACGCCGCGGTCCGGGGCGGTGCACGACCAGCAGTCGTTGCCGTCCGCACCACCGCGGGCCGGCTCGGGCAGTACCGGTTCGGCCAGCGGTACCACCTGGAGATCGCCCTCGAACGGGAAGAACGGTCCGCCGAGCAACGGCTCGGGAGACATGCGTTCGCCGTACGGAAGCCTGCGGTGGTACTCAGACGGCAGTTCGTTCATGCACCGCACTCTGCCGGACAATCACCTCCTGTGAGAAGTAGCTACATCTGCGGTACGGCGGTGTCGCCGGTCGTTAGTTCGGGCAGATGCTCGCGGACCATGTAGCCGCTCGCGGCCAGCACCCAGATCGCCGAGATCAGCAGCGGGACCGTGCTCATCAGCCAGCCGCCGGCGACGAACGCCCCGCTGGTGGCGAACACGCCGAACGCGCCGAGGAACGAGACCACGGCGGCCAGCAGGGCGAGGTAGCCGAGCCAGTTCGGCATCACATGCGTGCGCAGTACGCCGATCCCGGCGGCGGCCAGCGGAAGCACCGCGGCGAAGCCGATCAACGTCGTCGTCAGAGCGCCGAGCTCGAACATCGACAACGTGATCGCCGCGTCCCGCCCGGCAATGCCGGACGCGGTCGCAGCCTGCATCCCCGCGTTCACGAAGAGCGCGCCGCCGACCAGGACCGAGCCGGCCAGCAGCGCCAGATGGACGTCGCTGCGCTCGGCCCGCTCGCGCATCGCCTCGGCGAACGCGGCCGCGAACCAGATGACCAGGCCGGCCGCCGCGGCCCACAGCAGGGAGCTGAGCAGGAGCATGGCCCGGTGGTCGCTGATCCAGCTCGAGATCGTGCTGTCGGAATCACCGACCGTCGGAGGAGTACCGGGCAGGAACCTGCCCAGCATTGCCAGGACGACGAAGGCCAGTCCGGCGAAGCCGCCCCATCGCAACTCGTGTCGCTCAGTCATGGGAACACCTCCAGCAGGCACCACACCGATGTGGTGTACCTACTGCTGATGTTCCACCGTTCCCGGCCGGAATCAAGACCTATTGGAGGACGGTTGCCAGCGCCTCGTACCCGGGCAGCAGATCGATCCCTTCATGACCGAGCAGCTGGATCGCGACGTGGTCCGCGCCGGCGTCCAGATGGGCTTTCAGACCGGCCGCGACGTCGACCGCGGAGCCGTGCAGCACCATCGCGTCCACCAGCTTGTCGCTGCCGCCGTCGGCGAAGTCGTCGCCCGTGAACCCGAGCCGCTCCCAGTTCCTGGTGTAGTTGCTCAGCTGCAGGTACTGCGCGAGCCGGTCGCGGGCCGTCGCGCGGGCGATCGCCGGGTCGGTCTCGAGCACGATCATCTGCTCCGGCGCGAGCAGCACCCCGCCGCCGAGGACCCGGCGTGCTTCGCGGGTGTGCTCCGGAGTCGTCAAGTAGGGCAGTGCCCCGGCTGTCCGTGCACCCGACAACTGCAGCACCTTCGGACCCAGTGCGGCCAGCGCCCGCCGATCGGCCGGCACCTTCGCCTCGTCCAGCTCGTCGAGGTAGCCGACGATCGTCCGGTACGGCGACCTGTACTCGCCGGTGGCCTCCCGGTGCCCGATCCCGGCGCCGAGCAGGAACCGTCCCGGGTGCTCGTCCTCCAGCCGGTGGTACGACGCCGCGACGTCGGCCGCCGGCGACTTCCAGATGTTGACGATGCTGGTGCCGACGGCAACCGAAGTGGTTGCGGCCAGCAACACCTCGGCGTCGCGCAGACCGGCGTCCGGGGAACCGCCCAGCCAGAGCGTGCCGTACCCCGCCTGCTCCAGTCCCGCGGCGAGCTCCGGGCCGTAGTGCTGCGCACCGTGCCAGATCCCGTAGCGTCCCAGTTCCATCGCCACGCCGTGCTCCTCTCGTCCGGACTCGTACCGCAAAGCATCCCTGACCGCTCCGAATGCGCGTCAATGATGGTTGCCGTGTCAACCGCAGTACCATCAGACCATCCGATCGAGTGGTATGAACCCGGCAGGCATACACTCGGCAGCGACCTGGCAGCGTCCCCTCAACCGCCGGGCCGCGGACACAACGATGTGGGCCGCACACCTGGACCGTGAAAGAAGGGCAAGTTGTGAAGGTCGGAGTTCCCAAGGAAGTGAAGAACCACGAGTACCGGGTGGCGATCACCCCGTCCGGTGTGCACGAGTTCGTGCGCAGCGGGCACGAGGTTCTGATCGAGCAGGGGGCGGGCAGCGGTTCGCTGATCCCGGACGAGGAGTACGTCGCCGCCGGGGCACGGATCGTGGCCGAAGCGGACGACGTCTGGGCGGACGCGGAGCTGGTGCTCAAGGTCAAGGAGCCGGTGCCGGAGGAGTACCACCGGATGCGCCGGGACCAGGTGCTGTTCACGTACCTGCACCTCGCCGCCAGCCAGGAGTGCACCGACGCGCTGCTGACGTCGGGCATCACCGGGATCGCCTACGAGACCGTGCAGCTGCCGGACGGGACACTGCCGCTGCTGGCGCCGATGAGCGAGGTGGCCGGCCGGCTGGCGCCGCAGTCCGGTGCGTACCACCTGATGGCGCGGGGCGGCGGCCGGGGCGTGCTGCTCGGCGGCGTTTCCGGCGTACATCCGGCCCGCGTGGTCATCCTCGGGGCCGGTGTCTCCGGGATGAACGCGGCCGCGATCGCGCTCGGCATGCAGGCCCAGGTGCAGCTGTTCGACCGCAACATCGCACGGCTGCGGCAGGCCGACCAGATCTACCAGGGCCACCTGCTGACGATCGCGTCGAACGCGTACGAGATCGAGCGCGCGGTGCTCGAGGCGGACCTGGTCATCGGCGCCGTGCTGGTGGTCGGTGCGAAGGCGCCGAAGCTGGTCACCAACGACATGGTCAGCCGGATGAAGCCGGGCAGCGTGCTGGTCGACATCGCGATCGACCAGGGCGGCTGCTTCGAGGACTCGCGCCCGACGACCCACGCCGACCCGGTGTACACGGTCCACAACTCGCTGTTCTACTGCGTGGCGAACATGCCCGGTGCGGTGCCGAACACGTCGACGTACGCGCTGACCAACGTCACGCTGCCGTACGCGATCGAGCTGGCGAACCTCGGCTGGCGGGAGGCGCTGAAGCAGGACCACAGCCTCGCGCTCGGCCTGAACACGTTCGACGGCCACGTCACGTACGGTCCGGTCGCCGAGGCGCACGACCTGTCGCAGCTCAAGCTGGACGAGGTGCTGGTCTGAGTATCAGCCGGGCGGTCAGTACCTACCTTGACCACCTGACGGTGGAGCGCGGCCTGGCCGCCAACACCCTGGCGTCGTACCGGCGTGACCTGCGCCGGTACGCCGGCTACCTCGCGGCCGCCGGGATCGACGACCTGGACCGGATCACGGAGACGGTGGTCGGCGACTTCCTGATGCGGCTGCGCGAGGGCGACGCGGACCACCCGCCACTGACCGCGTCCAGCGCGGGCCGGACCGTGGTGGCGGTCCGTGGGTTCCACAAGTTCTGCGTACGGGAGGGGCTCACGGGAGCGGATCCCGCCGCGGCCGTGAAGCCGCCTGCGCCGCCGCAACGGCTGCCGAAGGCACTGTCCGTCGACGAGGTGACCCGCATCCTTGCAGCCGCAGCAGGGGCCGAGGCGGAGCCTGCCGTCTTGGCCACCCGGGACGCTGCGCTGCTGGAGTTCCTGTACGGCACGGGTGCCCGCATCTCCGAGGCGGTCGGGCTGGACGTCGACGACATCGACGTGGAGGCGGGCGCGGTCCTGCTGCGCGGCAAGGGCAGCAAGGAGCGGGTGGTGCCCGTCGGCACGTACGCCCGCGACGCGCTCTCGGCGTACCTCGTCCGCGGCCGCCCTGACCTGGTCTCACGAGGTCGCGGTACGCCGGCCTTGTTCCTGAACGCCCGCGGTGGCCGCTTGTCCCGGCAGAGCGCCTGGACGGTACTGCGTCGTGCCGCACAACGAGCCGGGATTGCGAAGGAGATCTCACCGCACACGCTGCGGCACTCGTACGCGACCCACCTGCTGGACGGCGGCGCGGACGTCCGCGTGGTGCAGGAGCTCCTGGGGCATGCGTCCGTGACGACAACCCAGGTCTACACGCTCGTCACCGTCGACAAGCTCCGCGAGGTGTACGCGGCCTCCCACCCGAGGGCCCTGTCGTCGTAGACCCCCGGCGCGAGGCGTCGGTGGACGGTGTGCAATCATCTGCTCACGTGCGGTCATCGCCGACAGGTGATCGGGCAAGTTCGGAGCTTTGTCGACAAACCACCCGACCCCGGTGCGGAGTGGCTGGTTGAGAGTGCTTGAATGCACGCTTACAGTCGCATGCGTCGCCCGTATCGGTTGAAAGGTTTGACGAGTCATGAACGAGTCGACATTCCCGGGCACCGAGCACGTGATGGGCCACCTGACGGGGCACGCTCCCGGTCCGGATCCGGTCCAGCCGACCAGCACGCCACCCCAGCACAGCACCCCGCCCCGTCCGGCCCCGGTGCCGGCGCGAGCCCTGCCCGACAACTATGCGGAGATGCCGAAGCCGACGGCCAAGCTGACCGCGGAGGACCTTGCACCCGTGAACGACCCGAACGGTCCGCGTCACAAGATCGGACCGACCGGCCGGCCGCTGCCGGACCTGCCGGTGCCGCTGCCCCCGACCAAGACCGGCCCGGCGCAGGTGATCGCGATGTGCAACCAGAAGGGCGGCGTCGGCAAGACCACCACCACGATCAACCTCGGCGCGGCGATCGCCGAGACCGGCCGCAAGGTGCTGCTGATCGACTTCGACCCGCAGGGGTCCGCCTCGATCGGCCTCGGCGTCCAGCCGCACGACCTCGAGCTGTCGGTCTACAACCTGCTGATGCAGCGCGACATCACCCCGGACGAGGTGATCCAGCCGACCCGGGTGGAGAACCTCGACCTCCTGCCGGCCAACATCGACCTGTCCGCCGCCGAGGTGCAGCTGGTCCAGGAGGTCGCCCGCGAGTACACACTGCAGCGGGTGCTGGACCCGATCATCCCGAACTACGACGTGATCCTGATCGACTGCGCCCCGTCGCTCGGCCTGCTCACGGTGAACGCGCTGACCGCGTCGAACGGCATCGTCGTACCGCTCGAGTGCGAGTTCTTCGCGCTTCGCGGCCTGGCCATGCTGACCGACACGATCGGCAAGGTGCAGGACCGGCTGAACCCGAAGCTCGAGATCGTCGGGATCCTCGGCACCATGTTCGACGGGCGGACGACGCACGCCCGGGAGGTCCTCGACCGGGTGGTCCAGGCCTTCGACGAACGCGTCTTCCACACCGTGATCCGGCGTACCGTCAAGTTCCCTGAGACCACGGTCGTCGGCGAACCCATCACGACGTACGCTCCCTCGTCCCAAGCGGCTACCCAGTACCGCGACCTTGCCAAGGAGGTGCTGGCGCGTTGTCCCGCCGGGTGAGCCTGCCAGGTGCCAGTGAACTCTTCGGGGGTGCGGCACCGAAGCAGACCAGACCCGAGAAGCGCACCACCACTGACGGCCCGCCGGCGTCGACCGTGCGGGCCCGCACCACGGTCGTCGACGACCGGAAGTCGAGTGGTCGGATCCGGCACGACACGAAGATCACCGTGTACGTGACGGAGGAGGAGCTGCTCGGCCTGGAACAGACCAGACTCGCGTTGCGCGCGGAGCACGGACTGACGGCCGACCGCGGCCGGATCGTCCGCGAGGCGATCGACGTGCTGCTCGCCGACTTCGTCGACCACGGGCCGGACTCGGTACTGGTACGGCGGCTGAAGGCCTCGGAGTGACCGTGTCCGCCACGGACCCGCTGGACCCTGTTGCCTCAGCTGTTGCCGAGGGTGCTGCTGCTGAGGGTGCTGTTGCTGAGGGCAAGGGGTTCAGCGTTCACCTGGTGAACTTCGAGGGGCCGTTCGACCTGCTGCTGCAGCTGATCTCGAAACACAAGCTGGACATCACCGAGATCGCGCTGTCGGTGATCACCGACGACTTCATCGCGCACATCAAGGCGCTCGGGTCGGAGTGGGACCTCGACCAGACCTCGGAGTTCCTGCTGATCGCGGCGACCCTGCTCGACCTGAAGGCGGCGCGGTTGCTGCCCAAGGGTGAGGTCGAGGACGACGAGGACCTGGCGCTGCTGGAAGCGCGGGACCTGCTGTTCGCGCGGCTGCTGCAGTACCGGGCGTTCAAGCAGATCGCCGCACTGGTGCAGGACCGGATGACGCTGGAGTCTCGGCGTTTTCCGCGCGCTGTCGGAGTGGAGCCGCGGTTCGCGGAGCTGCTGCCCGAGGTTCTGCTCGGCATCGACCCGGCAGGGCTGGCCGCGCTGGCCGCACGTGCGCTCGCGCCCAAGAACGACGTACCTCCTGGTGTGTCGCTCGCCCACCTGCACGCGCCGGCCGTCACGGTGCGGGAACAGGCAGTCGTGATCGTGGACCGGCTGCGGCGGCAGCGAAGCGCGACGTTCCGCTCGCTGGTCGCGGACTCGCCGGACACGGTGACCACCGTGTGCCGGTTCCTGGCGCTGCTCGAGCTGTTCCGTGAGGCCGCGGTGTCGTTCGACCAGGTGACGCCGCTCGGCGAACTGACCGTCCGCTGGACCGGCTCCGACGAGGGCGAGGTCGACGTCAGCGACGAGTTCGACGAGGAACACAAACCCGACGACGAGTCCGGCGAGGCCCCCCGCGTCGAAGACGACCCCGACTTCCTCGAACCCGGCACCACCGCCACCGAGTCCGACTCCACCGCCACTGACTCCACCGCGACCGACTCCACCGCGACCGACTCCACCGCGACCGACTCCACCGCGACCGACTCCACCGCGACCGACTCCACCGCGACCGACTCCGGCGACTCCCGCGACTCCGGCACCGACGAATCCGGCGACCACGAATCCGACAGCGCCCCGGGTCCCGCCCCGGCCCCGGCACCCGACGAGACGGCAAACCAGTGACCGACCACACCACCCCCGACCCCACACCCACCCCGACCGGGGAGCCCAGCGCACCCGAATCGACGGGTAGCACTCCCCAGCCCGCGCCAGCGCCGCCATCACAAGTTGGGGAGGATTTTGTACCGGATTCGGGCAACAATCCTCCCCAAGTCGGTGCCGGTGCCGATGCCGAGGGTGGGGAACGTTCCGCACCTGACTCGGCGGGTAGGGCTCCCCGCTCGGAGGTAGACCCTGCGGGTGCGGGTGCGGGTGCGGGTGGACCGGGTGAGGTTGTGGCGGGGGACGACGAGGATCATCTGCCGGCGGGGCAGACTTCGTTGGCGGTGGGGGATGAGGTTGTTGTCGACGACGGCACCATGCGGCGGGCGCTCGAGGCGATCCTGATGGTGACGGACGAGCCGTTGCCGGTGCTTACGCTGGCGCGCGCCGTCGGGCGTCCGACGGGTGACATCGCGGGTGCGCTGCAGGAGCTCTCGGCGGAGTACACCGAGCAGGGGCGTGGGTTCGACCTGCGTGAGGTGGGCGGTGGCTGGCGGTACTACACCCGCGCCGAGTCCGCGCAGTACGTCGAACGCTTCGTCCTCGACGGCCAGCAGGCGCGCCTGACGCAGGCGGCGCTCGAGACGCTCGCTGTGGTCGCGTACAAGCAGCCGGTCAGCCGTGCGCGCGTGTCGGCGATCCGTGGGGTGAACGTCGACGGCGTGATGCGTACGCTCGTCGCCCGCGGTCTCGTGGAGGAGGCCGGCGCGGACACCGAGTCCCAGGCGACCCTGTACCGCACGTCGACGTACTTCCTCGAGCGCATGGGCATGCAGTCCCTCGACGACCTGCCCGAACTGGCCCCGTACCTCCCGGAAATGGACGACATCGAGGAGGAACTCGCCGCTCAAACCCTCCCACCCCCAACCACCCC
>DASXXB010000460.1:0-7833 GCA_036503355.1 Kribbella sp. | reverse complement strand
GGTACGTCGGACGCTCGGTCCTCGGCCCCGTCGCCGCGGATCTCGGGACGCGGATCACGCTCGCGGTGTTCCTCGTCGCCTCGGTCAACTTCCTCGGACTCGGCCTGAGTCCGACCGCGCCTGACTGGGCCGTGAGCGTCTCCCGCAATCGCGAAGGCCTGCTGCTCCAGCCGTGGTCGGTCCTCGCGCCGGCGCTGCTTCTCGTCTCGTTCACCCTGGGCTTCAACCTCCTCGCCGATCGCCTCGTACACCGGTCCCGACGTCTCGCGGGGAGCCCGAGATGAGGCCTGGCGAGGTCTTGGCGCGGGTGCGAGGGCTGTCTGCGACTGCGGGATCCACGGTGCTGGTCGACGGGGTCTCGTTCGAGGTGGTGGCGGGCGAGGTGACGGCTCTGGTCGGCGCATCCGGGTCGGGCAAGACCACGTCGGCGCTTGCGTTGCTCGGCGAGCACGGCGACGGCGTACGACTGAGCGGACAGGTGGAGATCGCCGGTGAAGTAGTTGTCGACAGCAAGGGCGTCACACCTGCCGACGTACGCGGCAGTGTCGTCGCGTACATGCCGCAACATCCGGGCAGCGCATTGAACCCGGCGCGGCGGATCGGTACGACGTTGCGTGAGCTCGCGAAGTTGCACGACGGCGATGCAGAGGAAGCCGTTCGCGTCGCACAACTGCCGGGTGACAACGCGACACTCAGGCGGTTTCCGCATCAGTTCTCGGGCGGTCAGCGGCAGCGGGTCGCGCTGGCGCAGACGCTGACCTGCCGGCCCAAGGTTCTCGTGCTCGACGAACCGAGCACCGGCCTCGACTCCATCACCAGGCTCCAACTCGTCCAGGAACTCCGGGACCTCGCGACCACCGGCCTCGGCATCTTGCTGCTCAGTCACGATCTCGATCTGGTCCGCGCCCTCGCCACCCGGGCCGTCGTCCTCGACGCGGGCCGCGTGGTGGCCACCGACGTACTGCCCGAACCGCCGGACCTCCCCGCCACGGGAACCTCCACCGCGACCCAACCGTTGCTAAGGGCAATGAAGCTGTCAGCCTCGCTGCGCCCGCGCGGCCGCGACGTCGTACTGCACGAGGTCGACCTCACCGTCCGCGCCGGCAGCTGCCTCGGCGTCGTCGGCCGCTCGGGCAGCGGCAAGACCACCCTCGCCCGCTGCGTTGCCGGCCTGCACGAGCGCTCGACTGGTGCCGTGCTCCTCGATGACGACCACCTCCCGGTGTTGCGCAAGCGCACCCACGAGCAGCATCGCCGCGTGCAGTACGTCTGGCAGGAGGTTCGCGGTTCGTTCGACGAGCGCCGCCGCGTCGACGAGCAGGTCGCCCGTACGGCGGAGCGCCTGCGCGGACTCGCACCGGACCAGGCGCGCGCCGAGGCCGTCGCCACCCTGGCCCGCCTCGGCGTCGCCGCGATCACCGCCGCGCGGCCGCCGAGCAGGCTGTCCGGCGGCGAACTCCAGCGCGCCGCGCTCGCCCGGGCAGTGCTTGCGAACCCCGACGTCCTGATCTGCGACGAGATCACCACCGCCCTCGACGACCGCGGTACGGCGCTCGTTCTCGACCTGCTCGGCGAGCTGAAGGCCCGCGGCACGGCACTGATCTGGATCGGTCACGACCTCGGACTCGTCGCTGCCGTCGCCGACGAGGTCGTCGTCCTCGACGCCGGCCGCGTGGTCGAGCAGGGCCCGCCCGCGACCCTGACGACCGAACCGCAGCACGAACTGACCCGCCGGCTGGTGGCAGCCGCGCACCTCGACACCCCCGAACCTCCGCCCGCGTTACCCATCGACACAAGGAGCGAACCGCGCCGATGACGCGACTGCACGACCACCTGGCGGAGGCCATCAAGGACCCGGACCCGATCCGGGTGGGCGACGACCTGATCTGCCTGCGGTTCGAGACCATGAAGGTGTACTCCGCACTCGGCGCCGTCCGGCACCTGCTGGAGACCGGGAGGGTGCGCCCCGGCGACACGCTGATCGACAGCTCGAGCGGGATCTACGCGCACGCCCTCGCGCTCGCCTGCCACCGGTACGGGATGAAGTGCCACATCGTCGGCTCCACCACGGTCGACCGGACGCTGAAGATCCAGCTCGAGATCCTCGGCGCGACCGTCGAGCAGGTGCCGTCCTCGAACAACCTGCAGCTCGACCAGAACCTCCGGGTCCGCCGGATCGGCGAGATCCTCCGCGACAACCCGTCGTACCACTGGATGCAGCAGTACCACGACGACATCCACTACCTCGGGTACCGCGCGGTCGCGGACCTGGTCGCCGCGCTGGTGCCGTCCGGGCCGTTGTGCCTGGTCGGTGGCGTCGGCACCGGTGCGTCCACGGGCGCGATCGCGGCGTACCTGCGCGCCGGCGGTCGGGACGTGAACCTGGTCGGCGTACAGCCGTTCGGGAGTGTGACGTTCGGGGCCGGGCACACGCAGGACCCGGAGATGATCATCGCGGGGATCGGCAGCTCGATCGAGTTCCGGAACGTGCGGCACGAGTTGTACGACCGGATGCACTGGGTCTCGTTCGAGTACGCGATGTCGGCGGCGGTCGACCTGCTCCGGACGTCCGGGGTGTTCGCGGGACTGTCGGCCGGGGCGGCGTACCTGTCGGCGCTGTGGGAGCACAACTGCGACCGCGGCCGGCAACACGTGTTCCTCGCCGCCGACACCGGCACGCGGTACGTCGAGTCCGCGTTCGCCCGGCACGCGGAGGCACGGCCGATGGCGTCGATGCGGCCGCGCGAGATTGCCTCGCTGGACGAGCTCGCGGTCCCGTGGTCGGCGATGTCCTGGGACCGCCGCGCGTCGGCACGGCTCCGGCATGTCGAACTTCCATCTGCGACTCCGTCGCATTAACCTGAGTGCAGTACAACCCCGAAAGGCTGGCCGATCTGCCATGACCGTTGCCGAGCTCACCGCCTCTGTGCTCGCCGGATCACCGTCGCCCGCGGACCTCGACATCACCAGCGCGTTCTGGCTGCACCACACCACCCGCCTGCCCGGCGCGGACGTCACCTACCGGAACTACTACGTCCTGCTGCGAGTGGGTGAGGTCTTCGGCGCCTGCTCCTTCGAAGCGGGTGAGCTCGACCCGTCGTACTGCGCCGGCACCTCGGGGCGCACGCTGGCCGACGTACTGTCCTCCGACGACGAACCGCTCCCGGTCCGGATCGCTGCCCTGGATGCGTACCTGGCGTCGGTCGAGCCGCATCACACCTCGCCGTACGCCGAGGAGGTCGTCCTCCCCGCCGGTACGCCGGACGTTCGCGCCAAGGCCCGGGACGCCGCCGTCGCCGGACTCCTCGATGTTGCCGACGGCACCAAGGTGGCGCTGATCGGCGTCGTCAACCCGCTCGTCGACGCGATCACGGACCGCGGCGGGATCTGCCTCCCGTGCGACTTCAACCTCCGAGAGACCGCCTCCGGGCTGCCCGTCTCCCGCGACATGACCGAGGTGATCGACGCCGCGGACGCCGTCGTCGCCACCGGGATGACGCTGTCCAACGGCAGCTTCGACGTACTGCTGAAAAGTTGCCGTGAGCAATCGAAACCGCTCGCCGTCTACGCGCAGACCGGAAGCGCCGTCGTACGGGCGTTCCTCGGTGCCGGCGTCACCGCGCTGTCCGCCGAACCCTTTCCCTTCTCCCAGTTCAGCTCCCGCCCGAGCAGCCTCTATCGCTACAGGACGGACAGATGAGCACGCAGCAGATCACTCCCGCCGAGGTGCCCGGCGACCTTCGGATGGCCAAGCGGTTGTGGCCGTTCCTGCTGGCCTCGACGGTGAGCCTGATCCCGTTCACGGTCTTCGGGATGTACCTGGTGCCGATCTCAGGCGCCGCGGGCGGAAGCGTGGCCGAGATCGGCGGCCTGCGCGGCCTCGGTGGACTCGCGGCCCTCGCGGTCGGCGTACTGCTCGCGCCGTTGATGGACCGTGCACCGCGTGAACTGGTGGCCGCGGGAGGGCTCGCGCTGCTCGGCGTCTCGGCGGCATTGGGTGCTGTGGGCAACGTGTTCGCGCTGGCCGCGTTCTGCCTGCTGATCGGCGCGTCGACATCGATCCTCGCACCCTCCATCGGCGCCGCGGCGGCGGATCGCTTCCGCTCGCCGGCTGCCGCGGGGCGCGCGGCGACGCTGGTGTCGGCCACGACCAGTGCGATGGCGATGCTCGCGGCGCCGGTGCTCGCGGTGCCCGGGCTGATCTGGGGCTGGCGTGGGAACCTGCTCGCTGCCTCGGTGGTTGCACTGCTGCTCTCGGCCGCGTTCTTCGTCCGCGGACGTGGGCGTACGGCGCCCGTTTCCACCACGCGGCGCATGCGCTACCTCGCGACGTACCGCGAACTCGCTCGCATCCCGGGCGCACTGCCCCTGCTCGCGGTCGCGATGCTCAGGACGGCGGCCTTCATGGGGTACCTCGCGTATCTCGCCGCGTTCTACGACGAGAGGTTCGACCTCGCGCCGGGATGGTTCGCACTGGTCTGGTCGCTCAGCGGCGCGTCGTTCTTCCTCGGCAACCTGCTGGCCGGCCGCTACCTCGCCACCGAACGGCCGTGGACCGAGCGGCTCCTGCTGATCGGGATCACGGTCGCGCTGGTCGCGGTCTCCGCGTTCTACTTCTCGCCGACCCTGCCGCTCACGCTGCTCCTGACCGCCGTCATGGGCGCCAGCCACGCGACCGTCGCGGCCTGTGTCACCACGCTCCTGGTCCGGCGCAGTGGCGACCTGCGCGGCTCGGCCCTCAGCGTGAACGCGGCCGGCATGAGTCTCGGCACGTTCCTCGGCGCCGCGATCGGCGGCCTCGGCCTCAGCCTCGGCGGCTACCCCGGTACGGCGATCACGTTCGCGGCGATCACCCTCGCCGCCACGCTCTGCGCCGTCCGCGCCCACCGGCACTGACCGCGTCCCGGCGTACTCCGGAACATTTCTGTCAGCACGCGCGAAATTGTTTCCGGAGAGCGCGGATCTCCGGGCACGATCAGGGTTTTCACGGTGGTCCCACCGGCCCGTTCTCGATATATCGTTCCGTTTCATGGAGAACCTGCCCGACAACCCGCACCCGCACGCGCACCTGCGGGCCTCCGACATCGATCGCGACCAGGTCGTCGACGTACTGCGGGACGCCTTGATGTCGGGCCGGCTGACGCAGGAGGAGCACGCCGAGCGGCTCGAGCAGACGCTGCAGGCCAGGACCCTCGGCGAACTGGAGCCGATCACCCGGGACCTGGTCGTCCCCGGTCAGGCGGCGCCGATCGCGACCCCGGCGCCCTCGACCAGCCTGGTCCCGATCGAGGAGCCGGCCGACCCGAGCCAGAGCGTCGACCACCTGGTGGCGATCTTCGGCGGCGGTGAGCGCAAGGGCCGCTGGCGGGTGAAGCGCCGTACGAACGCGCTCGCGGTGTTCGGCGGGCACGACCTGGACATGACCAACGCGGTGTTCGAGGGCCGTGAGGTGACAATCTACGCGGTCGCCGTGTTCGGCGGGATCGACATCACGGTTCCCGAGGGTGTGACCGTTCGCAACGAAGGCGTCGGGATCTTCGGCGGGTTCGCCGCGCAGGGGTCCGCCGACCCGGACCCGAACGCCCCGACCGTGGTGATCAAGGGCCTGGCCCTGTTCGGCGGTGTCGGCGGCCAGTCGTCGGCGAAACGCCACGGCAAGAAGCTCAAGAACAAGGGCCGTCACGAGCTCCACTGAGCAAATGCGAGTGCGGTGCGGCGCTTGCTCTCGTAGCCTGCCGTCATGGCCGATCGAACGTTCGTTCCAGCCGACTTCGACGTACCGCTCGAGCTGGTCACGCCGCGCTTCCGGCTGGAGCCGTTGGGCCCACAGCACAACGCGCCGGATTACGCCGCCTGGACCAGCAGCATCGACCACATCCGCGAGACCCCGGGGTTCCGGGGCAGCAGCTGGCCACCGGCGGACGGGATGTCGCTCGAGGCCAACCTCGGCGATCTCCAGCGGCACGCGGACGATTTCGGCCGGCGCCGCGGGTTCACCTACACGGTCATCGAGACCGCCGGCGACGTGATCGGCTGCGTGTACATCTATCCGTCACGCAAGGACCCGGACGTCACCGACGTCCGATCCTGGGTGCGCGCCGACCGGGCCGCGCTGGACGTCGAGCTGTACGACGCCGTGTCCGAGTGGATCGCCGCGCGCTGGCCCTTCAGCACCGTCGGCTACGCACTCAGATCCAGGACTTGAACCACATCCGGCTGAGCCAGTCCTGGTGGGGAAGAACCTTGTCGGTCAGGATCGGCCAGATGTAGGCGAAGTTCAGCACGACCAGTACGACGAACGCGCCGACCACCGCACTGCCGATCAGCCGTCGCGGGGTCGCCGTACTCATCGCCTGCCGCGCCGGGCCGAGGACCTTGCCGAGGATCATCGCCAGCGCCATCACGGTGAACGGGATCATCGTGACCGCGTAGAAGAAGAAGATCGGTCTGTCGTCGAACCCGAACCACGGCACCCAGCAGGTCACGAACCCGACGATCGGGATGCCGAACCGCCAGTCCCGGCTGCCGATCCACAGCACCAGTGCGGCGATCAGCGCCAGCGCGCCGCCCCACCACAACAGCGGCGTACCGAGGGCAGAGATCACCTGCAGGCAGGTCTGCCCGGCCGGCGCGTCGCACCCCGGCGTACCGGGCTTGATGTCGTTGACCGCGTCGAAACCGATCGGGCGGGCGATGATCGGCCAGCCGGCCGGGTTCGACTGGTACGGGTGGGTGGCGTGCTTGATGTAGTCGCCGGTGTGGAAGGCGAGCACTTCCTTGTGGTACTCGAGCAGTGAGCGGAAGTCGTCCGGGACGACCTTCATCACGCCGTGTGCGGGATTGGTCGCGGCCCAGTTGTGGTCGTAGGAATTGTCGTGCAGCAGCCAGCCCGTCCAGGTCGCGACGTACGTGACACCGGCGACCAGCACCAGACTGACGAACGCCGGTATGCCGTCCACCAGCGCCGACTTCACGAACGCGAACCGGACCCCGAGCGCGCGCCGTGCCCCGAAGTCCCAGGCGAACACCATCACGCCGAACGCGGCCAGGGTCCACACCGCCGACCACTTGGTGCCGAGCGCGAGGCCGAAGCAGATGCCGGCGGCGATCCGCCACGGCCGGATCAGCAGCCAGCGTCCGATCGTCCGGCGGCTCCCGTCGTCGAGGGTCCTGGCGACGGTCTCGGCGTGCCGGCGGCGGGTCCAGTCCCGGTCGCAGACCAGGCAGGAGACGGCCGCGACCAGCCAGAACGCCAGGAAGATGTCGAGCAGCGCGACCCGCGACATCACGAAGTGCAGGCCGTCGACCGCGAGCAGCAGACCGGCGATCGCGCCGATCAGCGTCGAGCGGGTCATCCGGCGGACCGTCCGGATCACCAGCAGCACGGTCAGGGTGCCGAACAGCGCCGGCATGAACCGCCAGCCGAACGTGTTCATCCCGAACAGCTGCTCGCCGGCGGCGATCATCCACTTGCCGACCTCGGGGTGCACGGTCAGGCTCGGGGTGTCCTTGAAGACGTCCAGGTTGCCGGCCAGGATCGCCTTGTCGGCGGCCCCCTCGGGCTGGTCGATGAACTGCCGCGCATACCCGAACTTGAGCAGGCTGAAGGCGTCCTTGGCGTAGTACGTCTCGTCGAAGACGAACTTCACCGGCGTACTGAGATGCCAGAACCGCAGGATGCCGGCCAGCAGGGTGATCGCCAGCGTCGCGATCCAGCCCGCGTCGAAGTCCCGCGGCATGGCCGGGTACAGCCGGTCCTTGAGCGGCGGCAGCCGGCGCCCGAGCACGTCCCGCCCGAGCAACTCACGCTCCGCGCCCGCCTCGCTCCGCCGG
>DASXXB010000459.1:0-2914 GCA_036503355.1 Kribbella sp. | reverse complement strand
CCAAGCTGGTGCTGGCGATCTGGCGGTGGCCGGTGCAGGCCCTGACCCGGGTGAACGGCCGGCTCGCGATCCGCAACCTCTCGGCCCGGTCGGTGGCGCTGTCGGCCGCGGTCGTGCCGGTGATGCTCGCCGTCGGTATCTCGACCGCAAACCTGTACATGCAGACCACTCAGGTGCATGCATCCTCGGAGGCGTTCACCCGCGACCTGCGCGCAGACGCCGTCCTGGTGTCGGACGCCGGCCTGTCGCCCGCCCTCCTCGAACAGGTCCGCGCGGTGCCTGGCGTGGCAAGCGCTTCGGCGTACGTCCGCAGCATGGGAGCGGTCGACGACCCGCGGAACGCTCCGTTCGACGAGGACGGCGCGCCGGTGGTCGGCGTGGACGCGCAAGGTGCCGACGGTACGGCACCCGTCCGGCTGACAGGTGGGTCGCTGACCGGCCTGAGCGGTATGACGGCTGCGGTGCCGGACTATATGGCGCGCAAGACGGGCCGCGGGGTGGGATCGGACATCACGATGACGCTGGGCGACGGGACCACCGTCAAGCTGCGGGTGGTCGCGACGTTCGCCGCCGAACGCGGGTACGAGACGATCATGCTGCCCGCATCGCTCGTCACGGCGCACACGACGGACGGGCTGACGAAGCAGATCCTGGTTCGCGCGGCATCCGGTACCGACGTACACCCTGCGCTGGCGAAGCTCGCGGCATCACATCCAGGCGTCGAGGTCGCCGATCGCAGCGCGCTGGTCGCGACGAACGTCGAGGACCTGCAAACCCAGGCGTGGGTGAACTACATGCTCGTCGGCATGCTGATCGCGTACACCGCGGTCTCGGTCATCAACACGCTCGTCTCGACCACACTGCGCCGTCGCCGCGAGTTCGCCCTGCAACGACTGACCGGGTCCACGCGCTTCCAGGTGCTCCGCATGCTGACCACCGAGAGCACGCTGATCACGCTCACCGGCATCACCCTCGGCACGCTGGTGGCGATGGCCTGCGTGATGCCGTTCTCGTCCAAGGTCTCGGGCAGCGCGATCCCCACCGGCCCGATCTGGATCTACCTGACGGTCGTGGCCGCCGCGGCACTCCTCACCTTCGCCTCCACCCTCATCCCAGCCACCGCAGCCCTGCGCCAGTCCCCCACTCAACCCAGCTATAACGACTAGTTGGCAGGGGTTGGTTCGGCGACCGGTTGGAGGGCGATCGTGGTGGCCTGGACGGTGCCGGCGTGGTCTCGGATCCAGCTGGACAGGACGACCTGCAGGTCCTCGAGGTCGCGCTCCTCCAGGATCACGCCGGGCACCGGGAGGCTCGCGCCCAGCTCCGCCAGCACCGGGCGGAGGTGCTGATCGGCCAGCAGTTTGTGGCTCGGGGCAGCAGACACCGTGACCGGGACGACCACGGCACCGGCCAGCGCCGAGGGACGCAGTACGTCCAGGAAGCTCTTCAGCAAACCGGTGTAACTGCCTTTGTAGACAGGCGTCGCGAAGACGATCACCGACGCCGACGAGACCAGCTCGACCGCGTTCTCCAGCGCCGCCTGCGCCTCGGCGCCGGTTTGGTCACTGCTGAAGATCGCCGGGGCGAGCGTGACCAGATCGACCAGGTCGTCCAAGCGGTACGGCGTACCGAGCTCGGACGCCAGCAACTCCGCGACGGACGCCGCGGCAGCCGCCGTCCGCGAACCGGCCCGCGGATTGCCCACCACCGTGACCACCGACTGCGGCCAGACGGGAGGCCCGGACGCTTCCCCGGGGGCGACCTGCGACTCGAACGCGACTGACGGCATCTGACCCATCTCCTGAACCCTTGGCAGCAACTCCCTCGAGCGTAGTCAAAGTCGAGCCTGCTACTGCACTTTCTCAGCATCCGAACGGCCGCCCCGGAGCTTCACCACGACGAACCACACCACCGCGAGCACCGCCGCGCCGATCACGGCCTTCTGGAACACCCCGACCGACGACTCCACCAGATGCCACCGCTCGCCGAGCTGGTGCCCGGCCAGGATCAGCAGCGAGTTCCACACCAGGCTGCCGACGGCCGTCAACGGGAGAAACAGCGCGACCGGCATCCGCTCGACGCCGGCCGGCACCGAGATCAGGCTGCGCACCACCGGAACCAGCCGGCCGATCAGCACCGCCTTCGGACCGTGCCGGACGAACCACTCCTCGGCCCTGTCCACGTCCCGCAACTTCACCAGCGGCAGCCTCCCGGCGACCGCCCGGGTCCGATCGCGGCCCAGCACCGCGCCGACGCCGTACAGCGCGAGCGCACCCACGACCGAGCCGATCGTCGTGCACACGATCGCGGCGACCAGCCCGAAGTCGCCCCGCGCCGCCGCGAACCCGGCCAGCGGCAGGATCACCTCGCTCGGCAACGGCGGAAACAGGTTCTCCAACGCCACCGCGACCCCCGCGCCGGCCGGTCCCATCCGCTCCATCAGGCCGATCGCCCACCCGGCCACACCACCGGTCGGCTCCGGCATCGAAGTCGTCAGCACCCGCATCGTCGTCATGCGTACGAAGCTATGTGCGTGGACAACCCCCACACACTGCAGCCACCCCCCGAACCAACCTCCGGAAAACCACCGGGGGCCAACCCCCGGGAGCAACCGCCCGCCAGGTCGATCAGCACCGCTCGCCGCGCGACAGTTCGACAGCCCGACAGTACGTATACGCCCACTACCTCGCGCATCACGCGGTGCCCAGGCGTGCGGGGTCGGGTAGTACACGTATACGTACTGTCCAGATGCACGTCGCCCCACATCCGGGGGTGTGCGAGGGTTTCTGCATGACTGTTGAGCATGCTCCGCGGGTGGCCACGTATCCGGATCGCGAGGAGCTCGGGCGGGCTGCGGGCGGCGCGGCGGCCGAGCGGCTGCGGAAGGCGATCGCAACGACCGGACGGGCGCGCC
>DASXXB010000458.1:0-31186 GCA_036503355.1 Kribbella sp. | reverse complement strand
CGCCCGAACCCGGGCACGGATCCGGGTCGGAGCGGCCGCAGGACACTCCGCACGATCCGGCACGGTCGTTCCCGACCTACGGCCGACCGGCGGAACCATCCCAGTACGGCCAGGCCGGCGGGCAACCGCAGTACGGGCAGGCTGGTGGGCAACCGCAGTACGGGATGCCGGGAGAGCCGCAGTCCGGTCAGCCCGGGCAACCGCAGTACGGTCAGCCCGGACAACCGCAGTACGGGCAGGCTGCTGGGCAACCGCAGTACGGTCAGCCGGGACAATCGCAGTACGGGCAGGCTGGTGGGCAACCGCAGTACGGGATGCCGGGAGAGCCGCAGTACGGGCAGGGGTATGGGCCGGGGCAGTATCCGGGGGCGTACGGGCAGCCGCCCGGGGCGTACGGGTACGGGTACGGGTATGCGGGGACTTCGGGTGGGACGAACGGGGTGGCGATCGCGGCTCTGGTGTGCGCGCTCGGCGGGATCTTCATCGGCCTGTCCGCGCCGGTCGCGATCGTGCTCGGGATCGTCGCGCTGGTCCAGATCGGCCGGCGTCCGCAGGCCGGCAAGGGCATGGCGATCGCCGGCGTGGTGATCGGCTCGCTGGTGTCGCTCGGATACGCGCTGCTGATCGGCCTGCTGATCGCGATCGGCACCTCCGAGGACGACTCCGGCGCTCCGGATCCGGGGGCGTCGAGCGCCTACATCGACGAACTCGAGATCGGCGACTGCTTCGACGACACGAGCTCCGACGACGAGGTGGCCCGGCGCGAGTGCCCGGAACAGCACGACGGCGAACTGGTCGCCGTCGTCACGCTCCCCGACGGGACCTACCCGGGCGACAAGAACATCGACAAGCTCGCCGACCGTGCGTGTACGCCGCCGTTCGGAACGTACGTCGGCAAGTCCCGCGACGAGTCCGAGCTGTACCTGGCCTGGTGGACCCCGGACAAGTACACCTGGAACTCCGGCGACCGCCGCGTCTTCTGCGTCGCGTACGGCCCCGGCAACGACAAACTCACCGGCTCCGTCAAGAACAGCCACCGCTGACGCTCTTGCCGGAGGCAACCCTCCCGACCCGGTACGATGCGCGAAACACAGCACACGGGAGCAGCGTGACTCAGCCACCGTACGGCGCGGACCCGAACCGACCCCAGGACCGCCCGCAAGACAACCTCCCCGTACAGTCCCAACAACCATGGACCGCCCCGGGCCAGCCGCCCGCGCAGGGCACGTACGGTCAGCCGCAGTACGGCCAATCGCAGTACGGCCAGCAGCAGTACGGTCAGCCCGGACAACCGCAGTACGGACAGGCTGGTCAACCGCAGTACGGACAGCCCGGGCAGGCGCCGTACGGGCAGCCGCAGTACGGCCAATCCCCCTACGCGCCGAGCGTCTACGGCGGCTACGGCTACACCGGCTCGGCCGGCACGAACGGCCTCGCCACCGCCTCCCTGATCTGCTCCCTGGCCGGCATCCTGATCGGCCTGTCCGCACCGGTCGGAATCGTGCTGGGCATCATCGCCCTCTCCCAGATCAAGAAACGCAACCAGGACGGCAAGGGAATGGCCATAGCCGGCATCGTCGTCGGCTCGCTCCTCACCCTGGGCTCCATCCTCATCTTCCTGTTCCTCATCGTCCTGGGCACCACCACCAGCTGACCTCAACCACCCCATGTGCCACGCAGCTCAGTCGGAGGATCGGTGCTGGCGGGTCGAATCCACCTTCACCGGCTCGCAGTGGAGACGACGTCCCGGTTGTCCGCGTATGCGCAGGCGAATGACGTTTGCGTACTGCTCGGCCAAGGCGGCGGGGGCGATGTGCTCCTCGATGAGGTGCATGTCGAGCCAGAGCTGAACTCGCCAGAGTTCGGTATTCATCGATCCGCTTCGGGGTGCGCCGAGATCGCGTCTCCGGCGAGATCACGTTCTCCTCGAAGGTATGGGCCGAATGCCCACCTGTGTTCGGTTGGGCAGCGCGAGAGGTAATCGGCGATCTCCGCCTCGGAGAGCGCAGGACAGGCTGCCGAGAGTGGCTCGGGCATGCGAGCTCCTTGCGTCGACGGTTGGAACGGCAGGCGGACACAGATGCAGGGATCGATATGCCCGCCCGCCGGCCTGGAGTAGGGCGCCGACAGTCGGTTATCGGACTGGTCGGCGACCTGGTCCCAGCTTGCTGTTGGACGATGAGGTGCCCAATGTCCGTGTGTGGAACCTGCGTGGCACTTCCGCTGCGGTTCGCAACGAATTCTGATTTGATGACGCTCAGAAAGGAGTCCGGTGCAGAGCGTCGTCAGGTGGACCGGGGCCGAGGCCAGGGCGTTGCGCCTTGCGCTTCGTTTCAGTGTGCGTGGGTTCGCCGAGCACCTCGGCGTCGCGGTGCGGACTGTTTCGAAGTGGGAGGCTGAGGGCGGACGCAGACAGCCACGACCCGATATGCAGGCTGCGCTGGACACTGTGCTGTCGAATGCGAGTCCGGTCGCTCGGGCCCGCTTCGCGGAGACGCTGGAGAGCAAGCGCACGGCCGTGTCGGCGGCGCCGGCGCTTGTGCGGTGGGACAACGAGGCGTGGACCGATGATCTTGATCGTGCGCG
Source organism: Kribbella sp. (assembly GCA_036503355.1). Taxonomy (GTDB): domain Bacteria; phylum Actinomycetota; class Actinomycetes; order Propionibacteriales; family Kribbellaceae; genus Kribbella. The sequence goes on along the minus strand of DASXXB010000458.1, from coordinate 28,600 downwards.
TTCCTATGCGGCCCGGCAGAACTTTGTCTTGGCGACTCGCCTGATAGAACGTTGGCTCGGTCGGGCGGACGGAACGAGACTGGACGAGCGAGGTGTCTATCTGCGAGGCCGGTCTCTCGTCTTGCTCGGAGATGTCCAGCGTGACCAAGGACACCTCGGTGGGCCGGGCTCGGCCAGCGCTGCGTATGCGGACGCGCACAGGGTCTTCAGCGGACTCGGCGGAACCACACGAGTTGGTCAGATCGAGCTACTGCTGACGGTCGTGTCCGAGATGGCAGGGCAGATCGAAGAGTCGGCCTTGCGTTATCGAGGGCTGGCTGACGACGTCCGGCTCAGCCCGTTGGACCGGGCTCGTGCACGTTTGTGGATCGGTACGGCGCTGTCGAAGAGCCGGATGTTCGATCAGGACACGTTCGATGCAGCAATCTCTGCGATCGGTTCTGCGATCCGCGAGTTCGAGAGCCTCGACGAGCCTGACGAGTGGAGCGTCGCGCATCAGAAGCTCGCGCTGGCGCACCTGGCCGCAGGGAGGCCGGATGTCGCCCACCGACAGATGGATGTCGCCGTTTCCACAGCCCGTGATGATTCGCCGCTGCAGCGTGTCAAGCTCACCACGGCCCGCGCACATATTCTGCTGAACGATCGGGCGACTCGCGACGACGGCCTGCGTCTGCTGGCCAGCACACGCGCAGAGGCGCTGAAGCACCGACTCGTCCATCAGGCGGCCAGTATCGATCGGATCAGCAAGCTTGCTGACGGCAACCGCAACCTAGCGAGAGCGAAGTGATGACTGACCACGAGACGGCGGGCCGGTACGCCAAGCAGGTGCGCGGTGAGGATATTGCTGACGCGAAGCTGATCTGGGACTACCACCAACTCGGGCACGAGCTGCGTCCCGTGTCGGTTGGGATCGGCCTGGGGAGTCACGATCTCGGGGTGGCGACGTTCGCCGCAGGGCTCTATCGGCGTGGCCTGTTCCCCCGCCTGGTGTTCACCGGGGCGAACAGCCCGACCACGGCGGCCCGATTTCCTCGCGGCGAAGCGGTTCACTACCGGGAGCACGCCATCGAGCTCGGCGTACCTGCGGGCGCGATCGTGGTCGAGCCGCGGGCAACCAACACGGGTCAGAACATCGCGTATACCCGGGAGTTGCTGACTGATCCGGTCGAGTCTGTGCTGTTGATCTCGAAGCCGTACATGGAGCGCCGCGCGTACGCGACCTGCCGCAAGGTCTGGCCGGAGGTGGAGGTCATCTGCACGTCGGAGCCGATCGATTTCTCGGAGTACCTTTCCGGAATCGGTGATCCGGCACTGGTCATCAACATGCTCGTGGGCGACCTGCAGCGTGTCATCGAGTACCCGGCACTCGGATTCGCTGTCGAGCAGGACGTCCCGGATGTCGTCGTCGCCGCCTACAAGCGTCTCGTCGACGCGGGATTTACCAGTCGGCTGATGGCTTGACTGCGATGGCTGGCCGACTGGTTGCGATTCATCAACCGAACTTGTTTCCACGCTTGTCCACGCTGGCGAAGCTGTGGGCGGCGGACGTATGGGTCGTGCTGGACGACGTGCAGTTCGCACGTCGGGACTATCAGCACCGGGCCAGGCTCGGGCCGCTTGACGACCCAGCAGCTCAGCGCTGGATGTCACTGTCGGTGAATTTGCCCGATGGCCGGTCCACCCAGATCGGGTCTGCGCGGGTCGTCGACCGGGAAGCCTGCCGCAGGCGAGTCCAGCGGTTGACCCGCCAGATCTACGGTGATGAGCCGCATTGGGCGCCACTCGCCGTCGCGATCGACGATGTCGTCGAGTTGATGGACCGGACTGATCGGCTGGCGGAAATCGGGACTGTGTCAACCACGAGATTGCTGGAACTGACTGGTTGGGACGGAGAGATTGTTCGGAGCGGTCAGCTGCCGAGTCGCGCTGAGCGGTCAGGTCGGCTTGCAGACCTCACGCGGGCCGTCGGCGGGACGGACTATCTGTGTGGGACCGGAGGAGCGGTCTACCTTGATACGGCGGCGTTTCATGAGTCCGGATTGGACGTGCAGTACTTCGACCTGTCGCGAGTTCCTGATGCGGGTGTGTGGTGTGGGGCTCGGAGAGTGAGTTCCGTTGCCGCTCTTGCGCGGTACGGATCCGGCGTCGCGGACGAGTTTCGACGGGTCGTAGAGCCTGCCACCCGGGGTCCACACATGTTTGGTTGCTCGACGTCGGTCGAGTAGTCGCTCGATCCACCTGGGTTCCGATCGTCGCCATCGGTGCGGGTGCCTTCCGTCCAGGTCTGTTCCTACCGGCGCGGTGGCCCTGGTGGTCGCTCTCGAGCGCCAGCTCGTATAAGCCGGCGGTAGCCGGAAACTTCCCGGCGTCAGCCGGAAACGATAGTCCGGGCGCCAGCCCGGGGGTGGGTGGGAGCGCGTGGAGTGGGCGCGGTGAGGAGCGTAGCGACGAAGTTAGCGCCTGCGTAACGCGCGCGGGTCGACTGCCTTTTGCGCGCAGGCTGCTTCTTCGGCAGCGTCTGCAAGTAGTCTGGCGGCGTGGGTATGGTCATGGCGGTGTCGTTCGAGCGGTACGGGCGGCTTTATTACCTTGATCCCGGGGAGTTTCGGCCCCGGGTGGGGGACAAGGTGCTGGTGCCTACCGACGACGGGCCTGAGGTCGCGGAGTGTGTGTGGGCGCCGCAGTACGTGACCGAGGAGGTCGGCGGGCTGCCGCAGTGCGCCGGGATCGCGAGTGCGGGGGATCTGGAGCGGGACGAGCAGAACCGGCAGCGGCGGGCCGACGCGCGGGTGATCGCGAAGCGGACGATCCGGCAGCACGACCTGCCGATGAAGGTGGTCGGGATCGATTTCGTCGACCGGCGGCCGGACATCGACCAGTTGGTGATCGTGTACTTCTCCGCGCCGCACCGGGTGGATTTCCGCGAGCTGGTGCGGGATCTGGCCCGCGCGCTGCGGGCGCGGATCGAGCTCCGGCAGGTCGGGGCGCGGGACGAGGCCAGGTTGCAGGGCGGGATCGGTCCGTGCGGGCGGGACCTGTGCTGTGCGACGTTCCTGAAGGACTTCGAGCCGGTCAGTGTGCGGATGGCGAAGGACCAGGACTTGCCGCTGAACCCGTTGAAGATCTCCGGCGCGTGTGGGCGGCTGATGTGCTGCCTGAAGTACGAGCACCCGCTCTACCAGGAGTTCAACGCGAAGGCGCCGGCGCTCGGAAGCGCGGTGGAGACCCCCGCGGGTGATGGAGTGGTGGTCGGGCACAACGTGCCGAGCGACACCGTGGTCGTCCGGCTGGCGGCCTCGGGACGGCGCTGCGCGTGCAGCCGCGCGGACGTCTGCTCGCCACGCCGGCAGTACGAGGCGTCCAGTACGACGACGCCCGACGCGGCACCGGTAGAAGTACCGGACGAAGTACGAGAAGAAGTACAAGAAGAAGTACAGGAAGAGACGCGCGAGGAGCGCCGGGCGAGGAAGCCGCGGCGGCGCCGCCGGCTGCACCACGACGACGAGGGAGACACCGCCCAGTGAGATTCCGCACTCAACCCGCCCCTCGCTTCGCTCGGGGCGGGGTCAGTGGGGCGCCCGCCCCTCGCTTCGTTCGGGGCGGGGTCAGTGGGGCGCCCGTCCCTCGCTTCGCGCGGGGCCGGGTCAGTGGGGCGACCGTACTGGTGGCAGCTCTTGCGGTGCTCGCGAGTGGGTGCGGTGTGGCGAGTCGCGCGCAGGACGCCGGCGACGGTACGGCGCCCAGCGTCGGCAGCAACCCGCCGAGCGGGCCGGTGGGGCCGATCCCGGCCGGGCTGGAGAAGTTCTACCAGCAGCGGCCGGCCTGGGAACGCTGCGGGTCCAACCAGCAGTGCGCGACCATCTCGGTCCCGCTGGACTACACCAAGCCGACCGGCGACACGATCGAGCTGCGGGCGCGGAAGGTGCTGGCCAAGGACCGCGGCGGCCGGATCGGCACGCTGTTCATCAACCCGGGCGGCCCCGGCGCCTCCGGGCAGGAGTTCGCGGCGCAGGTGCCGATGCTGTTCGGGTCGCCGCTGCTGCGCAAGTTCGACATCATCGGCTGGGATCCGCGCGGGGTCGGGGAGTCGACGCCGGTGAAGTGCCTGGACACGGCTCAGCTGGACGCGATGATCGCCGCCGACGGCAGCCCGGACACCCCCGCCGAGGTCGCCGATATCGACAAGCAGTCCAAGACCTTCGCGGCCGGCTGCGAGCAGCGCTCGGGCCGGCTGCTCCCGCACGTGAACACCAAGGACGCGGCCCGCGACATCGACGTACTGCGCGGCATCGTCGGCGACCAGCAGCTGTTCTACCTCGGCATGTCGTACGGGACGTACCTCGGCGCGACGTACGCCGAACTGTTCCCGAAGAACGTCGGCCGGATGGTGCTGGACGGCGCCGTCGACCCGGCGACCACGTCCGAGCAGATGGGGATCGAGCAGGCGAAGGGCTTCGACAAGGCGCTCGACGCGTTCGCGGAGGACTGCGCGCAGCGGTCCTGCAAGCTCGGCAGCAGCAAGAACGAGGTGCTGGCGAAGGTCGACCAGCTGATCAGGAGCAGTGACGAGCATCCGCTGCCCGGAGACGGCCAGCGGCAGGTCACGCAGGCGCTGGTGATCCTCGGGCTGGTCTACCCGCTGTACCTGAAGGAGTTCTGGCCGCGGCTGGAGGACGCCGTCGCCGACGGCCTCGCCGGGAACGGCGCCCGCCTGCTCGCGCTCGCGGACGAGTACACCGACCGCAAGCAGTCCGGGTACGCCGACAACTCCAACGAGGTGCAGATCGCGGTGAACTGCAGCGACCGCCCGGACTTCACCTCGATCGCGCAGATCCAGGCGAAGGCGCCGGAGTTCAAGGCGGCGTCGCCGCGGTTCGGCGAGTTCATGGCCTGGTCGTCGGCGGCCTGCGTGAACTGGCCGGTGAAGCCGACGAACAAGCCGCACGCGATCAAGGCGGCCGGTGCGAAGCCGATCATGGTCCTCGGTACGACGCGTGACCCCGCGACGCCGTACGAATGGGCGGTCGGTCTCGCGCACGAGCTGGAAAGCGGCATCCTGGTCACGCGGGACGGCGACGGCCACACGGCGTACCTGTCCGGCAACGCCTGCGTGAAGAACGTCGTCGAGAGCTACCTCGTGCAGGGCAACACGCCCGCCGCCGACATCAAGTGCTGACGCAGGGCTTTAGTTGGGCCGGTTGTCGCCGGGGGCGGTCGGGAGCTGGAGGGTGTCGACCGCGTGCTGGAGCACGGCGCGCAGGCCGGCCTCGTCCTGCGGGCGGCCGCCGACGGTGACCTCGACGGCTGACGTCTTGCCGCCGTCCAGCGAGATCCAGCGCGACAGACCCATCCGCGGCCCGCGCGTCTTGTCGACGTACGTGTAGACCAGCAGGCCGTTGTCGCGGCTGGTCACCTGCAGGTCCTTCTCGTCGATGCTGCGCTCGCGGCCCCGGACCAGCTGGTCCGGGGTCTGCTTGCTGCCCCGGGTGTCGAAGCGGAGCTGCCAGACCCCGGTCGGGTCGACGAACTTGGGCCGGGTGCCGCCCTGGGCGCTCTTCCAGCCGGCCGGCACCTCGGCGGACACCGGGTCGTCGTCGGTGCCGAAGTTCTGGACGACGTACTGCAGCCCGTCGGCCTGCAGCCCGTCACCGCGGCTCGGCGTACTCGACGGGGGCGGGCTGACGACGGCTACCGGCACCTCGTGCGCTGCGAACGGGTTGCCGCCGTTGACGGCGACGACCGTGCCGAACGCAACCACGCCGACGGTCATTCCCGCCAGCGTCATCAACAGTGCCTGGTGCCTGGGCGTGAGCATCCGACCTCGTTTCCTCTCTCGCCCCCGATTATCGCCGACGAGAGGGGCGTCCGGGCAAACCGCCGCGTACGCTGGCACGTCGTGGAGATGTCAGACACCGCTTTCCAGCAGGCTTTGCAGCGCTACGACGACGGTACGGCGGAACGCGCCGACCTGAAGCTGCTCACCAAGAAGCTGCTGAACCGCCTGGTCGTGAAGGCACCGGGACACGCCGTCGAGGTGCGGGTCCCGCCGTACGGCGCGGTGCAGTGCATCGAGGGCCCGCGACACACCCGCGGTACGCCGGGCGCGGTGATCGAGATGCCCGCGGAGCTGTGGATCGACGTCGCGCTCGGCCGGATCAGCTGGGCGGACGCCCGGATGAGCGGAAAACTCCGCGCCAGCGGCGAACGTACGGACCTCAGCGCACTGCTGCCCCTGATGAACAGCTGAGCCGCGGCGCCCCCGTAGGACACCGCGGCTCAGACCTGAGGAGCGTCTCAGTTGGTCCAGACCGTGGTCCGGCCGTAGATGATCGCGAGCTTGCCGTCGTCGCGCATCTGCAGCACCGAGCCCCTGCGGATGGTCTTGGAGGACCACAGCGGCTTCTTGGCGGCGCTGTAGACGACGAAGTTGCCGTCGGTCTGCATCGTGGCGTACGCGCCCTTGCTGATCGTCCTGGTGCTCCAGATCGGCGTCTTGCCGTACTTGACGACCACCAGGTTGCCGTCGCTCTGCATCTGCGCCCGGAACACGCGGTTGTGCGAGTACAGCGCGACCGGGAAGGCCAGGACCCGGCCCGGGTACAGGTTGACCATCACCATGTAGCGGTCCCAGACCGGCTTGCGCCGGACGTTGTAGATCACCAGGTTCGAGTCGTTCTGAACGTTCAGGGTGGCGTTCGTGCTGCCGGCCGTTCCGCTGGCCCAGACCACGGTGCGGCCGGACACGACGACCAGGTTGCCGTCGGTCCGCATGATCAGCGAGGAGGCCTTGCGATTCGTCATGGTCGCCCAGATCGGGGTCCGGCCCTTGATCAGGACCGCGTTGCCGTCGGTCTGCATGACGAGTGTGTAGACCTTGTTCAGCGACCGGAGGTACTGACCGGGCTTCAGGTACTGACCCGGGCGCAGCAGGCCGGACGACGGCACTACGGCGGACTGGGCCGACACAGCGGTGGCAGCGGTGGCAGTGGTGGCAGCCGTCTGGGAGGCCGGCGCGGCGTGCGCGGCCGACGGAACAAGCAGGGTGGCTCCGGCCGCCGCGCCGGCGGCGAGCGTGGCGAGCATCCGGGAGCCGACCGACTTGATCGAGATCATGCGGGTTGTCTTCTTCCTGTCAGCGAAAGGCCGGCCGCGGCGTTCCGGACCGGCGCGATCGGCGCCTTGGGCAACCAATCGGCCCCACGCTAGGACGGAAGCGGGTCCGCTCCGGATCCATTCGATGCTGGTGAAAAGGGTGGCGGACAATCAGGTTCGTCCAGGGCGGTCGGACCTGTCAGTATGTTGCGGTGGCAGCAAGTCTTCGCACGCGCTTGGCCCGGTTGCGTGTCGATCTGACTCCGTGGCGTGGTTCCCGCGATTTCCGCATCCTCCTGGTCGCGGGCTCGGTCTTCTTCCTCGGCGGCATGGTCGGGTACGTCGCCCTGCCGTACCAGCTGTACCAACTGACCGGCTCGAACTTCGCGGTCGGCGCGATGGGCCTGGTGACGATCGCACCACTGATCGTGTTCGGCCTGTACGGCGGTGCGCTCGCGGACCACGTGGAGCGCCGGAAACTGCTCGTCGGCACCGGCCTGGCCCAGGTCCTGATCTCCGCGCTGATGGTCGCGAACACACTGCTCCCGCACCCTCAGGTCTGGCTGATCTACGTCTGCGGCGCGCTGAACGCGGTCGCCTCCTCGCTGCAACGGCCTTCGCGGGAAGCGCTCCTGCCGCGGGTGGTGAAGCACCAGGAGATCCCGGCCGCGGTCGCGCTCAGCTCCCTCACCTCGCAGGTCGGTCAACTCGCCGGGCCGGCGCTGGGCGGTGTGCTGGTCGGCTCGGTGGGCGTGACCTGGGCGTTCTCGGTCGAACTGGCCGGGATCGTGTTCGCCACCCTGCTGTACGCCCGCCTCGGGTCGTACCGGGCCGGCGAGCAGTCGACGGCGCCGAGTCTGCGGGCGATCGGGGGCGGGATCGTGTACGCGTTCCGCCGCAAGGACCTGCTGGCGACGTACCTGGTCGACATGGTCGGGATGTTCCTGGCGATGCCGATCGTGCTGTTCCCGGCGTTCGCGACCGACATCCTGAAGGAACCGAGGCTGCTCGGTCTGCTCTACAGCGCCGAGGCGATCGGGGCGATGTGCGCCTCGCTGACGAGCGGCTGGGCGAAACACGTGCATCACCAGGGCCGGGCCGTCGTGCTGGCAACCATGGGCTGGGGTGCCGCGGTCGGCGTCGCCGGGCTGGCGCCGAACATCTGGTTCGCGATCGGGTTCTTCGCGCTGGCCGGAGCCTTCGACATGGTGTCGGTGCTGTTCCGCTCGGTGATCTGGAACCAGACGATCCCCGACGAGATGCGTGGCCGGCTGGCCGGGATCGAGATGCTCGGGTACTCGCTCGGCCCACTCGGCGGCCAGGCCCGCTCCGGTCTCGTCGCGGACCTCACCACCGTCCGGACCGCGATCGTCAGCGGCGGCGTGCTGTGTGTCGCGGGCGTGGTCGCGACCTCGGTCTGGTTGCGCGAGTTCTGGCGGTACGATGCCCGCACCGACGAACACGCCGTACGCGAAAGGGAGCTCCGCGCGGCCGGTTAGAGTCTGGACATCATGCGTACCTTGATCGCCGCCGGTCTCGCCGTCGTACTGCTTGCGGGCTGCGGTGGTCCCGGGCAGGAGACCGCGCCGAGCGTCCCGCCGCTGGTGCCGGTCAGTACTCCGCAGGAGTCCCCGTCGCAGACACCGTCCAGCACCCCGTCACAGACACCGTCGTCGAAGGTCGCGGACACGTTGTGCGTCCGGATGGACCCGACCCTGGTGCAGTCGACGCTCGCGGTGCCGGTCGCGAACATCCAGCCCGACAACCCGCCGGCCGAGTTCGGCATCCCGACGTACGACGTCTGCCAGTTCACGCTCAGCGCCGGCAAGAACGGGCCAGTGCTGCGGGTCGGTGTGTCGGTGCTTTCGGCCACGAAGGCGACGCTGGCGGCGACCCAGAAGGCGTACGCCGCGCAGCCCCGGGAGCCGGTCCTGCCCGCGAAGGTCGGTCAGGGCGGATACGGGACGAGCACCTTCGTCGTGTTCCTGCAGGGCGGCAAGCTGTACAAGATCTCCGGGCCGAAGGCCACCCTCGCGAAGTACGTCGTCCTCGCCCAGGAGGTCATCCGGCAGGCTCCTGGACTGCCGGAACCCGAGCGGTCGATCACGCGACCCGAATGTGAGCGCGGCACCTCCGCGGCGGAGAAGGTGCTGGGCGCACCCGCGCTGGTCCGGCGCGACGATCAGACGATCCTCGGCGACGTGGTCTGCGGATGGGTGACGGCGACGAGCGTGCTGTCCAGCTCGGTACGCCGCGAGCCGGACGCCGAGGCGTTGCTGGCCCCGATCCGCAAGGCGCCGACCTCGCAGTCGATCCCGCTCGGCGACGAGGGGTACGTCGACACCGCCACCGGCCGGACCACGATCCGCGTCGGCGACGACAAGCTGGTCGACCTGGTCCCGCTGCCCGCCCGTGCGATCAATCCTGACCTGATGACCCAGTTCGCGCTGGCGATGTCGCCACTCTACACGCACTGATCGTGGCAATGGCCTCGGTGATCTCGGTCGGGGTGCGGGCCGCGTAGCCGAGCACGAGGCCGGGAGCATGCGGGAGTTGGCAGTGCCAGGACAGCGGGTGGCATTTGACGCCCGCCTCCAGTGCGGCTGCGGCCAGGGCGGTGTCGTCGCCTTCTGTGAACGTGATGGTGAGGTGCAGCCCCGCGGCCGCGCCGTGGATGGTTGCTGTGGGCAAATGTTCGCGGATCGCGGCGACCATCGCGTCGCGGCGGGTGCGGTGCCGGCGCCGGAGCAGCCGGAGCTGACGTTCGAGCTCGCCGGACTCCATCAGGTGCGCGAGGGTGAGCTGCGGTAGGACCGCGCTGCCGAGGTCGGCCAGGCGCTTGCGAGCAATCAGCTCGTCCTTGTACTGCGGGGGCGCCAGCATCCACCCGATCCGTAGCGCCGGCGCGAGCAGCTTGGAGACGCTCCCGGTGTAGATCACCTGGTCGGGGAGCATCGACCGCAGCGCCGGGACGGGCGGCCGGTCGTAGCGGTGCTCGGCGTCGTAGTCGTCCTCGATGATCAGGCCGCCGTCGGTGGCCCACTGGACGAGTTCGCGCCGGCGTTCACCGTCGAGCACCACGCCGGTCGGGAAGTGGTGCGCGGGCGTCGCCATCACCACGCGCGCGCCGGAATCGCGCAGTACCTCGACCTGCAGTCCGCGGTCGTCGACCGGGACGGGCGGCGTACGCATCCCCCAGCTCTGCAGGTGCTGCCGGGAGCCGAGCGAGCCGGGGTGCTCGACGGCGATCTCGTGGATGCCGTGGTGGTCGAGCAGTTGCGCGACGATCGCGATCGCCTGGGCGACACCGGCGACGATGATCACGTCCTCCGGATCGGCTGCGATCCCGCGGTACTGCGCCAGCCAGGCCGCGACCGCCCGTCGCAGCGCGGGCGCCCCGGCGGGATCGCCGTACCCGAACTCCGCCGACTCCAGATCCGTGAGCACCGCCCGCTCCGCCCGCAGCCAGGCAGCTCGCGGAAACGCGGCCAGATCCGGCACTCCGGGCGTGAGATCCACCTTCGCCGGCGCGGCCCGCAAGTTGTCGAAGATCTCGGGGTCTTGTACAGGACGACAGGACGTGTCCGCCGATTTGCCGCTGTCGCCGAGCACTTCAGGCGGGGGAGCGGGTATACGTAGACGACTACGTCCTGTCGAGCTGTCCGCCAGCGAGACCGCGACGACGACCGTGCCGCGCCGACCCCGGCCGGTCAGGTGGCCGTCCTCGGTGAGGCGTTGGTAGGACTCGGTGACGACTCCGCGGGAGATGCCCAGGTCGGCGGCGAGTGTGCGGGTCGACGGGAGGCGGGTGCCGACCGGGAGATGGCCGCTGGAGATGGCGGTCCGGAGGCGGCCCGTGAGCCAGTCCGCAAGACCGCCCAGGGCCGCGTCGGACGGGTCGAGCTGGAGGAAGTCCGCCCCGCCAATGGACCTGCCACTTCTCGCCGGATTGGACCTGTTCACAGGACCATTGTGGCGCGACCGTTGGAGGTATGGGAACCGACTACGTCCACGGCTACACCCCGGCGGAGACCCGCCGGCTCACCGACCAGGCCGGCACGCTCGCCGACCTCCTGCACGGCGGTACGACGTACCCGGCCGGCAGCCGCGTCCTGGAGGCGGGCTGCGGTGTCGGTGCACAGACCGTCCAGCTCGTCACCCGCAGCCCTGGCATCGAGCTGGTGTCGATCGACATCTCCGAGGAGTCACTCGCCCAGGCGAAGGCCCGCGTCGCCGAGCAGGCGCCGGACGCGGTCGTGGACTGGCGGCACCTGGACCTCCACGACCTGCCGGACGAGAAGTTCGACCACGTCTTCGTCTGCTTCGTCCTCGAACACCTCACCGACCCAGCGGCTGCCCTCACACGGCTCCGCGGCTTGCTGAACCCCGGCGGCACGATCACGGTCATCGAGGGCGACCACGGCTCCGCTTTCTTCCATCCGCACAGTCCGCGGGCGCAGGCCGTCGTCAACTGTCTCGTCGACCTGCAGGCCGAGGCCGGTGGTGACTCGCTCATCGGTCGCCGGCTCCAGCCGCTGCTCACCCAGGCCGGGTACGACGACGTACAGGTCGGGCCGCGGACCGTGTACGCCGACGAGCTCCTGCCGCAGCTCGTCGACGGCTTCACCCGGAAGACCTTCATCGCGATGGTCGAGTCCGTCCGCGATCGCGCGATCGCCGCCCGCCTGCTGACCGAGGCCGAATGGGATGCGGGCATCCGCGATCTCGAGCGGACCGCTGCACCTGGCGGCACCTTCCACTACACGTTCTTCAAGGGGGTCGGCCGGACATGATCACCTTGCTGGCGCTGATCGCCGTCGTCTGCCGGGCACTGAATCGCAACCAGCACCGGCAGATCCGTCCGACCGCGAACGGCCTGACGGATCGCGATCTGCAACGATTGATCGACGATCTCCGAGCGCGTTCATGAACGCCTGGTAAACAAGGGGGATGCCACCGACTGAGCAGCTCGAGATCGAGACGAAGTACGACGTCGACGACAGCGTGATCCTGCCGGCGCTGCACGAACTGGCCGGGGTCGCGAGCGTCGCGCAACCGGTCGAGCTCGACCTCGAGGCGGTGTACTACGACACCGCCGATCTCGATCTTGCTGCTCGCAAGGTGACGCTTCGCCGGCGAACCGGCGGCGAGGACGACGGCTGGCATGTGAAGTTCCCGGTGTCGTCGGGCGGCCGGCTCGAGGTCCACCATCCGCTCGGCCGGTCGACGCGCAGTGTGCCGATCGCCGTCGTCCGGACCGTCCGGGTGCACGTCCGGGACCACCCGCTGGTGCCGGTGGTGACGTTGCGGACCAGGCGCGTCGTCCACCGGCTGCTCGATGCACAGGGCGCTGTCCTCGCCGAGCTCGCCGACGATCAGGTGACCGCGACCGTCGCGGGCGGCGAGCCGGAGACCTGGCGGGAGTGGGAGGTCGAGCTCGTCGACGGCGACGCCCGGCTCCTGGAGGATGCGGGTGACCTGCTGACGGCCGCGGGCGCTCGTCCGGCAAGCGGGCCGAGCAAACTCGCGCGGGCGCTCGGCGATCGCGTCCCGGCGTACGACGACTGGGTGCTGCCGAAGAAGCCGCGAACGTCGGACCTGTTTCGTGCGTACGCCGGCGCGCAGGTGCAGGCGATCCGCGAGCGGGACCCCGAGGTACGGCGGGATGTGCCGGACTCGATCCACAAGTTCCGGGTCGCGACGCGGCGGCTGCGGTCGGCGCTGGCGACGTACCGTCCGGTGATCGATCGCGGTGTGGGCGACGAGCTGCGGGCCGAGCTGAAGTGGCTCGCGGGTGAGCTCGGGGCCGCGCGGGACGCCGAGGTGCAGCGCGAGCACTTCGCGGCCGAGGTCGCCGAGCAGCCGGTCGAGCTCGTGATGGGCCGGGTCGCCGGACGGATCGACGATCACTTGCGGCAGGTCTACAAGGATGGCCGCGCCGGCGCGCTCGCCGCGCTGGAGAGCGCGCGGTACTTCCGGCTGCTCGACGCGTTGGACGAGCTGGTCGCGAAGCCGCCGGTGACGGGTGACGACCGGAAGGCGAGCAAGCAGATCGGGGAGATGCTCGACCACGACCACCGGCGGATGCGCAAGGCCGTCCGCCGTTCGCAGGAGGCCGAGTCGGTCGCGGATCAGGACCACCAGTTGCACGAGGTCCGCAAGGCCGCCAAGCGCCTGCGGTACGCCGCGGAGTCCGCCGTACCGGTGCTCGGTGACGACGCTGCGGCGCTCGCAGCCCGTGCCGAAGAAGTCCAGGAGATCCTTGGCGAACACCAGGACTCGGTGGTGTCGCGTGAACTCCTCCACCACCTGGCTCTCCAGGTGTACGCCGAAGGCGGCAACCCGTTCACCTACGGCCGCCTGCACGCCGCCGAAGAAGCCCGCGGCAACGCATCCCGCGAGTCCTTCGACGAACTCTGGCCCACCCTCACCTTCGAGCTCTGACCACAGGAAACGGACCCGGCGGGAGGGTGCCGGGTCCGTCTCGGGGTTGGGGCGGATGTGGGGCTGTCAGGCAGGTTCGCGTCGCTTCAGCAGGGCCTGCCTGACAGGTCTTTCTAGTGCTGGACCGCCTTCTCGGCACCGGCGCCGGTCAGCGAGCGGACCTCCATCTCGGCGAAGCGGTCGACGTCGACCTGCTCCTTGCTGGTGATCGTGCCGATCCAGCCGAGCAGGAACGCCAGCGGGATCGAGATGATGCCCGGGTTGTCCAGCGGGAACCAGTGGAAGTCGATCCCGGTGTCGGTGATCATCGACAGGCTCTTGCCGGTCTTGGCGTCGACCTTGCCGGAGACGACCGGGCTGAAGACGATCAGGATGATCGTCGAGGCCAGACCGCCGTAGATGCTCCACAGGGCGCCGCGGGTGTTGAAGCGCCGCCAGAACAGCGAGTACAGGATCGTCGGCAGGTTCGCACTGGCCGCGACCGCGAACGCGAGCGCCACCAGGAACGCGATGTTCTGCCCGTTGGCGAAGATGCCGCCGAGGATCGCGACGATGCCGATCACGACCGCGGTCAGCCGGGCCACCCGGACCTCGCCGTCGCCGCTGATCTGGCCCTTCTTGATGATCTGGCCGTAGATGTCGTGCGCGAACGACGTACTTGCGGTGATCGTCAGCCCGGCCACCACGGCGAGGATGGTCGCGAACGCGACCGCCGAGATGACCCCGAGCAGCACCTCGCCGCCGAGTTCGAAGGCGAGCAGCGGTGCGGCCGAGTTCGCCTTGCCGGGGGCCGCCTTGATCCGGTCCGGTCCGACGATCGCGGCGGCGCCGTACCCGAGGACCAGCGTGAACAGGTAGAAGATGCCGATGATCCAGATCGCCCAGCTGACGCTGCGCCGGGCCTCCTTCGAGTCCGGCACCGTGTAGAACCGCATCAGCACGTGCGGCAGGCCGGCGGTGCCGAGCACCAGGGCGAGCGCGAGCGAGATGAAGTCCAGCTTCGTGACACCGGTGTGGCCGTACTGCAGGCCCGGGCTGAGCAGCTTCTCGCCTGCCGCAGGGCTCTTGTCCACCGCCGCACCCATCAGGGCCGAGAGGTTGAAGGTGTACTTCGCCAGCACCCAGAGCGTCATGATCCCGGCGCCGATGACGAGCAGCACGGCCTTGACGATCTGCACCCAGGTGGTGCCCTTCATGCCGCCGACCAGCACGTAGGTGATCATCAGGATGCCGACCACGGCGATCACGATGCCCTGACCGGTCTTGCCGTCGACGCCGAGCAGCAGCGCCACCAGACCCCCGGCGCCTGCCATCTGCGCCAGCAGGTAGAAGAAGCAGACGCCGAGGGTCGAGATCGCGGCCGCCATCCGGACAGGCCGCTGCTTGAGGCGGAACGACAGTACGTCGGCCATCGTGAAGCGGCCGGTGTTCCGGAGCAGTTCGGCGACCAGCAGCAGCGCGACCAGCCACGCCACCAGGAAGCCGATGGAGTACAGGAAGCCGTCGTACCCGTTCAGCGCGATCGCGCCGGCGATGCCGAGGAACGACGCGGCGGACAGGTAGTCGCCGGAGATCGCGATGCCGTTCTGCGGGCCGGTGAAGTTGCGGCCGCCGGCGTAGAAGTCCGCCGCGGTCTTGTTGTTCCGCGACGCCCGGAACACGATCGCCAGGGTGGCCAGCACGAACAACCCGAAGATCACGATGTTGACGGTCGGGTTACCGATGTCCGTTGCCAGCGGCAACATCAGCGGGGCGGTCACTGCGGTTCTCCTTCGATCTGGTGGCGCAGCTTCTCGGCGTCCGGGTCGAGCCGGCGGTCCGCCCAGCGCACGTAGAGCATCGTGATCGCGAACGTCGACACGAACTGGCCGAGGCCGAACAGCAGTGCGACGGTGATGTTGCCGCCGACCTTGTGCGACATGAAGCCGTGCGCGTAGTCGGCGAGCAGGACGTAGACGAAGTACCAGACCAGGAACAAAGCGGTCATCGGGAACACGAAGCGCCGGAACCGGCGACGCAGTTCGGAGAAGTCCGGTGACAACTGGACATCCCGGTACGTCGTCAGGTCCGGATCGCGCATATCGCTCATCGCGGGACCTCCAAAGGGGAACGAGCCGGGCGGTGTCGAGGCCGGCGAGGGTGCTGCGTCGTACAAGGGCCGTGCTTGGCTCGTACTGTGGCCTGGGTCACCTGCCGCCCGACAGCGCCGGCGCGCACCGGTCGCTCAGCGGAGCACACCAGTCGTTCGGTGGATCACTCACCTGCGCCGAACGGTAGGAATCACACGACGAGCGGCGGACGCCCCGCACTGACCAACCTCCGCCGGGCGACGACCGTCAGGCGTGCGGGGGCTGCCGAGAGGGGTCCGCGGGGCGGTTGATCAGTGCGGCAGGTCCGCGATCCACGTCGACCGCTTCCGGGGTGTGCAGGCGGACCATGCTGCGGGCGGCGCCGGCCGGGATCTT
This sequence comes from Kribbella sp., assembly GCA_036503355.1. Taxonomy (GTDB): domain Bacteria; phylum Actinomycetota; class Actinomycetes; order Propionibacteriales; family Kribbellaceae; genus Kribbella. Next base: position 12,599 of record DASXXB010000458.1, on the reverse strand, counting down.
GTCCGGGGTGAGCTTCGAGATCACGATGACGGTGAGGAAGGCCAGCGGCATCGTCCACGCCGCCGGCTGGCCGACGAGCGCGCGCGGCCAACCACCCTGCGGCGCGCCGGACACGTTCACCAGCGCGGCTGCGCTGGCCGCGATCCCGCCGACGACCAGCCCGGCCGCCGCACCGGTCGTCGACATCCGCCGCCACCAGATCCCCAGTACCAGCAGCGGGCAGAACGTCGACGCCGCCAGCGCGAACGCGAGTCCGACAGTGTCCGCGAGACTCAGCGCGCCGGTCACCGTGAACGCCAGGTACGGCACGATCATCGCGAACAACGCCGCGATCCGGAAGCTGTTCACCGCGACGTAGTCGCCGGCGGTCCACCGGTGCAGCCGGCTCCGCAGCAGGTCCTGGTCGATCACGCCGGCGATCGCGACCGTCAGCCCCGACGACGTCGACAGGAACGCGGCGAACGCCCCCGCCGCGACCAGCGCACCGAGCAGATCCCCTGCTGTACCGGGGAAAACGCGTCCGGGCAGCTCGAGAACGACAGTGTCCCCGCCGGCGGCCACCAGGTCCGGCGCGAATGTCCTGCCGAGTACGGCGTACATCGGTGGGAAGAGGTAGAAGAGTCCGAGCAACGCCAGCACCACGACGGTGGTACGCCGGGTCGCGCGGCCGTCGGGGTTGGTGTAGAAGCGGACGAGGACGTGCGGGAGCCCCATCGTCCCGAAACAAAGGGCCAGCAGCAACGAGTACGTCGCGTACAGCGGGTGGTCGCGACCGCCTGCGCGAGACAGCGGCTCGGCCCATTCGGCGGCTGCCCCGTGCAGCGAGTCGAGGACGCCCGTCGGCTGGTGCCAGACGAGCAGGATGACGAAGATCGGCGCCGCCAGCGCGGTGAGCTTGAGCCAGTACTGGAAGGCCTGGACGAATGTGATCGACCGCATCCCGCCGGCGGCGACGTTGATCACCACGATCACCGCGACGACCGCCGCCCCGACCTGCGGCGGTGCGCCCGTGACGGTCTGGACGGCCAGGCCGGCGCCCTGCAGTTGCGGGAGCAGGTAGAGCGTTCCGATGCCGACCACGAGTCCGGCGCAGATCCGTCGTACGGCGGCCGATTCGAAGCGGGTCTCGGCGAAGTCCGGCAGCGTGTAGGCGCCGGAGCGGCGCAGCGGGGCGGCTACCAGGACCAGGAGCATCAGGTAGCCAACGGTGTAGCCGACCGAGAACCACAGCATGTCCGCGCCGTTGACCAGCACCAGTCCGGCGACGCCGAGGAAGGACGCGGCGGACAGGTACTCACCGCTGATCGCCGACGCGTTCCAGCGCGGCGACACCGCACGGCTGGCGACGTAGAAGTCACTGGTGGTCCGCGAGATCCGCAGCCCGAACAGGCCGATCCCGATCGTTGCCACGACCACCAAACTGATGGCAGCCACGCTGATCGCCGGTGACATCGCTACTGCCGCCCGACGAACTCGGTGAACTCCGCCTCGATCCGTTCGGCCTTGCGGACGTAGATGCGTGCGGCGACGTACACCACGGGGTACACCAGGATGCCGAGGATCACCCACGGCAGCGGGAGGCCGAGGACAGACAGCGTGCGGCTCGGCGGGACCAGCCAGAACAGCAGCGGGATGCTGCCGAGGACCAGCACCACACCGCCGATGACGGCCAGCGTGAGCCGGAGCTGCGACTGGATGAGCGACTGCATGTAGACCTGGCCGAGCCGGGTCTGCTCGTCGATCTCTCGCGTGCCGGTGGGGACGAGCGGACGGCGGGCCGCGCTCGCCCGAGGGCTGGTGACTCGGACCCGGCGCGGTCCGTCCGGCGTGCTCATCTCAGGGAGGTCGAACGGACCAGGAGGTCGCGCAGCTCGCGGGTGTGCCGGCGGCTGACCGGGAGCCAGTCGTCGCCGACCCGGACCGCGCAGCGGCCGCTGTCCACCCGCATCTCGTCCACATGTTGCAGCGCGACCAGTGTGCTGCGGTGGATCCGGGTGAAGCCTGCGTCGCGCCAGCGCTCTTCCAGGGTGCTCAGCGGGATGCGGACGAGGTGTGAGTTCTGGCCGGTGTGCAGGCGCGCGTAGTCGCCCTGCGCCTCGACGTACCGGACTGTGGAGCGCTGGATGAACCTGGTGACGCCGGCCAGCTCTACCGGGATCACCTCGTCCTCCGACTCGTCCGGTGACTGCAGTGCGGTCGGGGCGCCCTGCGTGACCACGCGGCGTACCGCCTCGGCCAGGCGCTCCTGCCGCACCGGCTTCATCACGTAGTCGGTGGCCTCGAGGTCGAACGCCGCCACCGCGTGCTCGTCGTACGCCGTCACGAACACGATCTGCGGCCGGCTGGCGAACTTGGACAGCACCCGGGCCAGGTCGATGCCGTCCAGGCCGGGCATCTTGATGTCGCAGAACACCACGTCCAGGTCCGCCGCCTGGAGGATCTTCAGCGCGTCCGGGCCGTTGGAGGCCGTGCGGATCTCGCCGATCCGGGGGTCCTGCCCGAGCAGGTACACCAGTTCGGCCAGGGCGGGCTCCTCGTCGTCCGCGACGAGCGCGCGCAGGGGAGTGTCGGCCATGACCTCACACTAAGGGGACGCGTGCACCCCTGAGGAGTATTTGGGGATCCGGAACGTCACCTTCGTACCGGCGTCCACCGCGGTCTCCACGACCAGCCCGTACGTGTCGCCGTACACCTGCCGCAGCCGTGCGTCGACGTTCCCCAGGCCGACCGAGTCGCTGCTCGACTCACCGGACAGGGCCGCCCGGATCACCTCCGGGTCGCTGCCGGCGCCGTCGTCCTCGACGCTGATCTCCGCCTCGTTGATCCGGTCGCGGGCGCGGATCGTGATGTTGCCGACCCCCGTCGTACCCTCCAGGCCGTGCCGTACTGCGTTCTCCACGAGCGGCTGGACGACCAGGAACGGGATGACCACCGGCAGCACCTCAGGAGCGATCTGCAACGAGACCTTGAGCCGGTCGCCGAAGCGGGCCTGCTCCAGCACGAGGTAGCGCTCCACGTTGCGCAGCTCGTCCGCCAGCGTGGTGAACTCCCCGCCACGCCGCAGGGCGTACCTCGAGAAGTCAGCGAACTCCAGGACCAGCTCACGCGCCCGCTCCGGATCTGTACGGACGAACGACGCAATCGCGGCCAGAGCGTTGTAAATGAAGTGAGGGCTGATCTGCGCACGCAGAGCGCGCAACTCGGCCTCCATGGCGCGCGTGCGCTCCTTGTTGAGTTCTGCGAGCTCTACCTGGCCGGATACCCAGCGGGCGACCTCCTCCGTGGCTCTGACCAGTGCGGCCGACGTGTTGTTGCTGTACGCGACCAGCACCGCGACGACCCGCTCCTCCGTGACGATCGGTGCGACCACGGCCGTACGGATGGGGCATTGCGGGTCGCCGCAGGCCACGTCGTGAGCACCCAGTACTGCGGTGCGGCCCGAGCGAAGCGTCGGCGCGGCGAGGTCCTTGGCGTCACGGCGGTGGTTGCTCTCGTACGGTCCACCGATGCCGTCCCACGCCAGTACGCCGGAGGAGTCACAGATGGCGATGGCCGCCGTACCCAGGAGGTCTCTGAGGTGGCGGCTGGCCTTGCCGGCGGCAGCTGGTGTCAGCCCTTCGCGCAGGTACGGGCTGGCCAACGAGGCGGTATGCAGGGTCGCATACGTCGCCTTGTCGGCCGGAGTCCCGAAATGCTTCCGCCGGCGCGCGAACACCCCCTGACGGTAACCGCTCAGGCCTCCGCACGCGGCCTGAAAGCCTCCAGCGCCTCCGTGTCGGAGTACGTGTGCAGGAGGTACTCCGCAACCCAGTCAGCGCCTCCGGGGTACGTCGACTCGCTGACGATCCGGTCCGCGGCCTTGGACGCGTCGAGCGCTGTACGGCGCAGTTGTACGCCGTCTGCGGTCAGCAGCGCCCAGCTCGGACCGGGGGTGCCGTACGGCATGCCAACACTGCCTGCGTTGACCACCAGCCGCCGGTCGACCTGCCGGGCGAACGGCATGTGCGTGTGCCCGCAGACCACCGTCCTGACCTCGTCCGGCAGTCCTGTGAACACCTGCGGCCACCTTGAGATCGGGCTGTCGACCAGCACCATCTCCTCGTCATCGCGCGGCGTGGCGTGACAGAACAGCACGTCCCCGATCGTCACGGTCGTCGGCAGCTCGGCGAGCAGGGCGACCTGGTCCGGCCGCAACTGGTCCGCGGCCCAAGGACTCACCGCATCCGGCGGCTCCTTCTCGAACTCTCCCCGGGCCATCTCCACGAGCTCCCGGTCCGCATTCCCGCGCACCCACACCACCCGCTCGCCCAGCCCGGTCAGCAGATCGAGCGTCTCGACGGGCTGCGGCCCACTGGCGATGTCCCCGGCCAGCACGATGACGTCGGCCGACTGCACGTCCGGCTCGGCCAGCACGGCCTCCAACGCGGGCAGCACCCCATGAACATCAGCCAGCACAGCAATCCGTTCCATGCCGCCAGTCTGCTGCCGAATCCCTTGTTCTCCTGGAACATCTGCTCAGAGCAGATCAGGCGCCGATCAGCAGGGAGCCCTTGGCGAGTGGAGTTGCGAGCTCGCACGCCCCGGTGGAGATGGTGCAGCGCACGATCGAGGCCGGCGTACCCTCGCCGTTGTCGGCGAGCAGCAGAAGGTGCTGGTCGTCCTCGGGGACGGCCTGCCGGAAGACGCCCGACCACTCGTGCACCAGGGCGCCGTCCTTCGCATCCAGAACAGCCGCGATGCCGTCGCCGTACCCGTCCTGGTACTTCGGCCCGGCGATCACGGTCGCACCGTCCGGCGTGAAGCCGGTGATCATGTAGTCGCAGGTCCGCCAGAGGCGTGTGCCCACTGGAACGCTGAGCAGACTGCTGCAGCTGCTCTGGTCGGCCAGTGTGGTCAGCGAGCCCGCTGTGCCCGCGCTCGACACTGCCAGCGGCTTGGGAACGGCCTTGAGCAGGGTGGCTTCCGGCTCGCCGGGCGTCCACTCGTAAAGGTTGGTGGGCCCGGATTGGGTCGTCGCGCCGTCGAAGTACACCTTGCCGCCGACGTACCCGTGCAGCCTGGCGTTCCACAGGCCGGGCACCGTGACCTTCTGCAGCCCCCGAAGGCGTCGAGCGCGTGGCGTACCCTCGGACTCGGCCTGCTCGGCGTAGACCGTGGCGCCGGGCAGCTCCTCCCCGGTGTCCTTCAACCTGGTACCGATGTACGCCGCCGCGCTGCCGTCGTCCGTGGTGACGATCTGGGTGATGTCGGGCGTGTGGCGGGTGACCTTGCCGGTCAGGCTGTCCAGGGTCAGCATCTCGTTGCCGAAACCCTTGGTGACCACGGCGAGCGAGGAGCGGCCGAGCCGGGCGACCTCCTGGATGTCAGTCGTGCCGGGGATCTTGACGTCCTCGCCGGCACCGCCGCGGATGGTGCGGCCGCTCAGGTAGGTGATCTGTGGCGCCCTGCCGGGGGGCAGCTTCTTGAGGTCGATCTTGGTCTTCACCGGACCGGCTGCGGTTGTGGACGGCGTAGCGGACGGGGCGGGTGTCGGCTTCGCGGTGCTGCTGGTGCTGGTCGTGGGAGTCGTGGCTGACGTGGACAGCGGGGCAGCGGTCGTGCCTTCCGCGTTGGCAGGGCCCTGGCGGTAGGCCAATGCTCCGCCGCCGGTGATGGCCGCGACGGCGACAGCTGCGACCAAGGCGACCAGGCGGCCGTTCTGCACTCGCATCGACGATCTCCTCGAACGCTCGTGGTCGCTGTCGGGGATTGTGACGCCCGGAAATGCCCCTTTGTTCACTCCAGCGACCGGGTCGCAGCACGGATCGAGCATAATTGCGCCATGGACCAGCCATCCCGGATCGGCCGATACTCCCTGGTCCGCCGGGTGGGTGCCGGAGGTTTCGCGACCGTCTGGCTGGCCCGCGACGAGCAACTGGACGCCGAGGTCGCGGTCAAGATCCTGTCCGAGAACTGGGTCGAGGACGAGGACGTCCGCCGCCGTTTCCTCGCCGAGGGCCGGTTCCTGCGCAAGGTCGACTCGCTGTACGTGGTCGGCGTCCACGACATCGGCGAGGCCGACGACGGCCGCCCGTTCATGGTGCTCACCTACGCCGACGGCGGCACGCTCGCGGACCGGATCAAGGCCGGCCCGCTCGAGCTCGGCGAAGCGGTCCGGATCATCACCCAGGTCGGTCGCGGGCTGAAGCACCTGCACGCCCGCGGCGTCCTGCACCGGGACGTGAAGCCGGCCAACGTGCTGTTCCGCACCGATCCGAACGGCGACCGCGCGATGCTGTCGGACCTCGGGCTGGGCAAGGCGCTGTCCGAGGTCTCGCGGATCACGATGCCCGGCGGCACTCCGGCGTACGTCGCTCCGGAACAGGTGATGGGCGAGCGCCTCGACCACCGCGCCGACCTGTACTCGCTCGGCGCGGTCGCGTACGCCGCGTTCACCGGCCAGGCGCCACACGGGGTGGCCACGCTCGGTGCGGTGATGCAGATCGAGAAGCCGCCGCCGTCGATGACCACACTGCGCGAGGACATCCCGGACGCGATCGATGTCGTCGTACGGCGCGCTCTCGAACCGGACCGGGATCAGCGGTGGCCAGACCTGGACAGCTTCCTCAACGCGCTGCGAGAGGCTCACACGACCGGCAAGGTCCCTGCCAGGCTGGTGCCGGCCGCCGCGATGCCTGCACCGACTGCCACGACCAGCCAGGTCGACCAGGAGACCGCACTGGCCGGCTCCAACGAGCCGACCGTGGCTGCGAAGCCCAAGCGCAGCAGGCGAGCAGGTGTCCTCACAGCACTGGCTGCAGTGGTCCTGGCAGCAGGAGGCGGGTACGGCGGTTATGAGTACGTCCTGACTCGCCCGGTCGAGGTCAAGAGCCCACCTCTGTCCGTAGAAGTCCCTCGCGACTGGGGCCAGAAGGCGACCGGCCAGCAGTCTCTGCTGGTCAGCACCGACACCTCCAGGTGGCAGACAGACGCGACCACCAACGGCGTCTACCTAGGCGTGCTGAAGGGCACCGAACTGCCGACAAGCACCACCCTGCCGAAGGGCTGCAGCTCAGCCAACCGGTCGGCGTCAGGCGACGTCGCCACCTTCACCTACACCTGCGACAACGCGCCGACCGTCGTGGAGCAGTACAAGAAACAGCAGGACGGCAACCTGCTCCGGATCCAGGTCCGGACGGCGGACGCCAAGATCCGGCAACAGGTGCTGGACTCCGCGACGTACGCGCCTTGAGGGATCAAGGGGGAACTGCGCGGCGAGCTCGGGAACGGACGCCGTACGGTTGTCGCATGAGCGATCTGTCTGCGGCGATCGACCGCGTTCTGCCCAGTGTCCGTGCCGACCTCGAGGACCTCATCCGGATCCCGTCGGTCAGTTACGAACCGGCCCGCGCGGCCGACGTCCAGCGGTCCGCCGAGGCGACCGCGGCGCTGTTCGAGGCCGAAGGTTTCACGGTGAAGATCGTCCGCGCGGGCGAGGGCGCGCCGGCAGTGATCGCGAAGAAGCCCGCCCCGGCCGGGAAGCCGACCGTGCTGCTCTACGCGCATCACGACGTACAGCCGACCGGTCCGGTGGAGCAGTGGACCTCCGATCCGTTCGAGCCGACGGAGCGCGACGACCGGCTGTACGGGCGCGGCGCGGCCGACGACAAGGCCGGGATCGCCGCGCACCTCGCCGCCGTACGGGCCTTCGGCAACGACCTGCCGGTGGGCGTGACGGTCTTCGTCGAGGGCGAGGAGGAGATCGGCTCGCCGACCCTGCTGCAGTTGCTCGACGAGTACACCGAGGAGCTCGCCGCGGACGCGATCGTGATCGCCGACTCCGGCAACTGGGAGGTCGGACGTCCGGCGCTGACCGTCTCGCTGCGCGGTTTGGTCGAGTCGTACGTCGAGGTTCGAACGCTTGATCACGCGGTGCACTCGGGCCTGTTCGGCGGCCCGATCCCGGACGCGCTGTCGGCGCTGTGCCGGTTGCTCGCGACCCTGCACGACGACAAGGGCGACGTCGCGGTCGACGGCCTGCACGCGTCGCGCGCGGCGGACGTGGTGTACCCGGAGGACCGGCTGCGCGCGGAGTCGTCGGTGCTGGATTCCGTCCGGCTGACCGGCTCGGGTTCGCTGGTCGACCGGCTGTGGACGCGGCCGGCGGTCGCCGTCGTCGGCATCGACGCACCGTCGGTGGCCGAGGCGAGCAACACACTCGTGCCGGTCGCGCGGGCCAAGGTGAGCCTGCGGGTCGCGCCCGGCGACGACGCCTTGAAGGCCAGCGCGGCGCTTCGCGATCACCTGGAGAATCACGCTCCCTGGGGTGCGCAGGTCACCGTGACCGAGGGGCAGAGCGGCCAGCCGTGCAGCGTGAACGCGCGCGGCGCCGGGTACGAGGCGGCCCGTTCGGCGTTCCAGGAGGCCTGGGGCGTCGAGCCTGTCGACATGGGCATGGGCGGCTCGATCCCGTTCATCGCGGAGTTCCAGCAGGCGTTCCCGGAGGCCACGATCCTGGTCACCGGCGTCGAGGACCCGGACACCCGGGCGCACGGCATCGACGAGGGCCTGCACCTCGCCGAGTTCCGCAAGGTCTGCCTCGCCGAGGCCCTGCTGCTGCAGAACCTCGCAAACCAGGCGTGACCCACCTTTCCGGCGACCCAGTGTTTGGCATAGGTTTCGGCGAGTGAAGATCGCAGTCGTACGGGAGACCAGACCGGCCGAGCGCCGGGTTGCGCTGGTGCCGGAACAAGTCGCGAAACTGATCGAGCTCGGCTACGAGGTCGCGGTCGAGCCGGCCGCCGGCGAACGCGCACTGTTCTCCGACGACCAGTACCGGGACGCGGGCGCCGAGGTTGCCTGGGGCGCCGACCACGCGGCCACCATCGTGGCGTCGGTGCAGCCGCTGGAACGCGAGCGCCTGCAGCGCTTGCACGCCGGTACGGCGCTGATGTCGTTCCTGCCGACCAACCCGCCAGACGTGGTCCGGACCGCAACCCGGGCCAAGCTGACGGCGTTCGCGATGGAGCTGATCCCGCGGATCTCCCGCGCCCAGTCGATGGACGCGCTGTCGTCGCAGGCGCTGGTCGCCGGGTACCGCGCCGCGATCGTCGCCGCCGAACGGCTGCCGCGCTTCTTCCCGCTGAACATGACCGCGGCCGGCACCGTCCCGCCCGCCCAGGTCGTCGTCCTCGGCGCCGGTGTCGCCGGCCTGCAGGCGATCGCCACCGCGAAACGCCTCGGAGCAGTCGTCAAGGCGTACGACGTACGTACCGCCGCCGCCGAGGAGATCGCGTCGATGGGCGCCGTCCCGATCGAGCTCGAACTCGGAACGCTCGACGGCCCCGGCGGCTACGCCCGCGAGATGACCCCGGAACGCGCGCAACTCCAGCGCGAACTGCTCACGCCGTACGTCGCCGCGGCGGACGCCCTGATCACCACAGCCGCCGTACCGGGCCGGACCGCGCCTCTGCTGGTCACGCGTTCGATGGTCGAGCAGATGAAGCCGGGATCGGTGGTCGTCGACCTCGCCTCCGAACAGGGCGGCAACGTCGAAGGTTCGGTCGCCGGGACCGAGCTCACCATCGGTGGCGCACTGGTCTGGGGCGGCGCGAACGTCCCGTCGCAGATGGCCGGCCCGGCATCGCGTCTGTACGGCCAGAACATCGCGAACCTGATCCGGCTGATGACGCGGAACGCCGCCTTCGACCCGGACTTCGACGACGAGATCGTCCGCGGCTGCTGCGTCACCCACGACGGCGCCGTACTGCACGAGCCAACCCGCGAGCTCCTGAAAGGAACGGCCTCGTGAGTGAATCGATCGCGCTGCTGACGATCTTCGTCCTCGCGGCGTTCGTCGGCGTCGAGGTGATCAGCAAGGTCTCCTCGACGCTGCACACCCCGCTGATGTCCGGGGCGAACGCCATCCACGGCGTCATCCTGGTCGGCGCCATCATCGTCACCGGCGCGACCGACTCGGTGATCGTGATGATCGTCGGGCTGCTGGCCGTCGTACTGGCGACCGTGAACATGGTCGGTGGATTCGTGGTCACCGACCGGATGCTGGAGATGTTCAAGGGCCCGGGGGCACGCAAGAAGGAGCTGCAGAAGTGATCCCCACCTGGGCCCAGCTCGGCTACCTGGTCTCCGCAGTCTGCTTCATCGTCGCGCTGAAGGCGCTCTCGTCGCCGCGCAGCGCGCGGACCGGCAACCTGATCGGTGCGGCCGGCGCCGTGCTCGCGGTCATCATCACGTTCGCGGCGTACAAGCCGGACCACCTCGCGCCGATCCTGATCGCGCTGGTGATCGGCACCATCGGCGGCGTGATCGGCTCGCGGCGGGTGCAGATGACCCAGATGCCGCAGCTCGTTGCCCTGTTCAACGGTGTCGGCGGCGGCGCGGCCGCGCTGGTCGCGTTGCTCGAGCTCGGTGAGGTGTCCGCCGACGCGACCGTCGCCGCGATCGCCACCGCGTTCACGATCCTGGTGGGCGCGATCAGCTTCTCCGGCTCGGTGGTGACGTTCGCCAAGCTGCAGGAGCTGATGACGACCCGGCCGGTGACGTTCCCGGGTCTGCCGGTGCTGTTCGTCGCCTCTTTGCTCGGTGGCGTGGCGCTCGCGGTCTGGCTGGTCTCCGATCCGCGCGTCTGGGTCGGCGTACTGCTGTGCCTGATCGGTCTCGCGATCGGCGTGATGCTGGTGCTGCCGGTCGGCGGGGCCGACGTACCAATCGTGATCTCGTTGCTGAACGCGTTCACCGGTCTGACGGTGGCCGCGGGCGGTTACGTGCTCGGCAACACGCTGCTGCTGGTCGCCGGCACGCTCGTCGGCGCGGCCGGTACGTTGCTGACGAAGCTGATGGCGGACGCGATGGGGCGGTCCGTGTTCAACATCCTCTTCGGTGCCGTGCGCGGCGGGTCGACGCTGGGAGCGGGTACGGCGTCCGATCGGCCGGTGATCTCGGCGGGGCCCGAGGACGTCGCGATCCTGCTCGGGTACGCGAACAAGGTCATCATCGTGCCCGGGTACGGTCTCGCCGTGGCGCAGGCGCAGCACACGCTCCGCGACCTGGTCGAGGAGCTGCAGGGGCGTGGCGTGAAGGTCGACTACGCGATCCACCCGGTGGCCGGCCGGATGCCGGGCCACATGAACGTGCTGCTCGCCGAGGCCCAGGTCCCGTACGAGCAGCTGCGCGAGATGGACGACATCAACGGCGACTTCAAGACGACCGACGTGGTCCTCGTCGTCGGCGCCAACGACGTCGTCAACCCCGCCGCCCGCAACACCCCGTCGGCCCCCATCTACGGCATGCCGATCCTGAACGCCGACGAGGCGCAGCGCGTCATCTTCCTCAAACGCTCCATGCGCCCCGGCTTCGCCGGCATCGAGAACGAACTCCTCTACGACCCCCGCACCACCCTCCTGTTCGGCGACGCCCGAGACTCCCTCACCAAACTCCTCACCGCCCTCAAAACCGTCTAACCCCACCCCCTCGGCCCCCACGCGACCCCGCACCCACCACCTGGGCCCCGCCCTGAGGGGCCCGCGCTCAGCACGTGTGGCCCGCGCTCAGGACGTGGTCCTGCGCTCAGGACATGGGCCCGCGTTGAGCACCTGGGACTCGCGCTCAGGGCCCCGCGCTCAAGACGTGGTCCTGCGCTCGGGCATGTGGGACCGGCGCTCAGGCCGTGGTCCTGCGCTCAGCACCCGGGCCCCGCCCTGAGGGCCCCGCGCTCAGCACGTGTGGCCCGCGCTCAGCACGTGGGGCCCGCTCAACACCTGGGTCCGCCCTCGGGGCCCCGTGCTCAGCACCCAGGCCCGCGCTCAGCACGCTCAGCACGTGGGGCCCGCGCTCGGCACGTGGTCGTGTGCTCGGCACGTGGTCCTGCACTCGGGCATGTCGGGCCCGCGCTCAGGACGTGGTTCTGCGCTCGGGCATGTGGGGCCCGCCCTCAGGACGTGGTCCTGCGCTCAGCACCCGGGCCCCGCCCTGAGGGCCCCGCGCTCAGCACGTGTGGCCCGCTCAGCACCTGAGACCCGCGCTCAGGGCCCCGCGCTGGGCACGTGTGGCCCGCTCAGCACCTGGGACCCGCGCTCAGGGCCCCGCGCTCGGCACGTGTGGCCCGCGCTCACGGCGTGGTCGTGTGCTCGGCACGTGGTCCTGCGCTCGGCGCGTGGGTCCTGCGCACGTGCATGTGGGGGCCGCGCTCAGGACGTGGTCCTGCGCTCAGCACGTGGGGCCGCCGCTCATCACGTGGCCTCGCCCTCGGCGCCCCGGGCCCTGCACGCGCTCGGCGCGCCCGTGGCGCGCGGGGTAGTACCCGGGCCAACGTGAGTAGCTCGGCAACCCGTCGCCGAGCGGCCTGGTGCTGAGGGAACTCGGTGGTGCGGTGTCTTTGTGGAAACTTTTGTGCGTATGCCGACGGCAGATTCAGGGGATTGTCGCAACGCCTGACTGTTGGAGGGTGTTGTGCCGGGGACGTTGTCGGTGGAGCGTCGGCGGGTGGTGCTGGACTTGTTGAGTCAGGGGCACGGGCCGATGGAGGTGGCGCGGCGTAGCGGTGTGTCGAAGAGTTACATCTATCGGCTGCACCACAGTGTTGGTGGGGTGTATCGGCCAGC
>DASXXB010000457.1:0-13394 GCA_036503355.1 Kribbella sp. | reverse complement strand
CTCCGACTCCTGGGTCTACGGCCTCCTCCGCCGCGAGTGGCCCCCAGCACCCCGCTGAGGTCTCATCAGCCAAGCTCATCGGCGGGCTGACGATGCACGAAGACGGCCTGTCCGCGGCTGCACTCGGGCTGTCAAGCTTCGACCAGGACCGGATCGGCTGGCGGCCCGCCGACCGGCCGGCGCGGTTACGACTTGTCGCCGACGCCTACGGACTGGACGGGGTCGGCCGATCAGAGTTGTTCACTGCCATGAACGATGCACTCGTCCGCATCGAGGCAGCCGCGCGGCGCAGCATCGATGCAGGCGGCCCGAACGCCGTCGCGCTGATGAACCGGCGGGGCGGCATCGAGAAGTTCGACCGCCGGCGCCGCTGGTGGACAGCCCACTACGACCAATTCGCCGCCGCCCTTCTCTGACCAGCCGGCTCCAGTCTCCGCGCCGTCCCAGGCGCGAGGCAACGCCGAGCGACCGGGCAAGCCAACCAGCCAGATCACCCCGCAACTTCATGTTGAGGCGGCCTTAGGACACAGGCCGGCGGGAGTTGCTGCGGCTCCCCATCCGACTCAGGTAGGAGGAGCGGCCAGCACCACGGGGCAGTCACCCCGGCGGCAGCCGGAACCGCGCGGTAGCGCGCACACGCGCGCTAGCGCGGGGGTGGGCGGGAGCGGCGCGGAGCACGGCGACGAAGGAGCCGCGCGTAGCTCCGCGTTGGGCTTCCACATGCAGTTGACGTAGAACAAGCCGACAGCACCACGGGGCAGCCGCCGCGCGGTAGCGCGCGCACGTGCGCTAGCGCGGGGGCGGGTCGGAGCGGCGCGGAGCGCGGCGGCGGAGGAGCCGCGCGCGGCACCGCGTTGGGGTTGATCAGACGAGGCGGCGGTCGGTGGCCCAGCGGGTTAGTTCGTGGCGGTTGGAGAGTTGGAGTTTGCGCAGTACGGAGGAGACGTGGGTCTCCACGGTCTTCACCGAGATGAAGAGCTCGCGGGCGACCTCCTTGTACGCGTAGCCGCGGGCGATCAGCCGCAGTACCTCGCGCTCGCGCTGCGACAGCCGGTCGAGGTCCTCGTCCACCGACGCGATGTCGATCGCGCCCGAGAACGCGTCCAGTACGAACCCGGCCAGCCGCGGCGAGAACACCGCGTCACCGTCGGCGACCCGGTTGATCGCGTCCACCAGCTCGGCGCCGGAGATGTTCTTGGTGACGTACCCGCGGGCGCCGGCCCGGATCACGCCGATCACGTCCTCGGCCGCGTCGGACACCGACAGCGCGAGGAACTTGATGTCGGGGTGCCGCTGGTGCACCTGCTTCATCACCTCGGTACCACCGCCGCCGGGCAGGTGGACGTCGAGCAGTACGACGTCCGGCTCGGTGCCGACGATCGCCTTCACCGCGGTGTCGACGTCGGACCCCTCCCCGACGATGTCGACCGAGGTGCCGATCTCGCTGCGTACCCCGGCCCGGAACATGTCGTGATCGTCGACGACGACAACGCGCCTGCTGCTCATCTGTCCATCTCCAGTCGCACTTCGGTCCCTGTCTCCGGATCGGATCGCACCGTTGCGCGTCCGCCGTGCCGTTCCATCCTGCCCATCACACTGTGCCGCAAGCCGAGCCGGTCGTCCGGGACCTCGTCGACGTCGAACCCCTTGCCGCGGTCGCGGACGAACATCTCCACCCGGTCGCCGTCCACCTCGACGAACACGTCGATCTTGGCCGCCCCCGAGTGCTTGGCCGCGTTCACCATCGACTCCCGGGCGGCCCGGACCATCGACGCCAGCGGCTCGGTCAGGTCGCAGTCGCCGACCGTGACCACCTCGATCGGTACGCCGTGCGAGTCCTCGACCTCCGCGGCGGCCTGCTTCGCGGCGCCGGCGATCGTCTGGCCGGCGTCGTGCTCCTCGTCGTACAGCCAGGACCGCAACTCACGCTCCTGGGAGCGGGCCAGCCGGGCAACGGCCTTCGGGTCCTCGGACTGCTTCTGGATCAGCGCCAGCGTCTGCAGCACCGAGTCGTGCAAGTGCGCGGCCATGTCGGCGCGCTCCTGGGACCGGACCCGCTCGGCACGCTCGGCGTTCAGGTCGCGGGTCAGCCGGTGCACCCACGGCCCCGCGATGACGCCGATGCCGACGACGGCGAGCAGCAGGGCGATCAGTACGTCGCCGACCATCGAGAGCCGGCCGTTCTGGACCAGGAACAGCGTGACCGCCGTACCGATCAGGACCAGCCCGACGCCGATCCGGACCAGCGACTTCCAGCCGCCCTTGCCGAGCACCAGCCCGAGGATCGGGACCCGGATGTCCTGGGTCCACTTGTCTTTCTGGCTCTCGTCCGCCTGCCGCCAGATCAGCGCCAGACCGGTCGCCGCGAACACCAGCGGCCAGAACAGCTTCCCGGCGACGCCGAACCCTGCCACCTGCAGCAGGATCAGCAGGCCGATCCCGATGGCCACCAGCGCGGGCAGCTGGCCGCGGCTCTTCTCCCGCTTGCGCTGCTTCGCCTCGGTGACCGGCGCCGGCGGCTCGTCGGACCGCATCCCGCTGCGCGTGTGCGCGGCCAGCCCGGGAGCGACCGGCACCGTCTCCGGCGCCTGCGGCATCAGGAACCACAGCGCCGCGTAGATCAGGATGCCGAAACCGCCCGACACCGTGGTCGCGATCAGTACCAGCCGTACGACGGTGTCCGACACGCCGAGGTGGTCCGCGATGCCGCCGGCCACACCGGCGATCACGCGTCCCTCGGTACGCCGGTACGCGCGGGGCGGCGCATCGCCCGGCCTCGCGTCGACGCCCGGCCGTGGTGCCTCGGTGCCTGGACGCGGCGGCAGGCTCGTGTAGGGCGTGTACGGCGGCTGGTTGGCCATCCGTGCCGCGTAGGCGGCGTACGGGCCCTGGTACTGCGCGGCCGGGCCCTGCGGTCCCCAGCCCTTGTAGCGCCACTGGTCCTGGTTCTGCCCAGGTGTCGGCGCGGGCTGGCCTCCGTTGTCGGAGGATCCGCCCGGCGGCGCGGCTGCTGGCTGGCTCATCACCACGATCGTCACATGTGGACCGGTCCGACACCAGCAGGCTTGTCCCCGGCCGGCTCCTCAACGGCCGCCCGCCACGGTCAGGGTCAGCTCGGGGACAACCCCGAATTCGGGTCAATCCGGGGGTCGTCAGGGTGCATCCCCGATGTTCGCCGCCGGATCTGGTGTGAGTATCGATGTCATGGACCAGAACCAGAGTGGACCCGCCGGGTTCGACCGCAACCGCCTGCAGAACCCCCAGTCGTGGCGGCGCAGCAGGTCGGACCGCTGGGTCGCGGGCGTCTGCGGCGGTATCGGCCGCGGGCTGAACATCGACCCGGTACTGGTCCGCGTCGTGATGGCCGTGCTGATCATCAGCGGCCCGGGCATCATCTTCTACATCGCCGCCTGGGCGCTGATGCCCGACGAGGGCAGCGACCGGGCGCCGGCCCAGAGCCTGCTCGGCGACCGGATCCGGACCGACCACCCGTGGTTCTGGCCGGTGGTGATCGGGATCTGCGTGTTCGCCGCGATCGCGATGATGTCGTCGTTCAAGTTCGGCCACTTCATCCCGGGTCCGCTGATCGTGATCGGGGTCATCTGGCTGATCTCGAAACAGCGCAAGAGCACCAGGAACGGGCAGAACCAGCGGCCGCAGGACGGCCCGCCGCAGTACACCTCCCAGCCGTACTCGAACCAGCCGTACAGCAACCAGCCCTACACGAACCAGCCGTACACCGGCCAGCAGCACACCTCGGCGTACACGCCTCCGCAGACCGGCCCGTCAGTTCCCCCGGCGGGCCCGTCGTCCTCGGCCACACAGCGACCCCAGGACCGCACCGTCGAACCGGTCCAGCCTGTGTGGACCGAGGACGACCCTCTCGGCCTGTACGTCGACGAGCCGGCCTCGAGTACGACGCCCGCCGCGAGCAAGCCGGCCGCGCCGCCTGCGAAGGGCATGCGCGGGGTCAAGTCGATCGTCGTCGTGCTGACCGGCCTCGCGATCGGTATCGCGGCGCTGGCCGGTGCGGCCACCTCGACGATGCTGGTGATCGGCCTGGCCACGCTCGGCGCGGGCATGCTGCTCGGCGGCTTCGTCGGCCGCACGCTGGGGCTGCTGCCGCTCGGCATCCTGCTGGCCGTCGGTGCGGTCGTGAGCACGGTGTTCACCGACGTACCGCGGAATTTCGCGGACACGAACTACGTCGCGCCGGCCGGCCAGACGATCACCGCGACCGGGTCGACGTACCAGTTCGACGCCGGCTCGGTGCACCTGGACCTGACCAAGGCGAAGTTCGGCCCGGGGGCGAGGGTCGAGGTCCAGGGCGGCGTCGGCGAGGTGATCGTCAAGGTGCCGGAGGACGTCGACGTCAAGGGAGAGCTGTCGACCGAGATGGGAGACGTTGCCTTCCTCAACGAGAACCACAGCGGCCATAATGCGAAACTGGCGCTGGACGACCTGGGCGCCGACGCCAAGCCCGGCGAGCAGGTCACCCTGGACCTGAACCTCAAACTCGGCAGCATCAAGGTGGAGCGAGGATGAGTCAGCAGCGCAAGACCCGCCCGGACGTGCCCGGTGTGGTGGCGGGCACTGTCCTGACCGGCGCGGCCACGATCTGGATGCTCACCGACGACGGCGTCCTGCAGACCGACGACCTGGGCGTCACCAGCGCCCTCCTCCTGGTCGCCGCCGGCCTCCTCGGCCTCGCCGCCTCGCGCCGCGTTTAACTCGGTGGACGCGGCGTACGCCGTTCCTTAAGCTCCAGGGCGTGAGCAGCCCGGAGGCGGACAGACCGTAACCACCGGCCGTTCCGTGCTTGTGCACGTCGAACCGCCGGAGACGACTCATCGACGTCTTCTCACGGTTGCGGACTTCTCCTATGCCTCTCGTGCTGTATCTGCTCGGCCTGGCCGTTTTCGCCCAGGCGACCTCCGAATTCATGCTCTCCGGCCTCGGCCCACAGATCGCCCAGGACCTGGGCGTCTCGATCCCCACCGTGGGCTGGCTGACGTCCGCGTTCGCGCTCGGGATGATCGTCGGCGCCCCGGCGATCGCCGTCGTCGGCGCCCGCTGGCCGCGCCGCCGGACCCTGCTCGCGACACTGACCGTTTTCCTCGCCGTCCACGTCGTCGGCGCACTGACCAGCAGCTTCACCGTCCTGCTGACCACCCGCGTCCTGGCCGCCCTGGCCAACGCCGGCTTCCTGGCGATCGCCCTCGCCACCGCCACCGATCTGGTCCGCCCCGACGCTAAGGGCCGCGCGACCTCGGTCCTCCTCGGCGGTACGACGCTTGCGTGCATCGTCGGCGTACCGGCCGGGGCGGCGCTCGGCCGCTACCTCGGCTGGCGCTCCGCGTTCTGGGCGGTCGCACTGGTCTCCATCCCCGCGCTGATCGGGATCCTCCGCGCGGTCCCGTCACGCGGCGCCGGCCCCGCGACCACCGGCTCGATCCGAGTCGGGCCGCGGCTCGGCGTACTGCTCCTACTAGGTGCCCTGGTGAACGGCGCGACGTTCTGCTCGTTCACCTATCTGTCGCCGGTCCTCACCGAGGTGACCGGCCTGGGCGTGGCGTGGGTCCCGCCGATGCTCGCGCTCTTCGGCCTCGGCTCGTTCGCGGGCGTGACGGTCGCAGGCCGGTACTCCGACCGACGCGACCACCGGCTCGTATTCGTTGCCGGCGGCATCCTCTTGCTGGGCTGGTGCGCGTTCGCGCTCAGCGCGGCGTACGTCGTACCGGCCGTCGTTCTCGTCCTGCTCCAAGGGGCACTCTCGTTCGCGGTCGGCTCGACGCTCATTGCGTACGCGCTGTACGCCGGCTCGCAGTACCCGGTCCTGACCGGCGGGCTGGCCACCGCCGCGCTCAACGCCGGCGCGGCCGCCGGACCGGTCCTGGGAGGCCTCGCGATCGGGGTGTCCGGCTTCCGCGGGCCGCTGTGGGTGAGCGCGGGACTGGTGGTGACGGCGCTGGCGATCGGCGGCTCGATTAAGATTGCTGGTCGCGAGGGGCCCGGGTGAAGCGGGTTCCGCTGGTCGAGGAGATTCGATGGTGCGCGGCACCGTGAAGTGGTTCAACGCGGACAAGGGGTACGGCTTCCTGGCCGTCGACGGGCAGGACGACGTGTTCGTGCACTGGAGCAAGATCGTCTCCGACGGGTACAAGACACTGGAGGACGGCCAGCACGTCGAGTTCGAGATCGTCGACGGGCCGAAGGGCCGCGAGGCGGACGCCGTCACCGTGGTCTGACCGGCTCTCGACCGGCTCTCTACCGGCACAGGGCTCCGGCAACCGATAACCTGACGTCTCATCGTGTGAGGGGTGAGACGTGACCGACCCGGTACCCGTAGTCCGGAAGCTCGAGCATGCGCTGGCGGACGACGACTTCACCTGGTCCTTGGTGCTGGTCGGCGAGGACCAGACCGACAAGCTCGCGACGCTGACCGGTGACCTGCGCGGGCCGTTCTCGGACTCCGGTGACGGCAAGCAGATCACGTCCGGCTTCTCGTACTGGGGCATCGGTCCGACGATCGCCTGGGCGAACGCCACCAACGACCCGTTCTACCTGGTGATGAAGGCCGGGACCGAGTCGTTCCTGCGGCACTGGCGCAAGCTGCGGCCGCACGTCGAGAACGGCGGCTTCCACCTGGTCAGCCTCGGCGTCGGCACCGGCGTCAAGGACCGCACGATCCTCGGTGACATGCGCCGGCACAACCCGGACATGTACTACATCCCGGTCGACATGAGCTCGGAGATGCTCCGGATGGGCACCCTGGAGCCGGTCCGTGGCGCCCTGTTCCCGCTCTCCCAGGTGCTGCCGGTGCAGCTGGACTTCTCGATCGAGCACAACGTCGGCCAGCTGGCCCAGATGCTGGCAAAGCTGGTCGGCGACGAGCCGATCCTGTTCACGCTCACCGGCAACACCCTGGCGAACTTCGAGAGCGACGAGGAGCTGCTCGGCACCCTGACCCGGGCGCTGCGGCCGCAGGACCGGCTGCTGCTCGAGGTGGCCAGTACGACGCGACTCGACCAGGAGGCCGCCGACGCGGCCGCGGACGAGTACCACCAGACCCGTGCGTTCGCGGAGTTCGTGACCAGCGCCCTGCGGTACAACACCGACCTGAAGATCAGCAACGAGCTGGTCAGGTTCGTCGGCATGGTCGAGGACGACGCGCTGCTGGTGAAGATCCTCTGGCAGAACGACACCGGCGAAGAGATCCGGATGGAGCTGCCCGACCACACCGAGGTGGTGCTGCCGGTCGGCGACACGATCCGGCTGTACACCACCCGGAAGTACTCCACCGACCGGCTGAAGCGGCTCACCGAGGCGTGCAAGCTGACACCGATCGAGGCGATCCAGTCCCAGTTCCGGTACGCCCGCCGGGCGAACCCGTTCGGCCTGGAGCTGCTGCTGCTCGCACCGGAAGCGGCCGGCGAGACCGAACACACCCTCGCCGACGACATCTGGTCTGTGTGAGTCGAGGGTGAATCGAGCGTGAGTCGAGGGTGAGTCGAGGGTGAACCGGCGTCGCCTGGTCAGCTGGGTGACCTACGGCCTGCTGGGGATCGCGTTCGTCCTGGGCATCGTCTGGTTCATCTGGCCGGGGAACTCGCGCTGGGAGCCGGCCGTCAACTCGCTGACGCTGGTCGCGGGGCTGACCGGCATCTTCGTGGAGCGGCTGACGTCCGAGGCGGAACGCCGTACCGAGGTACTGCGGGCCGTCGCCGACGAGCTGCACGAGAACACCCGCCTGCTCAACGACCCGCGGTTCTCGCCGGACGCGCCGACCATGCGGCAGGTGTACCCGCGGCTGATCGTGTCCGCGGTCGACCTCGCGCTGGTGTCCGGAGCGCTCGGCCTGCACCGCGACGCCGAGCTCGTCGGGCTCCTGCACCGCTGGCGCGACACCGTGCACCTGTTCAACCGGCGCCTCGACCTGACCGAGGTCAGCACCTTCTCGAACACCATCTCACCGGCCGAACTGGCCGCGTTCCGCCGGGCGCTGCAGCGCGACGACAGCTACCTCGCGGCCACCCGCGAGATGCTCGAGGACCTGCTCGGCAGGCTTCCCGCCGTTAACGGCTGAGGCCGTAACCGGCGGGGTTGCTGCCAGTAGTGGCAAATTCTGCTGAGACGTTGACTTCGTCAGGCCGCGAGGGCTTCACTTTCGGACAGGACCGTAAATACGGCACCCCCGGAGGCACATCGCATGCGATCAGTCCGCTCCCTTCTCGCACTGGCCCTCACCGCGCTGCTCACGACGACGTTGACCACGACCCACGCCGCCCCGGCACCGGCACCGGCAGGGCACAATCCACCGACCGCGAAGGTCGTGTCCCTCGGTACGCCGCTGTCCGACGTACTGCTGATCGGAGGCACCGTCGCGCCCGGGCCGAACGGCAAGACCGCGATCTGGAACGTGTCCAGCGGCAGCCCGGCGTACCTGAACGCGATCGACCCGGCCACCGGCGACAGCCTGCTGTCCGCGGCGCTGCCCGGCGCGTCCGGCAGCTACGCGGTCGCCGCCGCCCCGGACGGCACGATCTACGCCGGCACCTACAACAACGGCAACCTGTACCGGTTGAAGCCTGGCGCGACCACCGCCGAGGACCTGGGCCGGCCGCTGCCCACCGAGACGTTCATCCTGCGGATCACCGTCGACGAGCAGGGCAACGTGTACGGCGGCACCTACCCCCACGGAAAGGTGTTCCGCTACGACCACGCGACCGGCGCGGTCCGCGACTACGGCACGATCAAGGCCGGCCAGGGGTACGTGAAGAGCATCGACTACTGGAACGGCAAGCTCTACACCGGTTCCGAGCCGGACGCGTACTTCTCCGAGGTCGACGTGGCCACCGGTGCAGTCACCGAGATCCCGGCGCCGCCCGGCATGGGCGACCCGAAGGACAAGGTCGTCTACGACCTGAACGTCCGCGGCGGCCGGATGTACGCCCGGGTCAGCACCGCGTTCCCCGGCCCGCTGTACGTCTGGGACATCGCCTCCCGCACCTGGGTCGACGAGATCCCGAACGAGCACGGCCTGGACATCTCGCCGATCGGCGCGAACGGTGAGATCTACATGATCCAGGCGAGCGAACTGAAGAAGTACGACCCGGCCACCAAGACCCTGACCGGCACCGGTCTGACGTTCACCGGCCGGATCCAGAACGCCCGTTCGATCGGGTACGCCGACCTGAACCTGCCCGACTACCCGGGCACCAGCCTGGTCGGGACGCTCTGGCGCGGCGAGGAGTTCCGGTACAACCCACAGACCGGCAAGTCCGAGATCTTCCAGACCAAGGTCCGGCGGGAGCCGATCGAGATCCTGTCGGTGGCCGGCGGGAAGGACAACATCTACGCCGGCGGTTTCCTCAACGGCGGCGTGTCCGTCGTCGACCCGTCGACGGGCGAGGCGAAGTTCAACCGGTTCTCGCAGGTCGAGGCGCTGATGGAAGGGTCCGACGGCAAGGTGTACGTCGGCGCGTACCCGGAGGCCCGCCTCTACTCCTACAACCCGTCGCAGCCGTGGAGCAGCCCGGAGTACTCCCCCGGACCGCCCGGTACGCCGGACAACCCGACGCAACTGCTCAACCTGAAGCCCGACCTGTTCCAGACCCGCGCGCGGGCGCTGGCCGAGGTGGACGGCAAGATCGCGGTCGGCACCGTCCCGGACGGCGACCGGCTCGGCGGCGCGCTGGTGATCTACGACCCGGCGACCGGCACCAGCGAGAAGTACCGCAACGTGGTCCAGGACGAGTCCGTCTTCGGCCTCACCGCCCGCGACGGCATCGTGTACGGCGGTACGTCGATCGCCGGCGGCCTGACCACCACGCCGCCGACCCGGGAAGCGGGCACAGTGTTCGCGTGGGACGTGACCGGGAAGAAGAAGCTCTGGGAGACCGTACCGGTGCCGGGTGCGGCGACGGTCTCGTCGGTCACGATCGGGCCGGACGGCCTGCTCTGGGGCGTGGCCGGCAAGACGGTGTTCGCGCTCGCGCCGGACAGCGGCAAGCTGAAGAAGAGCTTCACGCTCGGGACGACGACCTCCAGCGGCGACATCGTGGCCACCTCGGAGGCCGTCTACGTGAGCATCGACCTGAACAAGATCTACCGGATCGCGCCCGGGGCGAAGTCCGTCCCGACCGTGTTCGTCGAGCACGCCCACCGGCGGCTCGGCGTCCGGGGAGACCACCAACTACTGATGACCAGCGGCTCGGAGCTGTTCCGGATTGATATCAGCCGTTGACAGCCGAAATTCACCCCGGCTACTTTCGGTCCTGACCGTTATTCGGTTCAACCCATTCCGGCCCTGACTTCCGGACACCCTGGGGGTGTGATGAGATCCACCGTCCGCCGCATCGCGGCACCACTCACGGCACTCGTCCTCGCCGCCGCGCTCAGTTCCTGCGGCGGCAGCGACGACGGCAGCAGCAGCGGGGGCAAGAAGAGCCTGACGCTCTGGATGTACCCGGTGATCGCCGACAAGGCGGCCAACGACACGTACTGGAAGAAGGTCGAGACCGACTTCGAGGCCGCCAACTCCGGTATCGACCTGAAGATCGAGCAGCAGCCCTGGACCGACCGCGACCAGAAGCTCGCGGCCGCGTTCTCCGGCAAGAAGGGCCCGGACGTGCTGCCGATGATCCCGGACCAGATCCCGCAGTACGTCGTGAACGGCAACCTGGAGCCGGTCGACGACGTGGTGAACCCGCTCAAGGACCAGTTCCTGCCGTCGGCCGTGCCGGGCCTGACCGTGCAGGGCAAGGTGTACGGCGCACCGATCTACCACACGGTCACCACGACGATGTACAACAAGACCGTCCTCACCAAGGCCGGCATCACCAAGCCGCCGGAGACCTGGGACGAGATCAAGGCGGCCGCGCCGAAGCTGAAGGCGGCCGGGTTCCAGACGCTGGACTACTCGGCCTCGCCGGAGGCGACGCTGAACCTGAACTTCTACCCGCTGCTGTGGCAGGCCGGCGGGAAGGTGTTCGCCGACGACGGCAAGAGCGTCACGTTCAACCAGGCGCCGGGGCTGAAGGCGCTGACGTTCCTGAAGACGCTGTGGGACGAGGACGCGATCCCGAAGACCGCGCTGACCGCCGGCAACGTGCTCGCCGACTCGCCGTTCGGCAAGGGCAAGGTCGCCATGGGGTTCAGCGCCGTTCTCGCCGACGCCGGCACCGCCGCGAAGACCTGGGGCGCGGCGAACGTCGAGATCGGGCTGCCGCTGAAGGACGAGAAGCAGGCCGCGCTCGGTCTGCCCGGCGGCCTGGTGGTGAACGCGGCGTCGGAGAACATCGACGGCGCGAAGAAGTTCCTGACGTTCATGATGCAGCCGGCACAGCTGGACGGGCTGGCCAAGGCGTCCGGGTACTACTCGCCGCGCAGCGACGCGAAGTCCGAGCTGGCCGATCCGAACGCACCGAAGTTCGCCGCCGCCCTGCAGTACGCCGTACCGGGTGAGCCGAACCCGGCGGCCCGGCAGATCATGTCGTTCCTGAGCACCGAGATCCAGGCGGTACTCACCGGCAAGAAGCAGCCCCAGCAGGGCCTGGACGACGCCGCCAAACAGGCCAACGACCTCCTCTCGAGACAACGTTGACCGAGGCCCGGCAGCTGCCGGACACGGGTCGGGCGGGACCCGTGTCCGGTCGGCGTCGCTCACTGCGCAGACCCTGGGTCGGCCTGCTCTTCGTCGCCCCGATGCTGGTCTTGTTCCTGGCGTTCCGGTTCCTGCCGGTGATCGGGGCGCTCCTGCTCTCGCTGACCGACTACCGGATCAGCGGGAAGTGGGACTTCATTGCCCTCGACAACTACACGCGGCTGTTGTCGGACAACATGTTCCACGACGCGCTGCTGGTCACGCTGACGTACACCGTCATCTTCGTCCCGCTGACCGTCCTGCTGTCGCTCGGCACCGCCGTACTGCTGCACCAGGTGGTGTGGAACCGCGGGTTCTTCCGCGGCGTGTTCTTCCTGCCGTACGTGACCAGCATCGTGCTGGCCGCGGTGATCTGGAAGTGGATCTACGACGTCCAGGACGGCCTGCTGAACTCGGTCCTCGGGCTGGTCGGCATCGGCCCGATCGACTTCCTCAGCCGGGCCGGCACGGTGCTCCCGTCGATCGCGGTGACGTCGGCGTGGAAGGGTTTCGGGTACTCGATGCTGATCCTGCTCGCGGGGCTGCAGGCGGTCCCGAAGTCGTACCTCGAGGCCGCGATGATCGACGGCGCCGGCACCTGGCAGCGGTTCCGGTACGTGACGCTGCCGCAGCTGCGGCCGGTGTTGTTCTTCGTGCTGGTGATCGAAACCATCGGCGCGTTCCAGGTCTTCGACGCGATGTACGTGATGACCGGCGGCGGCCCGGTGCACGCCAGCTACTCGATCGTGTACTTCCTGTACGACAGCGGTTTCAAGTACTTCGACTTCGGCTACGCCAGCGCGATCGGCCTGGTGCTGTTCCTGATCGTGCTGATCGTCTCGCTCGTACAGCGCCGGCTCGTCGGGAGGGACGACTAGATGGTCAACGTGCTCGAACGTCCACCGGTGCGGGAGCTCGGCGACTCCCGGGCCGCGGGACGCCGTACGACGGCACGCCTGACATTGCCGACCTTGCTGACGCTGACCGCGATCGTGACCATCGTGCCGTTCGCGGCGATGGTGCTGGTCGCGTTCGCGCCGCCGAGCGGGCAGACGTTCCCGGGGGCGCTGAACCCGGCGCACTTCACGCTGGAGAACTTCCGGAACGTGCTGTCCAGCTCCGACATCCCGCGCTGGACGGTCAACTCGCTGCTGTACTCGCTGGTGTCGGTGGCGTGCGTGCTGCTGTTCGCGTCGATGGCCGGGTACGCGTTCGCGAAGAAGAAGTTCCCCGGCCGCGAGGTGATGTTCTGGGCGTTCCTCGCGACGCTGATGGTCCCGTTCCAGGCGACGCTGATCCCGTCGTACATCCTGGTCGCGAAACTGGACTGGGTGGACAGCTACTGGGGCCTGATCGTCCCGACGCTGGCCAACTCACAGGCCGTGTTCCTGATGCGGCAGTTCATCATGCAACTCCCGGACGAGCTGTTCGAGGCGGCCGAGATCGACGGCGCCCCCGAGTGGCGGATCTTCACGATGATCGTGCTGCCGCTGATCCGCCCGGTGCTGGCCACACTCGGCATCTTCGTGTTCCTCTGGCACTGGAACGACTTCCTCTGGCCACTCGTGATCGGCCAGTCCGGCAAGATGCAAACCCTCACCGTCGGCCTCGCAACCCTCCAGGGCCAGGCGGTCCCCATCAACCAGGTCATGGCCGGAGCCACCATCACGGTAGTCCCGAGCCTCCTGGTCTTCGGCCTCCTCCAGCGCTACCTCACCGACTCCATAGCCATGTCCGGCCTCAAAGCCTA
>DASXXB010000456.1:0-4226 GCA_036503355.1 Kribbella sp. | reverse complement strand
GGCACGAGCACGTGGTACGTGACCGGCTCGGGCATGTCCTGATGGAGTTCGACGACGCGTTTCGCGTCCGGCTCGGACAGTTCCTGTTCGACAAGCAGTACGACGTCGTACATCGTGCCACCTCCGCTTACCAGTCGGTATGACTCCATAGTGCCCCGGTCGGCGGTGAAAGTATTCAACTGAATCGTTGCAGTCTTCGGCTTCCGTAGGTGCGCAGGGCGCGGAGCAGGTCGACCTCGCGGAACGCCGGCCAGTACAGGTCGCAGAACTCGATCTCCGAGTCGGTCGCCTGCCAGAGCAGGAAGTCCGACATCCGCAGCTCGCCGCTGGTCCGGATCACCAGCTCCGGGTCGGGCAGACCGGGCACGTACAGGTGCCGGCCGATCTCCGCCTCGTTCAGCGTGTCGGCGACGTCCTCGAGCGACCGCCCATCCGCCGCGGCGTCGTCGAGGACCGCCCGGACGGCGTCGACCACCTCGAGCCGTCCGGAATAGCCGATTGCCAGCGTCAGGTCACCGGCCTCACGATCCCGGCTGAGCTCGACGGCCTCCTTCAGTGCGCGGGCTGTTGAGTCGGGCAACAGATCCAGCTGCCCCGCGACGTGCAGCCGCCAGCGGTGGTCGCGTCGTACGTGCTCGGCCAGCACGCTCTCCGTCAGCTCCATCAGGTAGCCGACCTCGGCCGAGTCACGCTTGCGGATGTTGTCGGCCGACGCGACCCAGGCAGTGACACAGGTGATCCCTGCGTCGGCGCTCCACTGCAGGAACTGCTCCAGGTGCTTCGCCCCGAACCGGTGGCCGACGCGGACGTCGTCGTACCCGGCGCCGCGTGCCCAGCGCCGGTTGCCGTCCATCACGATCGCGACGTGCCGCGGCTTGGGGAGGCCTTTCAGCTGGCGCCGGAGACGGCGCTTGTACAGGGAGTAGAGCATCAGCGTTGGGCGCTCGAGAGTACGTCGGCCAGGTCGAACTTCACCGGTTCCTCCAGCTGCTCGTAGTTGCAGGACTCAGGTGTCCGGTCCGGGCGCCAGCGGACGAACTGCGCGGTGTGCCGGAAGCGGATCCCTTCCATGTGGTCGTAGCGCACCTCGACGACGCGCTCCGGGCGCAGCGGGGTGAACGACAGGTCCTTGCCCGCCTGCCAGCGGGAGCCTTCGGCGTTCCGCGGCGTCCGGACGCCTTCCTCCTGCTTCGCCCAAGCCCACGGGTGGTCGTCGAACGTCGTGACCAGCGGCTGCAGCTCCTCGAACAGCTCCTTGCGGCGCTCCATCGGGAACGCGCCGATCACGCCGACGCTGGCCAGCGTGCCGTCGGCGTTGTACAGCCCGAGCAGCAGGGATCCGATCCGGTCCGGCCCGCTCTTGTGCAGGCGGTACCCGGCGACGACGCAGTCCGCCGTACGCTCCGGCTTGATCTTGAACATCGTCCGCTTGTCCGGGACGTACAGCCCGTCCAGCGGCTTCGCGATCAGCCCGTCCAGGCCGGCGCCCTCGAACTGCTCGAACCACTGCGCCGCGGTGTCGTGGTCGGCGGTCGCCGGCGTGACGTGGATCGGCGCCTTCACGTTCGCGAGTGCGTCGAGCAGCGCCGTACGGCGTTCGCTGAACGGGCGCTCGGTGTAGTCGTCGTCGCCGAGGGCCAGCAGGTCGAACGCGACGAACCGGGCGGGCGTCTTCTCGGACAGCATGTTCACCCGGCTCGCGGCCGGGTGGATGCGCTGCTGCAGCACCTCGAAGTCGAGCCGGTCGCCGGACGCGCCGATCACGATGATCTCGCCGTCGATCGCGCAACGCTCCGGGAGATTCGCCTTCACCGCCTCGACCAGCTCGGGGAAGTACCGCGTCATCGGCTTCTCGTTCCGGCTGCCGATCTCCACCTCGTCGCCGTCGCGGAAGATGATCGAGCGGAACCCGTCCCACTTCGGCTCGTAGGACATCGCCCCGCGCGGGATCTCCTTCACCGGTTTGGCGAGCATCGGCTTGACCGGCGGCATCACAGGCAGTCGCATCCCGTCATTCTGTCCCACGCCCCGGACACTTCCTAGACACTTCCCCGGGGGACAGGCGCCGCGGACGCCTCGGACAATGCCTTTATGAGCACGATCGGGGTGGGTACGCGTCCGTCGGACGCGGAGCGTGACCGCGCCCTGGCCGTACTCCGCGACGGCGCCGGCTCCGGCCGCTTGTCCCACGACACGTTCGTCCGGCGGATGAACGTCGTACTCCGGGCCCGCACCAACGGCGAACTCGCCGACGTCCTCCGCGACCTGCCCGCCCGCGAGTCCCGCCTCAGTTCCTGGACCCGAACCCTCCGCGCCAAGCTCACCCGTCCGACGCTCGGGTTCAGTCTCGTGCGGCGGGTCCCGACGGTTCCGGCGCCCGACCTTTCGCTGCCGGCGCCCGGGTTGCCGACCGTACGGATCGGGCGGGGGCCGGGGGCGACCCTTCGGCTCGCCGACGAGACCGTGTCGCGGTGCCACGCCGAGCTGCGGTACGTCGACGACGGCTGGATGCTCCGCGACGTCGGCTCGATGAACGGCACCTGCGTGAACGACCGGCGAATCACCACCGCCGTCCGCGTCCACCCCGGCGACCGAGTCAGTTTCGGCGCGGTCGCCTTCACACTGACCTACCAGCCCGAGTAGCCGGCGCCGGAAGCCCCCGGCTGACCCGGCACGCTGGATAGGCTCGCGAACCGGTAGCCAGGGATCACGGAGCCCTCCGACGTTCGAGCAGCGGGTCGCGAACGCGGTCCGGAATGCGCCTGAGTACGTCGAGTCGATCAGACAAGCCAGAGACGCCGTCGGCGCGGCAAGCCGTTCGGCGGCCGAGATCGACCTGATCCCGGACACTCTGCGTCTGGACCAGCCGCTGGGCGGGCCGAACGACCTCACCGCGATGCTTGCCGATCATGGCCCGGAGGGCGATCAGCGCCTCGCCGAGGCCACCGTCGACTGGAACGACCGGCTGACGCGCGGACAGGAAAGCCTCGCGCAAGCGACCACCCACCTGGACGCCGCCGAGACCGCACTGGCCACGGCGAGTGGGCATCGACTCGCGGCCGAGACACCGGGGCTGCTTCCGACGACAGGTTCGCTGCCTGAGCACGATCTCGCCACCATGACGAATGACATCGAAGCCGCGCAGGAACGGACCGGCGTCCTCCGCGAAAGGCTCGAGTCGGACCTGGAGACACTGAAGTACGACGTGCTGGGCCAGGCGGGCAATCCGCCGTCGGGCTGGCGCAGCGGCATCAGGGATGCCGCAGCTTCGATCCGGTGGACCGGCAGCGTGCATGCGGGAATCGCCACCCAGCTCGGCTCGGTCTCGTCCCAGCTCGACGGGCTCGCGTCCAAACTGGAGCGGTATTCACCGGAGTCCGCGAGCTCAGAGTCCGCCCACTCGGCCGGTCCGTCGTCTGAACAGGACTTGCGGCGGCGAACGGCCGTAAAGCCTGCCGGCCGCGGTGCGCAGGCAGGCAAGTAGCCGGCCGCCTGGAGGACTTGCATCCGGTACTTCGGTACGGGTTTACCGTCGATTCATGGACGAAACCTGGGTACCGGACGCTTGCACCCTTCCCACCGCCGAGCAACCGCTGCGGCTGGCCGAGTTCGATCAGCTCTTCGCGACGTACCTCCGGCAGGCGAACCGCGTCGACGACCAGACCCTCGACCTGACGCTGGATCCTGCTGCGCACGCCACCGCGATGGACCTCATCGCCCGCGAGTCGGCCTGCTGTTCGTTCTTCACCTTCACCCTCAGCGGCGCGCTCGATCTCCGCATCACAGTCCCACCCGCACATGCAGCCGTACTGGACGGCCTGGCGGCCCGGCTGTGAAACCCAGCGAGGTGGCAGCCGCCGCCGGAGTGAACCTGCAAACCCTCAGATACTACGAACGCCGCGGCCTGCTCGACGAACCCGGCCGCAGCCTCGGCGGCCATCGCATCTACCCGGCCGAAGCCGTCACCACTCTGCGCGTCATCAAGGCAGCCCAGCGCCTCGGATTCACGCTCGCCGAGGTGTCCGAACTCCTCGACGCCGCACGACATCGGTACCGGCGCGGCGAGGGAGCCGGACTCCAGGCCAGCGCCCGGGAGAAACTGGCGGACGTGGAAGCCAGGATCGCCGACCTGACGGTCATCGCCGGGACCCTGCGCGCCGGCATCGCCGCCGGCTGCGACGACCTGGAAACCTGCGCAGGTGATCCCGACTGCCCCCTCCCGTTCA
>DASXXB010000455.1:0-19144 GCA_036503355.1 Kribbella sp. | reverse complement strand
GTGCCGCCGAGGTCGGTGATGCGGCCGCGGATCGACTGGCTGACGCCGAGGTGGCCGTCGGCGCGGGCCTGTTCGAGCCGGGCGGGCGTCGTACCGTGTCCGTCGTCGCGGATCGACACCACGACGTCCTCGCCCAGCTCTTCTACGACCACCCAGGCCCGGGCGTCCGGGCCGGCGTGTTTGGTCACGTTGCTCAGCGCTTCCTTGACCGCGGCGACCAGTTCCGCCGCGGTCGCCGCGGGCAGCAGCACCTGTCCGGCAGGTACGACGACGTCCACCCGGGTGGTGGCCAGCGGCAACAACAGGCCGCACAGGTCGACCCGGCTCCCGTCCGAGGCGACCGCCGGCCGCGACGACATCAAGGTGCGGAGGGCAACTTCCTGCTCGGCGGCCAGCTCGGCCAGTTCGAGTGCCTCGCCGCCGATCGCCGTACCGCGTCGCTGGACCTGCGCGAGGACCTGCAGTACGCCGTCGTGGATCGAACGACTGAGCCGCAGCCGTTCCGCGGTCGCGCTCTCCGCAGCAATCGCCGACCGCAGCCGCTCGCCCGCCTGGCGCATGGTCGAGGCGGCGTACCCGACGACCAGCCCCGCGACCAGCAGCAGCTGCACGTTGCTCAGGATCTTCGACGCGTTGTCGACGCCGCGCAGCGAGAGCAGCGCCAGACTGATCGTGGCCGCGCCGAGCAGACCGCCGTCGCGGCCACGGGAGATCGCGAGCGCGAGCACTGGCCCGGCCGCCCAGACCGAGGTCAGCACGGAGGCACCCGCGCGGATGTCGAGCAGAGGCTGTGCCCACAGGGTCGCGTACATGCAGCCGACCGTGACAGCCAGGTCCGCGAACGCCAGCCGTGTGTTCCGGCGCCCCCAGCGGCGGCTGTAGCCGTACGACGAGACGAGTGTCCAGATGCCCATCACGGCCAGCTGCAGCACGGCGCCGTACGGCCGGACGATGCCGTCCCAACGGGTCCACACACCGAAGCAGGCGAACGCCCAGGTGAGTGCGCGGAACACGACCAGAGCACGCCACAACGGCTGCAGCAGGTCGACGTTCTGGCGCTCCACGCCGACAGTCTGCCAAGCGCCGGGCCTGTCGCGCGTGAGCACAACTACTCAGCGCGCAGGTTTCCCCGTGGCTTCACAGGTTTTCCTCAGTTTCCACTTCAGCTCGGCGGATTTTCCCCGTACTCTCGCTGCTCACGCTCGGGGGAGCCAGGAACACACTGCGTCACCAGACACGGAGGGGAATCGTGCGCAAGCTACCCGCCGGGCTGTTCAGCCTGGCCTTGGCGGCGACGACCGGGCTCGGCATCGCCGCCGCCTCGGCCGGAAACGCCGCCACACCGCCCAAGCAGGGGTCGGCGCCGATCGCCAGTGAGGCCGCGCCGGCGCCGGACGAGTTGTCCAGCCCGCTCGAGGACAAGCGCCGCGAGCTGCGGCAGGAGGCACTGACCAAGGTCATCAACGGCCAGGCCGCCCCGGAGCAGCGCAACGGCAGCACGGTCGTCAACCTGGGCGCGAAGGCGTCGAGCAGCAGCAAGACCGCCAAGGCCAAGGTCGACCAGTACGTCGAGCTGTCGCGGGAGAAGACCGACCGGATCTTCGTCGTACTGGCGGAGTTCGGCAACGAGCGGCACCCGAACTACCCCGACAAGGACACCGCGCCGAACGTCCCGGGCCCGGCCCGGTTCGACGGCCCGCTGCGCAACCAGATCCCGGCGCCGGACCGCTCGGTCGACAACTCGACCGTCTGGCAGGCCGATTACAGCCGGCAGCACTACCAGGACCTGTACTTCGGCGACGGCAACTCGGTGCGGAAGTACTACGAGAAGCAGTCGTCCGGCCGGTACTCGGTCTCCGGTGAGGTCACCGACTGGGTGAAGGTCAAGTACAACGAGGCCCGCTACGGCCGGTCCAACGGCTACCCGTGCACCGGCAACGTCTGCAACAACACCTGGAACCTGATCCAGGACGCCGTCAACCAGTGGGTCGCCGACCAGGAGGCCAAGGGCCGCACCAAGGCCGAGATCACCACGGACCTGAAGTCGTTCGACCAGTGGGACCGCTACGACTTCGACGGTGACGGCAACTTCAACGAGCCGGACGGCTACATCGACCACTTCCAGATCGTGCACGCCGGTGGCGACCAGGCCGACGGCGACCCGTGGCAGGGCGAGGACGCGATCTGGTCGCACCGCTGGTACGCCGGGTTCCCGGGCGGCCCGGCGAGCAACCCGAACGGCGGCGCGCAGATCGGCGACACCGGCCTGTACGTCGGTGACTACACGATCCAGCCGGAGAACGGCGGCATCAGTGTGTTCGCGCACGAGTACGGCCACGACCTCGGTCTGCCGGACGAGTACGACACCTCCGGCGCGGCCGTCGAGAACGGCGTGAACTGGTGGACGATCATGTCCCAGAGCCGCGTCGGCAAGCCCAGCGACGGCGGGATCGGCGAGCAGGCGGCCGACTTCAACGCCTGGGACAAGCTACAGCTCGGCTGGCTGGACTACGAGATCGTGAACGCCGGCCAGAACCGCACCGTCGACCTCGGCCCGCACGAGTACAACTCGAAGAAGGCCCAGGGCCTCGTGGTGACGCTGCCGAAGAAGCAGGTCACGCACCAACTGGTCCAGCCGGCCGCCGGGACCAAGGACTGGTGGAGCGGTCAGGGCAACAACTTCGTCCACACGATGAGCCGCCAGGTCACGCTGCCGGCGGGTCAGCCCGCGAGCCTCACCTTCCAGGCCAACTGGGACATCGAGGACTGCGGTACGACGGCCTGCGACTACGCCTACGTCGACGTGAACGACGGGACCGGGTTCAAGTCCGTCAAGGGCAGCATCACCAACGATGCCGAGGGCAACGGGATCGACGGCACCAGCAACGGCTGGAAACCGGCCACCTTCGACCTGTCGGCGTACGCCGGGAAGACGATCACGCTGCAGTTCCGCTACGCCACCGACCCGGCGGCCGGCGGGATCGGGTTCTTCGCCGACGACATCAAGGTGACGTCGGGCGCCACGACGGTCGTCGACTCCGGTGCGGAGACGTCGCCGGACGGCTGGACGCTGAACGGGTTCAGCTCGGTCGGCTCGTCGTACGTGAGCCAGCACGACAACTACTACCTGGCCTCGAACATCAACTACGTCGACCATGACGCCTACCTGCAGACCGGCCCGTACAACTTCGGCTGGGCGAGCTCGCTGCCGGACAAGGTCGAGCACTTCCCGTACCAGGACGGCCTGCTGATCTGGTACTGGGACACCTCGCAGGAGGACAACAACACCAACGAGCACCCGGGCGCCGGCCTGATCCTGCCGGTGGACTCGCACCCGACGCCGATCAACCGTCTCGACGGCCAGCTGTGGCGGCCGCGGGTCGCGGCGTACGACGCGCCGTTCGGCCTGCAGAAGGCGGACTCGTTCACCCTGCACGTGAACGGGCAGGCGAGCTACATCCGCGGCCAGAACGCCGTACCCACCTTCAACGACGGCAAGTCGTACTGGTCCGCGGACCAGCCGACGAGCAGCGTGAAGGTCCCGAACAACGGCGTGAACATCAAGGTCCTGTCGAAGACAGGCACCTCGATGAAGGTCCAGGTCAGCAAGCGCAAGTGACCCGATGACAACAGCCCCCGAGGTCCGGAGAGGACTTCGGGGGCTGTTCGCCGTTCGTCAGGCCGTTGCGTACGGCGTGAGCTCGCCGGCCAGCGCCGGATGCACGCGGCCGGTGATGTGCGTGCCGTCCGCGGTGTGCTCGAGCTGCTCGACCGAGCCCTCGGAGTGCATCCGGGAGACCAGGTCGCCGCGCTCGTACGGCAGCAGGACCTCGACCTCGAGGTGCGGCTGCGGCAGCGCGCCCTCGATCAGCTGACGGAGCTTGTCGATGCCCTCGCCCGTGCGGGCCGACACGACGATCGCGTTCGGCTCCCGGTGCAGGATCGGCGCCAGCGCGAGCGGGTCGGCGGCGTCGGCCTTGTTGATCACCACGATCTCCGGTACGTCGCTCGCGTCGATCTCGGCCAGCACCTCGCGCACCGCCTGGATCTGCGCGAACGGGTCCGGATGCGAACCGTCCACCACGTGCAGCAGCAGGTCCGCGTCGGCGACCTCCTCCAGCGTCGACCGGAACGCCTCGACGATGTCGTGCGGCAGGTGCCGGACGAACCCGACGGTGTCGGTCAGCGTGAAGATCCGGCCGTCCGCGGTCGTCGTACGACGGGTTGTCGGGTCCAGGGTCGCGAACAGCGCGTCCTCGACCAGCACGCCCGCGCCGGTGATCTGGTTCAGCAGCGACGACTTGCCGGCGTTGGTGTACCCAGCGATCGCGACCGACGGCACCAGGTGGCGCCGGCGCTCCTGCCGCATCGTGGACCGGGTGCTCTTCATGTCCTTGAGCATCCGGCGCAGCTTCGAGATCTTGGTGTTGATCCGGCGCCGGTCGGTCTCGATCTTGGTCTCACCGGGACCACGGCCACCGATACCGCCACCGGCCGCACCGACGCGGCCACCGGCCTGGCGGGACAGGTTTCCACCCCAGCCACGCAGGCGCTGCTTCATGTACTGCAGCTGCGCCAGCTCGACCTGGGCCTTGCCTTCCTTGCTCTTCGCGTGCTGCGCGAAGATGTCCAGGATCAGCGCGGTCCGGTCGACCACCTTGACCTTGAGCTTGTCCTCCAGGTTGCGCAGCTGCGCGGGGGCCAGCTCGCCGTCGGCGATCACGGTGTCCGCGCCGAGCGACGCGACCAGGTTGCGCAGGTCGGACACCTTGCCGGAGCCGATGAAGGTCGCCGGGTCGGGCTTCTTGCGCCGCTGGATCACGCCGTCCAGCACCTCGGAGCCGGCGGTCTCGGCGAGCAGTTTTAGCTCGGTCAGCGAGTTCTCCGCGTCCTCGGCGCTGCCCTCGGTCCAGACGCCGACCAGCAGCACCCGCTCCAGCAGCAGCTTGCGGTACTCGACCTCGCTGATGTCGGTCAGCTCGGTCGACATGCCGACTACGCGGCGCAGCGCCTGGCGTTCCTCGAGCTCGAGGCCCTCGGTGCCTAGTTCGTGTTCATACTCGCCGTGACCCGTCAACGAAGCGCCGGAGTCATCGCCCTGCATGAGGTCGGTTTCGACGTCGGTGGTCTCGTCGTATGCGTGTGATTGGGTCGTCATATACCTTCCATGGTGGCACGGGCCTCAAGTACAAGCGACCCGTTTACCAGGAGTCAACGCCCCACGCAGGAATCAGATTCCCAACCAGGCGCGGTCGAACTCGCCACGGGCATGCAGAATGGCCGGCCCGGTGAGCTCCAGGTGGTTGTCCGCGCGCCACGTCACGGTCACCTCACCGCCTGGTACGCCGACGCGGTACGTCACCGGCAGCTCGTCGTGGGCGGCCCGCGCGGCCGCCACCGTGACGGCACAGGTCCCCGTCCCGCACGACCGCGTCTCCCCCGCGCCACGCTCGTGGACGCGCATCTGGACGTCGTGCGCGTCCCGCCGTACGACGAACTCGACGTTCACGCCGTGCGGGAACGCCCCGGCGGGCGTCCAGGTGGGCTGATCGCACAGGTTGCCCGGCTCGTCGAGGCTGTCGACGAACGCCACTGCGTGCGGGTTGCCCATGTCGACGTGGACGGCGGGCCACTGGTGACCGTTGGCCTCGACCACGATCCCGGGCGCGTCAGGGAGCTTCGGCGCGCCCATGTCGACGGTGAGTGTGCCGTCGTCGTTCTGCGCGACCTCCTTGACGCCGGCGCGGGTACCCACGCGGACCGGCTTGCCGTCGATCAGGCCCGCCTCGGCGAGGTACTTCACGAACACCCGGACGCCGTTCCCGCACATCTCGGCGATCGAGCCGTCCGCATTCCGGTAGTCCATGAACCAGTCGCCGCCGTCCTCGACGTACGTCTGCTTGCTGCCCTGGATCACCCGCAGTACGCCGTCCGCGCCGAGGCCCGCGTGCCGGTCGCAGAGGAACCGCACCAGCGCCGCGTCCAGCTCACCGTGCACCGAACCGTCGGGGTC
The DNA here is from genome assembly GCA_036503355.1 of Kribbella sp. Classification (GTDB taxonomy): domain Bacteria; phylum Actinomycetota; class Actinomycetes; order Propionibacteriales; family Kribbellaceae; genus Kribbella. The sequence goes on along the minus strand of DASXXB010000455.1, from coordinate 13,131 downwards.
GGGCAGGACCACGAAGTCGTTCTCCGTGCCGTGCCCTTTCAGCCAGGGAAACGTACTCACGCGGCAATCGTACGGGGCGGACGTCCGCGACTGAGGTGACACGGGTCCGGGGTCGTACCGTGTGGGCATGATCGCGTGCTTCTGGGAGCGGGAGGATGCTGTTGCGGTCGCCGAGCGGCTCGGTGGGGTCGTGCGGCGCGAGCGGTTTCACGGGGAGGACGACGACGAGGACCATCCGTGGGGTGTCGTGCTGCGCGACGTGGACAGGGCGGCGCTCGACGCGTTGCTCGAGGAGTACGACGGCTGGCTGGAGGTGGAGGACGGGTTGGCGGGGCCGGAGGGCGACGCACAGCGGGTTGCTCGTCCGCAGCCGGGCACGAGCCCGTCCCCGGCTCCGTTGCCGACGGAGCCCAGGCGCTTCAAGCGATAGGGCGCCTCGAGTCGGTCAGGTGAGGACGCGGCCCGCGCGAAGGCCCGTTGGTTCGCCTGCGACGAGAGCGGAGCGGCCTGCCAGCACGACGTGGTGGACGCCGACGGAGAGCTGCCAGGGGTCGTCGTACGTGGACTTGTCGGCGATCTGCTGTGGGTCGAGAACCACGAGGTCGGCGATGGCTCCGGGTTTGATCACGCCGCGGTCGCACCAGCCGAGGCGGGAGGCCGGGAGAGATGTCATCCGGCGGATCGCCTCCGCGAGGGTGAGCAGGCCGCGGTCCCTGGCGTAGTGACCGAGCACGCGCGGAAAGGTGCCGAAGTTGCGCGGATGCGGGTGTCCCGGGCCGGTCGCGTCCATGATCCAGCCGTCGCTGGCGATCGCGGTCCGGGGATGTTCGAGGACCGTGGTCACGTCCTCCTCGCTCATCGCGTGGTTGACGACACTGACCGCGGCCTGGTGCTCCTCGAGGATGCGAAGCACGATCTCCGCGGCGTCCACGTCGTCGCGGCGGGCGATCTCAGCCAGGCTGAGACCCCGGCAGTCCTCGTAGCGCCCGGGTGGCAGCGAGGCGATCACGACGGTGTCCGGTGAGAGCAGTACGTCGGCACGCAGCGCGTCGGCGATCCGCGCGCGTTCGGCCCGGTCGGCGAGCCGCTCGAGGAGGGTCCCGCCGGCCAGAGCCCAGGCCGGGAGCCGTGTGGTGAGCGTCGTACTGGTGGCGGTGTACGGGTAGGCGTCCCAGCCGAGGTCGACATCGTCCACCGCGTCGAGGCGTTCGAGGGCCGCGCCGACGAGACCGTAGTTGGACGTGCCAACGGCCTTCAGATGCGAGATCTCCAGGCGCGCGCCGCCCGCTCGCGCCGCCACGATCGCCTCGTCCAGCGCGGTGAGGAGCCCGGCGCCCTCGTTGCGGATGTGGGTCGAGTACAGCAACCCGCACTCTGCGGCGGTGGCCACGAGCGCGGCCACCTCTTCTGGTGACGCGTAGGTCCCGGGTGCGTAGATCAAGCCGGTGGAGAAGCCGACCGCGCCCTGGTCGGCGGCTTCGCGGAGCAGGTCCTGCATCGTCCGCAGCTCGGTACGCGACGGCGGCCGCTGGGCGCTGCCCATCGCCGCGATCCGGAGCGTGCAATGGCCGACCTGCAGTGCCAGGTTCACCGCTGGTTCCACCGTTGCCGCGAAGCCGGCGAGATCGATCCAGGACCAGTCGTGTTTCGGGCCGAGGAACGCCGTACCGGCTCGCAAGGCCTCCAGGTCGGTGACCGGGAACGGGGACCAGCCGCAGTTCCCGGCGACCAGCGTCGTGACGCCCTGCGTGAGCTGCGACTCGGCGGCCGGACTCGATCCGAGACTGAAATCCGCATGGGAGTGCAGATCGATGAAGCCCGGTGCCACAATGTTGCCGGCGGCATCGATTACACCTGCGTCGGCGACCGGCTCGCCGGGCGAGAGCACCGCGCTGACGCGACCGTCCTCCACCACGACCGTCCCGGGCCGCGGTTCGCTGCCCGTCCCGTCGGCGACCAGACCACCGGTCAGCGCGAGGCGCATCGAGTCACTCCTGTTCTGGGCCGAGGGCCAGTTCGGCGACGGTGTTCGCGATGATCAGCTCCCGGTCCACCGCATGCCCGAGACCGGGAGTCTCGGGCACCTGGACGACACCCCGGACGGCGGTCACGGCGGGTTCCACGAGGTCCCGGGCGTAGTACTTCTCCGAGGCGGACACATCCGATGGGAGGGTGAAGCCGGGCAGACTGGACAGTGCGACGTTCGCGAGCCGGCCGATGCCGAACTCGTGCATGCCGCCGCACCAGACCGCGACGCCGGCATCCCGCGCCCGATCGTGCGCCGCCCGGGCCGCGGTCAGGCCGCCCATTCGCGACACCTTGACGTTCAGGACCTGCAGCGCTTGTAGTTTCAGCGCGGTCTCCAGGTCGGCGACCGTTTCCACGCTCTCGTCCAGGCACACCGGCGTACCGATCGATCGCTGGAGCTCGGCGTGGGTGAGCAGCTCGCGCGGCGCGAACGGCTGCTCGATCATCGTCAGGCCGAACTCGTCCAGTTGCTTCAGGTGGGTCAGGTCGTCGGCGGTGTAGATCCCGTTCGCATCCACGTGCAGGTCGAGATCCGGGTACGCCGCGCGTACTGCCCGCACCGGTTCTACGTCCCAGTTCGGAGCGATCTTGAGCTTGACCCTCGGGTACCCGGCTTCGACCTGATGTTGTACCTGGACGAGCAGGTCGTCGATCGTCGGTTCGATGCCGAGCGAAACACCCGCGACAACCTCGGTGCGCGTTCCACCCAGAACTGTTGCCAAGGGCAGCTTCTGCGCTTCGGCCCAAAGGGTCCAGGCGGCCGTGTCCACCCCGGCCTTCGCGAACTGGTTGCCGCGAACCTTGTTGTCGGTCAGCTGCTCGGGGTGGGTCCATCGGCGGCCGACGATCGCGGGCAGCAGGTACTTCGAGGCGATGTGCCAGCAGGACTCGACGGTTTCGGAGGCGTAGTACGGGTCGGACGGCGAGGCGATCTCGCCCCAGCCGATCGCGCCGGACGCATCCTCGAGTTCGACCAGGATGTGATCGAGGAACGCCTTGCGGTGCGAGCTGGTCCGGAACTCGTGCACCAGCGGCATCCGCACCCGGTGCAGCCGCGCCGCGACGACCCTGAGCTCAGTTGACATACAGTCCCAGCTCCGTGTTCAGCCGGTCCCGCTCCACCAACCGCCGGCGGGCACCCTTCGCGCTCGCGGTGGTCAGGGTCGCGAGGACGTGCAGCACCGACGCGACGACGGTCGGCGAGTCGACGTACGACGCGCTCCCGGTGGCGACGTAGATGGCCTGGTCGGCGATCTTCGCGAGCGGCGCGTCCTCGAAGTCCGTGACCGCGACGAGTTCCCCGCCGGCCTCGGCGAACCGCTGCGCGATGTCGACGGTGTCGCGCCGGTACCGGCGGAACGAGAACGCCACCATCAGGTCGTTCGACCGTACGTCGGCCAGGACGTCGATGCCGCGCACCACGGTGCCGTCGATCAGCGTCACCTGCGAGAGGGCTGCGCCGAGGTCGAACGCCAGCAGGGACGCGTACGAGAACGACTTCGCCGAGCCGACGATGAACCGCCGGCGGGCCGCGACGATCCGGGCGGCGGCCTGCGCGATCGACTCGTCGGTGAGGATCTGATCCAGCGCCTCGTCGATCGAGGCGCGTTCCTGCTCGACAACACGGCGCTGCAGCAGCGTCGACGAGCGGCGTTGCAAGCGGGCGTCGTACCGCTCCTGGGGGCTGGTGAGCTCGCGGTTGTCACGCATCGTCGGCCGCTCCGAAGTAGTAGGCGCCGTTCCCGTCGGGGAGACGACGGCACGAGACCGCGACGAGCCCCTCCGCGAGCAGACCCTCGAACGAGCGACGCAGCTCGGCAGGGTCGGCCGGCACGACCAGCTCGGTCAGAACCTCCGGGGTCGCGGCGTGCTCGCGGGTCAGATCCCACTCGACCACCACGCGGTCGGTGCCCGGACCGTACATGTCTGGCGCGAACCAACGGCCGCGGGCACCGAGGACATCGAGGTTGAAGTGTGCGTTGCGGATCTGCGCCGGGTCGTAGGTCCAGCGCATCCGCGACATACCGTGGCTGAGGGCAACCTCTTTCTGGGCGTGCTTGAGCATCCGGCCGAGGCCGCGCCCCTGCTGCCCGGCGGCCACGACCGCGGACTGCGAGTAGTGGTAGAAGCCGCGCCGGTCGGTGCCGCAGAAGCCGTACGCGAACGCGACCAGCCGATCGCTCTCGTCGAGGATGCCGACCACGGAGCCGCCGTTGCTCGCCAGCGCCCCGAGCAGCCGCGGGTTCAGCCCGTACGCCGGGTCGAGGTAGCCGAACACCTCGCGGTACAGCGCCGACGCCTCGGCGAACCTCGACGTCGTGGTGAGCGTGACCGCACGAAAGCTCACCTCAGAGATACGATTCATATCCTGATCGTATCCCGGCGCGGGCGACTGTGGTCAACCGTGGATCGACTGATGATACGTTGACTATCTATGATGATCGAGCGACTCCGGGAGTACGTCCGCGCGGAGACCCCGACCGGCGACGCGGCCGCACTGAACGCCTTCGCCGACCGGCTCGCGGCGCGGTACGCCCAACTCGGCGCGACCGTCCGCCGGGTGCCGGCGCCGACCGGCGACCACCTCGTCGCCGACTTCCCCGGCCGCGCGGACGCCCCGTTGCTGTTCCTCACCCATCACGACACGGTCTGGCCGATCGGGCAGCTCGGCACCGCGATGCCTTGGCGCGCGGAGGACGGGATCATCCACGGGCCGGGCGTCTTCGACATGAAGGGCGGCCTCGTCGTCCTGGAGACCGCGCTCGAGCAGGTCGCCGGCCAGGACCACCGGCCACTGCGCGTTGTCGTGGTCGCCGACGAGGAGATCGGTTCGCCGTCGGCGCGCGCACTGGTGACCGCCGAGGCTACCGGCGTGTACGCCGCGTTCGGGTTCGAGCCGCCGCATCCGAACGGCGACCTCAAGACCTCGCGCTGGGGCAGTACGCGGGTCCGGATCGAGGTCACCGGTCGTGAGGCGCACGCCGCCCTCGACCCGGACAGTGGCGTCTCCGCGATCGACGAGCTCGTCGACCAGCTGATCGCCGTACGGCGAATTGTCGCGGGGCACGCCGACGTGCTGTGCAATGTCGGCACGATCACGGGCGGCGGACGCACGAACGTCGTACCGGGAGCTGCGGCGGCTGATATCGGGTTCCGCTTTGTCGACCCGTCGACAGAAGCGGCCGTTCTGGAGTCTGTTGCCGCGCTGCAGCCGGTGCGGGATGCCCAGCTGGCGGTGCACGTGTTGTCGAATCGGCCCGCCTGGCGGCCGTCGGCGGGCACCGACGAACTGCTGGCGAAGGTGGTCGCGGCCGCGCAGGCGATCGGTCAGGACATCGGTGGTGCGCCGGCGTCCGGCGCGGCCGACACCAATCTGACCGGATGGTTGGGTGTGCCAACGTTGGACGGCCTGGGGCCCGTGGGCAAGGGCGCCCACGCCGTCCACGAACAGGTGATTGCGGCGACCCTGACCGAACGAGCGAACCTGGTCGCCGCCATCATCACCTCACTTTGACGGCCAGACGGTTCCTGCCGCTCCCCCGCCACGCCGCGTCGGCTCCGCGGCGGCAAGGATCGCGCCGCCCGGCAGGAATTCGAGCGCCGCGACCGCGCCGATCTCCGCGGCCGAGGTGCTCGGTGCGCCGGCCGGTGTGAACGTGTGCCCGTACGCGCCCAGCGCCGCGCCGTACCGATCGATGAACGCCTGCTCGGCCGTCACCGACGCGGTGTTGCGCTGCGACGCACGCGGCGCCGCGATCGCTTGCGGCAGGGTCATGCCACGGTCCAGCCGATTCGTCAGTGTCTGCAGGACGGTCGTGATGATCGTCGAACCGCCCGGCGAACCGAGCGCGATGTACGGCCTGCCACCGCGCAGCACGATCGTCGGCGACATCGACGATCGCGGCCGCTTCCCGCCCATGACGATGTTCGGGTCCTTGGGGTCGGGGACGAACGAGAAGTCGGTCAGCTCGTTGTTGAGCAGGAATCCGCGACCGGGCACCGTGATCCCGCTGCCGCCGGTCTGCTCGATCGTCAGCGTGTACGAGACGACGTTGCCCCACTTGTCGGCCGTCACCAAATGCGTCGTCGAGCGCCCCTCGGTGTCCGGACGTTGCTCGACCGCGGCACCCGTCCCGCACCGCGAGTACGTGCCGTCGGGCGAGCCCGCCGGCACCGGCTTCGTCGCAGCCTTCTCCGGGTCGATCAGGCAGGACCGCTCCGCCCCGAACCCACGCGACAACAGCTCCTTCTGCGGTACGTCGACGTACGCCGGGTCACCGATGTACGCGCCGCGGTCGGCGAACGCCAGCGCCGACGCCTCTAGGTAGGTGTGCAACGCCTGGACGTTCGACAGCTGCCGGAGGTGCTGCGGCTGCAGGATGTTCAGCGCCTCACCGACCGTGATGCCGCCGGACGAGGACGGCGGCATGCCGTAGACGTTGAGTCCGTCGTAGCGCACCTTGGTCGGCGTGCGGTCGATCGCCCGGTACGCGGCCAGGTCGCTGGTCCGGAGGTACCCGGGGTAGAACGGCAACGTCGCGTCCGCGGTCTTGGGCGGGTTCTTCGCGACGGCCGCCATCTCGCCCGAGAGTTGACCGTGGTAAAACACCGACGAGCCTTGCTGCCCGATCAGTTTGTACGTCGCGGCGAGCTCGGGGTTTTTGAACAGCGAACCGACCGCCGGCGCATCGCCGTTCGGCAGGAACAGCTTCGCGGTCGGCACCACCTGCGCGAAGCGGCTCTTGTTCTCCTCCGTCTGCAGGTGGAACGTCGAGTCCACCACGAAGCCGTGCTCGGCCAGGTTCGCGGCCGGCTTCAGCGCGTTGCCGAGCGACAGCGAGCCCCACTGCTTCAGAGCGCTGTCCCAGGTCGCGAGCGTTCCCGGTACGCCGATCGACACACCGGACGTCACCGCATCCGCGAACGCGTACGGCTTACCGGTCGCCTGGTCGATGAACGCATTCGACGGCATCGTCGCGGGCGCCGTCTCGCGGCCGTCGATCGTGGACACCTTGTGGTGCCTGGCGTTGTAGTACACGAAGTACCCACCGCCGCCGATACCGGCCGAGTACGGCTCGGTGACGCCGAGCGCGGCGGCCGTGGCGACTGCGGCGTCGACAGCGTTACCACCGCGGCGCAGTACCTCGAGACCGATGTTCGTCGCGTCCGGGTCGACCGACGACACCGCGCCGCCGTACCCGATCGACGTCGGCTGGCGCGTCGGCGCCTGTGTCTGGTTCTGGGTCTGGGTCTGGGTAGCGGTGGGTGTTGCGGTGGCTGTTGCGGTGAATGCGGTGAGCGCGAGCGTGCCGGTGGACAGAGATGCGATCAGCTTCTTCACGAATTCCCCCACACGAGTTCGGCGGGACAGGGACAAGCCCTGCCTATCTCACGTCGGGTTCCTGCGCCAGTCGTCGGGCGTCCAATTGGCTCCGTTAGTTGACGGTGCAGGAATTCAGGAAGCGGCGCAGTACGTCGTCCGGCCACTCGACCGTGCCGGTGGGCAGCTCGACCAGCAGCCACTGGTTCGCGACCTGCACCTGGCCGCTGAGCCGACCCTTGAGCGTGCCGATGCGGAACGTCTTGCCGCTCGCAGCGCTGACCCGGACCTGCGCCAGACTGCGCGCCTGCGGAGCGGCCTGCAGCACCACCTTCGCAGCGGCGTCCGCCGTCCGCATCTCCGCCTTGGACAGGACGACGCGGCCGGCCGCGATCGGCGCCTCAGGCGTCCAGCCCTTCGGGGCGAGGCCGCAACGGATGCTGCTCCACGGCTGCTTGTTGGCGACCAGCTCCACGACCGGCGCGCCGAACATCGAGATCGTCTGCTGGGACGTCGGTTTGACGGACGGCGCCGGCGATGTCGCTGCTCGCGTCGAGGCCGGCGCCGAGGTCTGCGGCTCGACGGTGCCGCCGGCCACTTCGTTGCCGTTGCCCCACCATTTCACCTGGTTGCCGATCGCGAGCACGAGCGCCGACGCAGCGGCAACGCACAGCACCCCGGTGACGCGGCGGCGGCGCTTGATCCGGCGCAGGGCGCGCCGGCCGCGGGAGACGTCCGCGTCGATATCCGCGTCCGGCAGCCCGACGGCGGCACGGTCCGCGAACCCCTCCAACAACTTCTTGACCTCGTCCATCGTCGGTCTCAGCTACTCCCCGTCTCTTCCGTCATCAGTTCCTTCAGGCGCTTGAGCGCCTTGGCCGTCTGGCTCTTCACCGTGCCTTCGGTGCACTCCAGGATCCGCGCGCAGGTCGCGACATCGAGATCCTGGAAGTACCGCAGTACCAGAACCGCGCGTTGCCGGGGTGCCAGATCCAGCAGCGCGTCGCGGATCGCGAGGGTGTCGGCCTGATCCGGTACGTCGGCCAGCCGCGGCTCGAGCGTGTCCGCGGTCACCACCTCCGGGTGCCGGCCGGCCCGGCGACGCTCGTCGAGGAACGCGTTGACCAGGATGCGGTGCGCGTACGGCCCGGCGCCTTCGTGCTTGATCCGGTGCCAGTGCACGTACACCCTGGTGCAGGCGGTCTGGACCAGATCCTCGGCGGTGTGCACATCCCCCGCGGTGAGCAGCAACGCCGTTCGCATCAGCCGCGTGCGGTCCGCGAGCAGGTACTCACGGAACTCGGCCTCACGGTCACCCCCTCGCATCGCCGGCCCCTGTGTGGTGGTCGGGGCCCGTTGTCACCTCAACTACGCCGGGGGCGTCCGCGCGGTTGCCTTCGGCTATCACTTCGAGTGCCAGCTCCGGCAGATCGGGCGCGTCGTACGGGAGCCAGGTGATCCGCCGGTCCTTGCGGAACCAGGAGTCCTGCCGGCGCGCGAAGCGGCGAGTGGCCTGCGCGGTCCGCTCCCGCGCCTGCGCTTCGTCGATCTCACCGTTCAGCAACGCGATCACCTGTGAGTACCCGAGAGCCCTGTTGGCCGTCCGCCCTTCAATCAAACCCTTGTTCAGCAGACCTCGCACCTCGGCGACGAATCCCGCGTCGAACATCCGGTCCACCCGGCGGTCGATCCGCTCGTCGAGCACCGGCCGTGGTACGTCGAGGCCGACCTGGATCGCACCGTCGTACACGTAGCGATGCTCGGGCAGCGTGGCGACGTACGGGCCGTCGGTGATCTCGATGACCTCGAGCGCCCGGACGATCCGGCGCCCGTTGCTGGGCAGGATCTGTTCGGCGGCCTTCGGGTCCTTGACCGCGAGCTCCTGATGGAGAGCTCCGGAGCCCTTGGCCTCGAGCTCGGCCTCCAGGCGCGCCCGGACTTCCGGGTCGGTACCGGGAAAGACGAAGTCGTCCAGGATCGCTCTCACGTACAACGCGGAACCGCCGGCCAGCACCGGCACCCGCTGCCTTTTGAGGCAGTCATCGATCGCGGCGCGGGCGAGAGCCTGGAACTCGGCGACGGTCGCGGTCTCGGTGACGTCCAGGATGTCCAGCAGATGATGCGGTACGCCGCGGCGCTCCGCCGTCGTGATCTTCGCCGTACCGATGTCCATGCCGCGATACACCTGCATGGCGTCCGCGTTCACCACCTCGCCGCCGAGACGCTCGGACAGGGCAACGGCGAGGTCGGACTTCCCGGCCGCGGTAGGACCGACGACCGCGACGACGAGTGGAGCAGGCATCGCTCCAGTCTGGCAGTGCCGGCTTCGGCGCCGGTTCACCGCCCCATCGCTCGCGCGCTGGATCGCAGCCGGCGTACCGGTTGCGAAGAGTTCGCCAAGAGGTACGGAGCGGCCTTGTGGATGACCCGCAAAGTTCGGTAGGAACCTTGGAGTTCGTGACATTTCTACGGGAGGAAACGAAGTGACGAATCCGTTCGATGAAGAGTCGGCGAAGGATGCGCGTGGGGAAGAGGCCGACGACCTGACCGCGGCGAAGCGCAGCGGTGGGGACGTCGAGTCGCGCAGCGGCGGCGACGTGGAGTTCAGCGCGGGCGACGTCGAGCCCGGTGACGGCACCGACTCGGGCGGCGACGTCGAGTCCGGCGGCGATGTCGAGTCCGGCGGGGACGTGGAGTCCGGCGGCGCGACGACCGACAGTGGTGGCGACGTCGAGTAGTTCGGCATCGTTTTGGGTACGGCGCTCGCGGAATCCCACAGTTGTGGCGTTGCAGGTGCGAAGATCACCGCTAGCTGTCTGTAAGCACTCAACTACGCAGGAATGGGAGCCCCGAGATGGGCATCTTCGACAAGTTCAAGGGCAAGGCCGAGGACCTCAAGGAGAAGGCCACCGACCTGGTCGACGGTCACGGCGACAAGGTCGGCGAAGGCCTGGACAAGGCCGGCGACTTCGTCGACGAGAAGACGGGCGGCAAGTACGGCGACCAGATCGACTCCGGCGTCGGCAAGGCGAAGGACGGTCTGGACAACCTGGACGGCCAGGACGACGACATTCCGAACAACCCGTCTGCCTGAGCGTTTCCGGGAGGGCCGCAAGCCGTGTGCTTGCGGCCCTTCTGCCTGTCTAGGATCCAGCGCATGGCCGATCTCCAGCTGACCGTGCTCGGATGCGCGACGCCGTACCCGGCCGTCGACAACCCGTGCTCCGGGTACCTCGTCACGGCCGGGCCGACGCGGATCTGGATGGACGCGGGCACGGGCACGCTCGGGCCGCTGCAGCAGTACACGCGGCTGGACGAGCTGGATGCGATCTGGATCTCGCACCTGCACGCGGATCACAGCGCGGACCTCCTGACGGCGTACTACGGCGCGCTGTACGCCGACGTCACGCTGCGCGCGCCGATCCCGCTGTACGGCCCGCCCGGGATCGCCGATCGGCTCGCCGGGTTCCTGACGAACGGGCCTACGCGCAGCCCGATCGAGTCGGCCTTCGAGATCACGGAGTTGTCCGACGCGCATACGACCACTGTTGGCGGCCTTGCGTTGACGTCGCGGGCGGTGGAGCACGGGCTGCCGGCGTTCGGCGTACGGATGGAAGCTTCCGGGCGGTCGCTCGTGTACTCGGGTGACACGGCGCCCTGCCCGGCGTTGACCGAGCTCGCGGACGGTTGCGACGTACTGCTGTGCGAGGCCGACGGGGCGGATCCGGCGCACCACACTCCGGAGCAGGCCGGTGCCAGCGCTGCGCAGGCCGGGCGGCTGATCGTTACGCACGTCGGGAGGGCTATTGCGCCGGCGGACGCCGCAGCGCGGGCGGCGACGCAGTACGACGGGCCGGTGGAGTACGCCGTGCCGGGTGCGACGTACCGGATTTGATTCTTTCCGGACGGAGATCGTCCGAATGCCGTCGTACATTCGGCTCATGGTCAAGGTTGCGGTCGATCAGCTGACGGTGCGGGCACTGTCGGCGGAGACGTGGGATGCGTTCGCGGCCCTCGCGGAACGGCACAACGGTGTGTGGGGCGGCTGCTGGTGCACGTGGTTCCACACCATGCACAACGAGAAGACGTTCGATGCCGTCAGCAACCGCGAGGTGAAGCATCGGCTCGTGGTCGAGGGTCGCGCCCATGCGGCGCTGGTGTTCGACGGGGAGCTGGCGGTGGGGTGGCTCGAGTACGGGTCGCCTGTGGAGTTGCCGAACATCTACCACCGCAAGGAGTACGAGGCCGGGCTCGACCGGTTGCCGGACTATCGCCTCACCTGCTTCTTCACCGACCGCAACTACCGCCGCCAGGGCGTTTCCGCTGTCGCGCTCCGCGGCGCACTCGACCTGATCGCATCCGCGGGCGGCGGCTTGGTGGAGGCCTATCCCCAGGACACAGCCGGCAAGAAGATCACCGCCTCGTTCCTCTACAACGGCACCCGCTCCCTCTTCGAACGAGCCGGCTTCACCTACCTACGCCCCAAAGGCAAAAACCACTGCGTAATGTCAAAAACCCTCTAACCCCACTCCCACATCCCAAGTCGTAGCGATTGGCCGCACCCGTCTTCACCGAGTCGTGGAAGAAGGCGCGTGTCTCCACCCCAACGCACGACTCGACAACGAAGCAGCCCCGAGGCCGCCTGGCAAAGCCGCCTGCGACCCACACGTTCGAGCAGGTCGACCTCCGGGCGAGCGGCTCACACCCGCGCCAACGCCCACGTTCAAGCGCCTCGGCCGCCGGACAATCCCCGAACCGAACCGAACCAAGCCGAGCCAAGCCCACCGCGCCGAGTCGTGGCGATTAGCTGCGACCGGCTTCACCCAGTCGTGGAAAATGGCCGACCTTGACAACCGAAACCCACGACTCGACGACGAAGCAGCCCCGCGACCGCCCGACAGCGCCGTCCGACGAGCAACGACCCATCCAGACCAAGCCCACCGCGCCGAATCGTGGCGATTGGCTCCGACCGACTTCACCCAGTCGTGGAAAACGGCCGACCCTGACAACCAAAACCCACGACTCGACGACGAAACAGCCCCGCGACCGCCCGACAGCGCCATCCGACGAACAACGACCCATCCAGACCAAGCCCACCCCGCCGAATCGTGGCGATTGGCGGCGACTGGCTTCAGCGAGTCGTGGAAAACGGCCGACCTTGACAACCGAAACCCACGACTCGGCGACGAAGCTGCCTCGCGCCCGCCCGACAGGGCCGTCCGGCGGGCGACGACCCATCCGCTCCACGCCGACCGCACCGAGTCGTGGCGAATGGCCGCGGTTGGTTAGCCGAGTCGTGGAATGGGACTGAGTTTTCGCTGGTTTTGCAGCCGAAACCCACGACTCGGCGAACGGCGCAGTTCGCCGGCGCCCGACCGGGGCTTCGGGCGTCAGCTGGGGTTTGGTGCGGAGCGGGGGCTTGGGTGTCGGTGGGGGGTGTTTAGGGTGCGGGGTATGGATCGGTTTCGGGTGGTGCCGGCGGCTTATGTGATTGTGCGGCGTGGGGACGAGGTCTTGTTGCTGCTGCGGGCGAACACCGGGTACATGGACGGGTACTGGGCGGTCCCCGCCGGGCATGTGGAGCGTGGGGAGTCGGCGGTTGCGGCGGCGGCGCGAGAGCTCAAGGAGGAGGTCGGGCTGGAGGTCGACCCGGCGGATCTCGTGCCCGTGACGGCGATGCACCGGACCGGCGGCAACGGGGACCCGATCGACGAGCGGGTGGACTTCTTCTTCACGACCTCGAACTGGACCGGCGAGCCCACCATCATGGAGCCGGACAAGGC
>DASXXB010000454.1:0-7736 GCA_036503355.1 Kribbella sp. | reverse complement strand
GGAGATCAGCACGCACAGCAGATGCGCCTGCTGCGGGGTGAGGCCCAGCGGCCGGCTGGTCTCGGCGTGCAGGTCCTGCAGCCGGTGCATGGTCTGCACCAGCGCACTCGCGAGATCGGTGTCCCGGGCAGCCGTCGTCGTCGCCATGGCTCCATGATAGTCCGCTGGGCTAATAGTTTGTGGTTCTAAGCATTCGTGCTACAACTAGTTAGAACATCGAACTATCTGAGGGAGTCGTCATGAACGTGCACTTCGGCTACGGATCGCCGGACTCGGTGCGCGACGTCGCCACGATCGTGCGGCTCGCGCAGCAGGCCGACCGCGACGGTCTCGACCACGTCAGCCTCGCCGATCACCCGTACGTCCCGGACATGCTCGACGGGTATGCCGCGATCGCGTTCCTCCTCGGCCGGACCGAGCGGCTGTCGGCGTTCGTCAACGTGACCAACCTGCCGTTGCGTCCGGCACCGGTTCTCGCCCGTACGGCGACCTCGCTGTCGGCGCTGTCCGGCGGACGGTTCGTCCTGGGACTCGGCGCCGGCGGCGCATGGGACCGGATCACCACGATGGGCGTGCCGGAGCTCCGCCCGGCCGAAGCGGTCGAAGCATTCGAAGAGGCGATGCAGCTCGTGCGCGCGCTGTCCGACGGCGGTACGCCGACGCCGACCAAGCACTACCCGATCGGCCAACTCCGCCCGGCCGCCGTACCGGCCCCGCCGATCTGGACCGGCTCGAACGGCCCGAAGTCGCTCGCCGCAACCGGCCGGCAGGCCGACGGCTGGATCCCCGGACACGCCGCCGACTGGCTCAGCGAGCGGTACCGGTGGTCCCGCCCGATCATCGACGAGGCGGCGCTCGCGGTCGGCCGCAAACCGTCGGACATCGGCACGATCTACAACTTCCCCGGCGCGATCACCGCGGACCCGCTGCGCCGTACGCGCGCCGAGGACGGCCGCTGGATCGGCGGCTCACCGGCGCAATGGGTCGAGGAACTCACCGACGCGATCCTCAACCACCAGGCCTCCGGCTTCACGCTCTTCCCGCAGGGCAGCGACCCGTACGACGTCCAACTGTCGCGCTGGTCGCAGGAGATCGTGCCGGCCGTCCGCGCTGCGATCAGCTGAGTCATTCCTCGATCGCGCCGCGCACCGCGCGGAGGTGCTGCCGGAAGGTCAGTGCCGGGTCAACCGCCCGCTTCTTAAGGTATTCCGCGAAGCTCACCTGCTCCCGCAACGACCGCCCGGCACGGATCTCGGCCGCCTGCCGGTGCTCGGTGTCGCGGATCGACTCCGCCAGCCCGAACAGCTCCTCGAGGCGATCCGCGGGTACGAAGATCGCGCCGTCCTCGTCTGCCAGTACAACGTCGTCTCGGGTGACTGTCCACTCGCCGATCGTTGCCCTGGTCAACGCATCGGCCGGCTGCGGGTCGAGCCGCAACGGCCCGGTCGGCAAGGCGCCGAGGCTGAACACCGGCAGCCCGATCGCGCCGAGGTCGACCGTGTCCCGGTGCAGTCCCCAGACCACCATCCCGACGATGCCTGCCGCCGCAGCCTCGAGCGCGACCAGATCGCCGACACACGCCTCGTCCCGCCGGCCACCGTTGTCCACGACGAGTACGTCGCCCGCGGACGCGGACTCGAACGCCTCGAGGAACACGTCGACGCTCCCGACATGCTGGGCCGGCAGCACCCGCCCCGCGACCCGCTCGCCGACAGCAGCCGTCAACGACACCGTCCGCACCGGAACACCGGCCCGCAGGCAAGCGTCCGCGACATGTGCTGTGGTCAGTGCAACGAAACGCTCGAGCATCAGGGCCGCCTCTCGAATCACCTAACGACAGGAGGTAGTCCACCACGCCGGCCCGGCTCCCGCGTAAGCGCCTCGGTGCCAGGCCGCTCTGGACCTACTACCTCCTGTCGTCAGCGCGACAAGAACAGCAGAATCTCATCCAGCGCCGGCTCGACGCTCGTATCCACGACCAGAGACGGGACCGGCAGATCGACCGGCTGGAAGGCGTTGTGCGTCCGCAGCCGCGCCTCGGGGCTGATCTGCGCATCCTCGTGCGCCGCGCGCCTCGGGTCCGAGCCGGACCGGGAGGTGATCCGCTCGAGCGCGACCTCCGCCGGGACCGTGCAGTGCACGATCCGCAGGTCCGCGCGTGCGAGCAGCGGGCTCAGGCCCGGGGTCCACAGCCGGTCCTGGAACGCCGCCTCCGCGACCACCGTCGTACCGCGTCCGACCAGCAGGCCGATCACGTCGAAGAACGTCGACAGCGTCCGCATCGTCAGCGGGTCGCCGGGCCCCGGCACGAACCCGGGCGTCGCGTGCGCCATGCCCTCCTTGATCTCGTCCCGGCAGATCGCCGGGCAGCCGATCGCGGTCGCGATCCGGTGCGCCAGCGTCGTCTTCCCGGTCCCGGGCGGACCACTCACCACGACCAGCATCGGTTTCGACTGCACCCGCCGTACCTTAGGGCATGTCTGGGCATGTGGGGTGTAAAGCGCGTGTCAGGAACTGTCGGTGCCGGCCCGTAGCGTGCTGCGGTGTGACGACCTATTCGGCGGTCCGTACGACGGGGATCTACTGCCGGCCCGGCTGTGGCGCGAAGCCGCTCGCGGAGAACGTGAGCACCTTCGAGCTGCCATCCGCCGCGGAAGCCGCCGGGTATCGCGCCTGCCTGCGCTGCCGTCCTTATCGGGTAGCCGGCACTGTCGCGGACGAGGCGCCCGAGCTGGTCTGCCGGGCGGTGCAGCTGATCATCGCCGGCCTGCTGGACGAGTCGGGGGAGGAGGCGCTCGGTGCGCGGCTCGGGATGTCGGCGCGGCATCTGCGGCGGATGTTCCACGATCACCTCGGCGTCACGCCGGACCAGTTCGCCCGGTCGCGGCGGGCGCATTTCGCGCGGCGGCTGCTGGACGACACCGACCTCGGGATCGCGGAGATCGCGTTCGCATCCGGGTTCGGCAGCCTGCGGCAGTTCAACCGGGCGATGCGGGAGATCTTCCGGGCCTCACCGCGCGAACTGCGCGATCGCCGCCGGCGCAGCGATCGGCTCGTCGCGGACGGCGGTCTGGTACTGCGCTTGCCGTTCACGCCGCCGTACGACTGGGAGGCGATGTGCACGTTCCTCGGGGCGCGGGCGATCCCTGGGGTGGAGTCGGTTGCCGACGGCGTGTACCGGCGGACGATCTCGCTCGACGGCGAGCCCGGGATGCTGGAGATCGGTGCCGGTGGGGACGATCACCTGCTGCTGCGGACGCACCTGCCGTTCTGGGAGGGCGTGATTCACGTGGTCGATCGCGCGGCGCGGTTGGTGGGGCTTGACTGCGAGCCGGTCCGTGCGCGCGCGGAGTTGGTGGCCGACGCTGTGATCGGTCCGCTGGTTGCGGCGCGGCCGGGTGTTCGGGTTCCCGGTGCGTGGGGGCCGTTCGAGGTCGCCGTACAGGCTGTTGTGCGGGATCAGCTGCCGCCGGCGGACGCGGTTGATGCGTTGCGCAAGCTTGTCGAGGTGTACGGCGTACCGGTGCCGGGGCTCGGTCATGGGCTGACGCACGCGTTCCCCGGGCCCGGGCCGCTGACCTCCGCCGAGCTGGTCGGTCAGCTGGCCGCGGAAGTTGCTAGCGGCAACATTATCCTCGAGGCCGGCGGTGACGCAGACGGGTTGGTTCGATCCCTCGAAGCGGTGGTGAGCCCAGCCGCCGCGCAGGAGATCGCGCTGCGCCTGGGCGCACGAGACGCCTGGCCGCTCGGCGGCGAGTCGGAGCACCTCCGCCCGTGGCGCTCGCTCGCCGCCATCCACCACCAACTCGCCCACCCGAGCGCTGGCTAGTGCCCTGACCACCGCCTCGCGCCCAGTGCGCCGGCTCTGCTGCGCACCGCAGTACTCCTAGCGGTCGGTGAGCGATTCGTAGGTGCCGCTCGTCAACAGTTCCTTTGCTGCGGCGGTTGCGAGTGCGTACGCCGTACTTGTGATCGCCGGCCCGACGCTGACCCGCGCGACCCCGAGCTCCGCGAGCTCGTCGACCGACGGCGCCCCGGGGCCGACCATCACGTTGAGCGGCAGCGGCGACTCCTTCACCAGGTCGCTGATCGTCGGTACGTCGACCACGCCCGGCACGAACAACACATCCGCGCCCGCATCGGCGTACAGCTTCGCCCGCTCAACCGTCCCGGTCCGATCACCGAACAGAAACGTGTCAGTCCGGGCGTTGATCACCAGATCGAGGCCGGCGCGAACCGCCACAGCACGCGCCGCCTTGATCCGCTCCGCGTGAACCAACGGATCATCGAGCACCCGCCCCGTGCTGTCCTCGAGATTCACCCCGACAGCCCCCGCCTCGATCGCCTCCTCGACAGTCCGCGCGACGTCGCCGTACCCGGCCTCGATATCCGCGGTCACCGGCACCGACACCGCCGCACACACCGCACGGATCGTGTCGATCGCCGTCGCACGGTCCAGCCCGCCGGCGTCGTCGACGCCGTACGCCCAGGCAACACCCGCACTCGTCGTCGCGATCGCCGCGGCACCGGCCGCCTCGATCGCCCGTGCCGATCCCGCGTCCCACGCGTTCGGCAGCACCAGCGGCGGCTGTCCGTGGAGCTCGCGCAGCCGCCGCGCCCTGTCGTTGTGCGAGTTCACAGGCTGACCAGCAGCTCGTGGTCGATCTCGACGAACTCGACGATCAGCTCGGCGAACCGCCCGGCGATCAGCTCCTGGTACGCCGCCGACCCGGTGTGCGCGTCGTACGCCGCCTGGTCCGCGAAGTGCTCGACGAACAGCAGGTAGTCCGGGTTCGCCGGGTCGCGGTACACCCGGAACGAGAGCGTCCCGGCCTCGGCCTCCGGTCCCTTCGGCGCGAACTCCCGCACGATCGCCTCGGCGGCGGCCTGGTTGCCGTCCTTCAGCTTGATCGGGAACACCTTTGCCAGCATCGCAATCCTCCTGTGGTTTCGAAGTACCTCAAGGTTCGCCCGCCGGCGGCGCCCGGTCTGGCCATATCCGGTCATCTCGATGTGTTCGTATGGCGAGACGATATGTCTCATTGAGCAAGATCGTGAGTTAGCGTGGACACTGTTGGCGAGGGCAAAGGAGCCTGGGATGAACAACGTGTACACGCACGGCCATCACGAGTCGGTACTGCGGTCGCACCGCTGGCGGACCGCGGACAACTCGGCCGGCTATCTGCTCGCGCACCTGCGCCCGGGGATGTCGCTGCTCGACGTCGGCGCCGGGCCGGGCACCATCACGGCCGACCTCGCCCGGCTGGTCGAGCCCGGTACGACGACCGCGCTCGAGGCGAACGCCGCGGCGCTGGACATCACCCGGAAGGCGTTCGAGGGCGTGGATGCGGACGTGGAGTTCGTCGTCGGCGACGTGCACGCGCTGGATCTGCCGGACGACACGTACGACGTCGTGCACGCACACCAGGTCCTGCAGCATGTGGCCGACCCGGTGCAGGCGCTGCGGGAGATGCGGCGTGTCTGCAAGCCTGGCGGGATCGTCGCGGTCCGCGACTCCGACTACCACGGCTTCGTCTGGTACCCGGAGCTTCCCGAGCTGGACGAGTGGATGGACCTCTACCAGCGGATGGCGCGCGCGAACGGCGGCGAGCCGGACGCAGGCCGGCGCCTGCTGTCGTGGGCGCACGCCGCGGGCTTCGAGAAGGCGGAGGTGACCACGTCGACCTGGGCGTTCACCAACCCCGAGGACCGCGCATTCTGGGGCGGGATGTGGGCCGACCGCATTCTCAAGTCGGCGCTCGCGGACCAGGCCCGAGCGGCCGGCGTACCGCAGGAGCGGCTGACCGCGATCTCACAGGCCTGGCAGACCTGGACGGACACCCCCGACGCGTTCATCTCGATCCTGCACGGCGAACTACTGTGTACGGCGTGAGCGCTGCCGGGAGATCTCGTACAGCACCGCGGTCGCGGCGTTCGCGGCGTTGAGGGAGCTGGCCGAGCCGGTGATCGGGATCCGGACCAGGTGGTCGGCCGCCTCCTTCCACGCCGTACTCAGACCGGCCGTCTCGTTGCCGATCAGCAGCAGAACGGGCTGGGTGAAGTCGAAGTCGTAGACGTCGGTCGACCCGTGCTCGTCGGTGCCGACCACGACGGCCGGCGTACGGCGTACCCACTCGAGGACCTCGCGATGTGACGGCATCCGGACGGCGGGCAGTGCGAACAGCGAACCCGTCGTCGCACGGACCGCCTTCGGGTCGTACACGTCGGCCGCGTGTCCGGTGACGATCACCCCGTCGGCGCCGAACGCGTCGGCGGACCGGATGATCGACCCGATGTTCCCCGGTCCGGTCGGCCGGTCGAACACCACCCCGAGGAACTCCGGCCCGACCGGGATCCGCCCCAGATCGTCGGCCGGCAGTTCGAGTACGGCGATCAGCTCGGGGTCCTGCTTCTCGCCGAGCTCCGCGAGCAGCTCCGGCGCCATCGCGACCCGCTCGACCCCCGGCAGCCGCTGCAGCAGCTCGGAAGCCCAGCGCGACAACGGCCGGGAAGAGTCGTGGATGACGGTACGCACCGGCCAGCCGTTGTCCACGGCAACCGAAATCGGCCGCACGCCCTGCACCAGGAACTCGCCGGAGCGCTGCCGCTTGGCCCGATTGGTCAGCGACGCCTGCCAAACCTGAAACCGGGCGTTCCGCGACGAGATCCGCTGCACGACCTCACCCTACGCGGGTGCGGCCGTCGACTCGCGCACGATCAGCTCCGGACGGAACAGCAGCGACTGGCCCTGGGCCGGACCGGAGCCGTCCAGTCGCGACCGGAGCTGGGTGAACGCAGCGGCGGCCATCTCCTTCATCGGCTGCCGGACCGTGGTCAGCGTCGGCGCGTACAGGTCCGCGAGCACGATGTCGTCGAACCCGACCACCGACACGTCCTTGCCCACCTCGAGCCCGCCGTCGCGCAGGCCGCGGCAGACGCCGAGCGCGCACATGTCGTTGATCGCGACGATCCCGGTCGGTGGTTCCTCCAGCGCGAGCAACTCGGCCGCGGCCGCGCGACCGAGCTCGGACGCCTCGACGTCGCCGAAGTCGTCGGCGTCGCCCTTGACCGGTGCGCGGACCGACGTGGCCGGATCGATGCCTGCCTGTTCGAGGCCGGCCGTGAATCCGCGATACCGCTCCTTGCGGTTCACGCTCGCCAGCGCGCCGGACACGAACGCCAGCCGGCGGTGCCCGAGTTCGGTGAGGTGCTGGGTGGCGAGCTGACTGCCGATCGCGTTGTCGACGCTGATGCTGACCAGGGACGCCGGATCGCCCGCCTGCGACGTACGGTCGAACGCGACCAGTTGCAGGCCGCGCTTCACCAGCGGCATCACATGCTCGAGCGACGGCAACGACGAGCACAGTACGACGCCGTGCACACCGTCGGCCCACAACTCGTCGACGTAGTCGCGCTCGCGGCGCGGATCACGTTCGGAGTTGCAGAGCAGGACGTGGTACCCCTCGGCCAGCGCCGCGGACTCCAGGTGCCGGGCGAGCGCACCCCAGAACGGGTTGCCGACCGACGGCACGACCAGGCCGATCGTGGTGTTGCGGCCGGTGCGCAACTGCCGGGCGGCCCGGTTCGGCCGGTAGCCGAGCTTGTCGATCGCGCGCTCGATCCGCTGCCGGGTCTCCGGCAGCATCCGGTGGTTGCGCCCGTTGAGCAGGTTCGACACCGTGCTCGGCGAGACGCCCGCCTCGGTCGCGACCTGCTGGATCGTCACCTCACCAGTT
>DASXXB010000453.1:0-2649 GCA_036503355.1 Kribbella sp. | reverse complement strand
GTCGGTCAGCTCCGCACCGCGCAGTGTGACGCCAGGTGTGACCGGGATGCCGTGCGCCTGCAGGATCGCCTTGGTCAGGCGCTTGTCCAGTCCGATCGCGCTCGCGGCGACGCCACTGCCGACGTACGGGATGTGCAACTGCTCCAGGAACCCTTGCAAGCGGCCGTCCTCGCCGCCCTCACCGTGCAGGGCCGGGATGGTCACGTCGCACGCCTGCAGGATCTCGATCGCCTCGTGCTGCCCGTCCACCCAGTTGCCCGCGGCATCGATCACCAGCGGAATCGCCGTGTGGCCGATCAGTTCGACGGCCTTGACGATTCCCTTGCCGCTGGCAAGTGAAACCTGGTGCTCCGGGCTCGCGCCACCCATCACGATCGCGATCCTCATCGAGTGCCCTCCTCGTAGCGCCGGGGGACCCGGCTGCCGATGCCGCAGTAGATCTCGTGCGGGATCGTCCCGGCCCAGTCCGCCCAGTCGGCAGCCGTCGGTTCGCCGCACGAGCCGTCGCCGAAGATCGTCACCGGCGCACCGGGTTCGACGGCGAGGTCGCCCGCGTCGACGACGAACTGGTCCATCGCGATCCGCCCGATCACCGGCAGGCGTACGCCGTGACACTGCACGCCGGCGCGCCGCGCGGCGACCCGTGGCACACCGTCGGCGTACCCGACCGGGACCAGCCCGATCGTGGTGTGCCGGTCGGCGACGAAGTCATGACCGTACGAAACCCCTTCGCCGGCACGGATCCGGCGTACCTGGGTCAACTTGCTCACCCACCGCATCGCGGGCCGCAACCCGATGCCGAGCTCGTCGATCCCGTACAGCCCGGCGCCGATCCGGGCCAGGTCGGTGTCCGGTGCGTCGAGCGTCAGCGCACCGGCGGAGTTGGCCAGATGTACGACGCTGGGCCGCAACCCGGCGCGCCGGGCGAGACGTACCCCGGTCCGCAGGAGCCGGAGCTGGTGCGTGCTCTGCACCGCGTCGGTCGAACTGCCGTGCGAGAGATGCGACCAGATCCCGCGGATCGTGACGGCGCCGAGCGCCTCGTAGTGCGCCGCCGTTCGGGTCAGCTCGATCCACTGGTCGGGTGCACTCCCGGCCCGGTGCAAGCCGGTGTCCAGCTTGAGGTGCACGTGATGGACGGACGGAGTGGAGACGGCGCGCTGCAGCTCGGCGACGGTCGAGACGCTGATGTCCACGTCGACGTCGCCGAGCAGCATGAGTTCCGCCGCGTCGTACAGCCAGGTCAGGATCGGTACGCGCAGGCCGGCCGCGCGCAGTTGCAGCGCTTCGTCGGCATGCGCGACGCCGAGCCACGTCGCGCCGGCTTCGACGGCGGCGCGGGCGACCGGTACGGCGCCATGGCCGAAGGCATCCGCCTTGACGACGGCCATCACGTCCTGGGTGATCCGCTGCCGGAAGGTCCGGACGTTCTCGCGGATCGCGGACAGGTCGACGACCGCCTCCGACAGTCCGGCGATCCCACGGGCGGCCGGGCGGCGGTGCGGACGGGGCGGGGACTGGACGAGGTGCATGACAGTCATTGTTGTTACCGGCAACGATCGTGGTCATCGGAGCGCGGAAGGATGTCGGCCGGCGGCGCCTACGACCGTGGTATGACGGGCCTCATCCGGTTGAATGAGATCGCCCGCGGCGGCGAACTTTTCCGCGATCGGCGATACTGGGCCCGTGGAAGCGACGGATCACCTGCGGGCGTCGTTGCTCGCCGCGGTCGCACTGGCCAACGTCTTCGGCGCGCAGACCCGGCAGGGCCGTCCGGCTCTCGCTCCGGATGCAACTGCCGTACAGAATGCTCTTCGCCTGACGACCAACCGGGCGGTCGCCGGGGACCCTGTGGAGTACGCCGCCGGGGCAAAGGTCTTGTACGACGCGCTTCTGAACCTCCCCGACGTCGACCGCGCGGCGTCTTCGGTGAACGAACTGCTGCGCGAAACCAAGGCTGCGCCCCAGCTGGTCAAGGATCCCGGTGCGCCGTGGCACCTGCATTTCGGCAGTCCGCACGAGGCGACAGGCTGGCTGGCCGAGTTGGCGACCGCCGTGGCGATGCTGCTCGGCAGTGATCAGGTCGAGCGCCTCCGGCAGTGCGAAGCGGTCCGGTGCGACGACCTGTTCCTGGACTCGACCCGCAACCGCACACAGCGGTTCTGCTCAACCGCCTGCCAGAACCGCACCAAGGTCGCTGCCCACCGCGCGCGGCCGAGCAGTGCCTGACGCCGTCACCATCGTCGCCTCCGGCAACCAGCCGAGCTTGCGGTACAGGTGGAAGCCGTCGGTGGTCGCCATCAGCAGACCGGTCCGGCTCCCGCGCTCGATCGCGTACCGTGCCAGCGCACCCATCACGACACTGCCGAGACCACGCCGCCGGTACGCCGCGGCGGTCTGGATGTCGTGCATCACGGCATCCGCCCCGACGATCGCCGCCATCCCGTGCGCCGCGACGGTGTCGTCCGACGCCAGCAGACGCACGTACTCCAAGGGGCCGTCGGTGGCCCGGACGAGCCGGTAGCCGTCGTCGACCGGCTGCGGATGCCGGGGCAGGTCGACCGACATCAACGTCTTCTGCTCCTCGAACGGCTGCGCGCCCGCACTCCGGAGCTGGGTCGCGACGCGGTCCCCGGAGTGGGTGGTCAC
>DASXXB010000452.1:0-10803 GCA_036503355.1 Kribbella sp. | reverse complement strand
GCGGGCGTGGCGGCGGCGCCGATCGGGAGGCCGCAGACGTCGCAGTAGTCGGTGGAGGTGGAGGGGTGTCCGCTCGGACAGTTCACGGTCATTTCCGTACCCGGGTCGTCTTGGTGGAGGCGGTGTCGAGGGCCATCTCGTCGGCCTTCTCGACGGTGCGCTTGAGCCGCACCGTACCCGTTTCCTGGTCGTCGATGTCGACAACCTTCCGCAGTCGCGTGGTCGCCTCCTCGTTGCCGGTCGCGGCAGCGAGCTGGACCGCGCGGCCGAGCTTGGTGGTTGCGGTGGCGGTGTCGCCGGCAGCCTTGGCCGCCAGTCCGTCCTGGATCGCCTGCGCCAGCTCGGTCTGCCCGGTGTAGTGCGCGACCTCCGGGCTGATCCGCGTGGTGAGCGCCTCGTCCGCGGACCACAGCGCCTTCACCAGACCCTGCGCAACCGTCTGGTCGCCCAGCACCAGCTGCACGCGCGCCGCGAGCTGCTCCTGCCCGACCGCCTTCGCGGCCAGCCGGATCGCCACGTGATAGTCACGGGACTCGTCTCCCCAGGACCCGGTCGGGTACGAGCCGGTCAACGGATTCACCGCCGTACGCCGCGACGTCAGGTCCTCGACCGTCGGCGCCACCTGCCGGACGAACAGCACCTCGGCACCCTGCGGCGCCCACACCCGCAGATCCGCCTGCGCGACACCACGGCTCATCGCGTTCTGGATGATCTTCGAGAACTCGGCGGCCAGCTGGTCCGGCGCCGGGATGATGTCGACGGTGCCAAGCAGGGCCTGCGCGATCCGCCGTACCTCGTCGACCTGCCAGGCCACGCCCACACCGCGGGCGTCGCACTGGAACTGGCCGGTGACCGACTCGATCGCCTGGGTCAGCGCCTCGGGGGTCTCGTGCTGGTTCTCGCCGTCGGTCAGCAGCAGCGCGTGCTTCTGCGACAGCGACGGCACGGTCGCGAACACCCGCGACGCCAAGCGCAGCCAGGTGCCCATCGCGGTCCCGCCGTCGGCGTAGAACCGGGACACGGCGTCCTTCGCGGCCTGCCGGGTGTACGGGTCCATCCTGACCATCACCGGCTCCGCGGACGGCGGGAACGCCAGCTGCGCGCGGTCGTTGCCCGAGATCACCGCGAACCAGACACCGTCGAGGATCTGGTCGAGCGCGGTCTGCGCGGCGTACGCGGCGGCCTGCACCCCGTCGCGGCCCATCGAACCCGAGGTGTCGACGATGATGATCTCGCCCGCGTCGCCGCTCCCGGTCTGCCCGGCGGCGCCGGCACCGGTGCAGCTCACCGTGACGATGGCGTGTACGTCGGTCCCGCCGTCCGGCAGGAACTCGTTCTGGTAGACGGAAGCGGTGAAGTCGGCCATCTGCAGGTGTCTCCTTAGACGCGCGCGAGCGCGACGGTGATGTTGTCCTGGCCACCCTGGGCGTTGGCCCAGTCGACCAGGGCGGACGCGGTGGCCTTCGGCTCGCCACCGTGGTCCGCAGCTGTCTGACGTACGAGCGCGGCCAGCGGTGCCGCCTCGGAGCAGTAGTTCCACAGGCCGTCCGAGCAGACCAGCAGCCAGCCCGGACCGCCGACGTCGAGGGTCGTGGTCCGCGGCGTGTGGTCCGGCGCGTCCTTGCCGAGCCAGCGCGTGATCGCATGCGCGTGCGGGCCGGACTCGGCCTCCTCGCGCGACACCCCGCCGGCGATCAGCTCGGCGGCCCACGAGTCGTCGGTGGTCAGTCCGACCGGTTCGCCCTCGTCGGGGAACCAGTACGCACGGCTGTCACCGACGTTGCCCGCGACCAGCAGGCCCTTCTCCAGGATCGCTGCCACGAATGTGCAGGACGCCGGGTTCGGACTGTCCGGACTGGTGCTTTCGAGTACGGCGTCACTCGCAGCGTCGGCCGCCGCCTTCAGCCGCGCGGCGAGCGCACCCGCCCGCGACGACTCGGTGCCGAGACCCTGGGCGTGCCCTGCCACGAGTACCTCGAGGGCCGCACGAGCCGCGGCAAGCGAGGCGACGTCGGAGTCGAGTGACGAGCTGACGCCGTCACAGACGACGAGCAGCGCACGACTGCCGGGCTCGGCGTCCGCGCCCAGCGCCATGGCGTCCTCGTTCCGGCTGTGGCGGATGCCGCGGTCGCACACCCCGGCGACCCACGGAGCGGGCTGCTCCGCGAAGTGGTCCCGCGGCTTCGCGGCCTTGGTGCCACAGGTCTCGCAGTACCCGTCCGCGCCGACGGTGCCGCCGCATGACGTGCAGGGTCCTACCGGACCGGCGCCCGGGCTGCCGGCCGGGTCGATCTCCACGGTCGGCTCGGTGTCAGTGCTCAACGCGGGCGTGGCCGGGGTCGCGGCGCCGGGCTTGAGCTCGGCACCGCAGGCCTCGCAGAACAGGTCGGCCTCGGCCACCGGCCCGCCGCAGCTGGGGCAGGTGGTGCTGGTCGTACTCGTCATCGCAACGTCCATCCTCGAACCTCGTTGGCCTGGTCGACCAGGGCGATCCGTTCCGGCCGGGTCCGGGCCTGGCCGGCCAGCAACCGATAGGTGGCCTCGAGCCCGTCCCGCAGGGAGGTCTCGGTGGCTGCCCGTCCGTCGATCCGCAGAGCTTCCTGCGGACCGGCCTGCTGGACCTCGGTCAGTGCGGCCCGGAACACGTTCGCGGCCAGGTTGGCCCGGTCCACCGGGTCGATGGTCAGCGTCGCGATGCTGTTCATCGCCTCGGCGAGCGCCGGAAGGCCACGCCCCGATCCTGCCAGCACACCGGCTCGCTGGCGACGGGCCCGCACGTACGCGCCGCTGGTCGGCGGTACGAGTTCGAGCGCACTGAGCGCTCCGTCCAGGTCGTTGCGCGACGTCCTGATGTTGGCCAGGCCGAACGCCGAGGGTGCGATGTAGTTGGCATCCGTGCGCGCACAGGTCAGGTAGAGGCCCTCGGCAACGTCGAACTCGCCGCTGTGCTCACAGGCGACCGCCAGCGCCAGCTTCGGAGCCAGCTCACCCGGCACCTGCCCGTAGACGGCGTTGAACGCGGACTGCGCGGCGACCGAGTCTCCGCGGGCCAGAGCGACCAGCCCGGACATCCAGACCGCACGCCACTCCCACGGGTCCTCATTGAGCAGGTCGGCCACCGCAGTGTCGACCATGTCGTAGCGCTCCGGTCCCACCTCGAGAGCGGCCTCTGCGACTTCCAGCAGCGTCTGCGCCGACTGCTCGGGCGCGTCGATCAGCAGCTCCAGCCGCTTGGCCGGGTCCGGCACGCTGACGGTCTTCAGCCAGCCCGCCATCTTGTCGCCGTCGTCCGGCGCCAGCGACGGCAGCTGCTGCCACGGCGCAGCCGCTTCGCCCAGCCCGGCAGCCTTGTCGCCAGGGGAGCCGAACAGCAGCGACGACGCCGAGTGCTGGGCTGCTTTCACACCCTGCTTGTCAGCAACGACCTCACGCAGTACGCCGAGCAGCTGCACGCGGAACTCGTCCGCGGACTGGAAACGGTCCGCCGGGTCCTGCGCGCACGCCTTGGCCAGCAGGCGGTACACCGAGTCGTACTTCTGGAACAGCGGTACGTCGGCCACCGGCGGCAGCGTGTCGACGTACCGGCTCTGGTAACCGCGGAACTCCATCGCGAGCACGCACAGCGTCCGGCCGAGCGTGTAGATGTCGGAGGCGATCGACGGGCCGACCTCGGCCACCTCGGGCGCCTGGAAGCCGACCGTGCCGTAGATCGCGGAGTCCAGGTCGTCGATCCGCCGGACGCCGCCGAGGTCGATCAGCTTGACCGCGTCGCCGACCTGGATGATGTTGTCCGGCTTGAAGTCGCAGTACACCAGGCCGAGGTCGTGCAGGTACGAGAAGGCCGGCAGGATCTCCAGCAGGTACGCGATCGCCTGGTCGATCGGCAGCGCGTCGTACTGGCCGTTGTTGGCCGCCATCCGCTGCTTGAGCAGGGTCTTCAGCGAGGTGCCGCCGACGTACTCCATCACGATGTAGCCGGCGCCGTCGTGGGTGACGAAGTTGTAGATCTCGACGATCAGCGGGTGCTCGACGCGGGCCAGGAACTGCTGCTCGGCGATCGCCGCGGCGACCGCGTCCGGGTCCTCGGAGTTCAGCAGGCCCTTCAGCACCACCCAGCGGTTCGACACGTTCTGGTCCTGGGCCAGGTAGATCCAGCCGAATCCACCGTGCGCCAGGCAGCCGCGGACCAGGTATTGGCCGCCGACCAGGTCGCCGTCCTTCAGCTTCGGCGAGAACGAGAACCGGTTGCGGCAGTTCGGGCAGAAGCCCTCGGTGCGGCCCGGCTGGCCGTTGCGGGAGCGGCCGACCGGGTGGCCGCAGCTGGGGCAGTTCCGGCGGTCCTCGGGGACCATCGGGTTCGCCAGGATCGCCTTGCTCGCGTCGATCGCGGGGATCGACGGTACGTGCGTCAGCCCGGCGCCGAGGCGGGCGCCGCGCAGCCGGGTGGACGACGTACCGAGTTTGCGGGTGAGCTTCGAGCCGGCCTGGGCCGCGCGCGCCGACCCGAGCGGCGTGGACGCGAGCCGGTTGGAGGCGCGGGACACGGTCGAGACCGAGCTGATCGGATCCGGGTCCGGTGCGGAGGCGTGTTGGGCAGCGGGTGATCCGCAGACGTCGCAGTACCCGTCGACGTACGTGCCGGTGCAGCCAGGCTGGGTGCAGGCCCCGGACGCCGGAGCGCTCGCGGCGGCGGCGTTCGCGGCGGCGTTCGCGGCGGGGGAGCTCGGGGCGGCGGGGGAGCCGCAGACGTCGCAGTACCCGTCCACGATCGAGCCGGTGCAGCCCGGCTGGGTGCAGGTCGTCATTTCGTTCCTTCCAGGTAGGCCTGGTAGGCCGCTACCAGTGCACCGAGGCGAGCCAGGTCCACCGGCTCGGTGTCGATCACGGCGCGGCCGCGCCGGTACAGCTCGGCGAGATCTTCGTTGCCCGCGGCAACACTTGCCGCCTTCACCTGATAGGCGTCGAGCAGTTGGGCCAGTTCGTCACGCCGGCCCAGCGCAGCGCCGTACGCCGCCTGCGCCTGGCCGAGCGCCCGACGTACGGCGTCCAGCCGGGTCAGGTACTTCTCCAGCTCGGCCGGTGTGTTGGGCACCGCCCCGAGCGCAGTCACATCCGGTACGGCGAGACGCGGGGCCGGGGTGACCGTGTTGACGGCTTTGTCCGCGAGGGCGCGTACCGCCGTACCTTGTGCTTCGAGCTCACCGCGCAGCGTGCGGGCGCGGGCCACGTCGGCTGCACGCTCCTTGCGGGTGGCGGCGCCGACGATCAGGTCCCGCTCCGCCATGGCGGCGTCCTGCTCCAGCGGACCGATCAGCCCGCCGATGTCCGCGCCGCGTTTGTTGCGGTCGGCAAGATCCACCAGGCGGCGGTCGAGGTCGTGGTGCTTGGCGAGCGCATCGTTGCGGACGTTCGCCGGCTCTTGTTTCACCAGATCGCTGATCCGCTCCACCTGTGCCCGCAGCTGCCGCAGCCGGGCCGCGAGGTCGGCGTCGCCGGGGTCGAGGGCGAGTTTTGCGCGCAGGGTGGACGCGAGCGCGTCCGACAGTTTGCATGCCTCGGGCAACGACACCGCGAGCGAGCCGCCCGCTCCGCCGGCGTCCAGGCCGCCCCAGATCAGTGACGAGATCCGCTCGATCTCCTGCTGCCCGACGCGGCCGGAGTCCCAGGTCACCAGGATCAGTTCGTACCGGTCCGAGACCGCCTTCCAGACCGTCATGCTGAGCACGACGTCCGCACTGAGCGCGTCCCCGTCCGGCGAATGCAGGGCGGCCTGGTCCAGCTCGTCCAGCTCCGCCTTCCGCCGGTCCCGCCACTCCCCGAGCACACCCAGGTAGGAGAGCAGCTCCGTCGCCGGAACACTGCTCCCCATCCTCCCCGGCGGAGCCGGCGCCGAGACCGTCGGCGTACGAACCGTCATTGGTTCACCGGAACGCGCCCGTACAACGGCGTCGGCGGAGCCTTCAGCGGGCCGAGGTCGGGCTTCAGCCACGTGTTGTACGACTGCATCCAGGTGCCGTTGGCCTTCATCTGCTCGAGTACGCCGTTCACGAAGCGCACGAACTCCTGGTGCTGCAGCGAGATCCCCAGGCCGTACGGCTCGTCGCTGAAGCGTTGCGGGAGCACCTTCGCATACGGGTCCTGAGCGGCGTCACCGGCCAGCACAGTGTCGTCGCCGCTGATGCCGGCCGCCTTGCCCTGCTGGAACAGCACCAGGCAACCCGTGTCGGTGTCGGCTGTCACCGGGATGACCTTCGGGTTCTGCTTCTTCAGGTTCGTCAGGCTGGTCGAGCCGGCCGGAGCGCAGATGGTCTGGCCGTCGAGGTCCTCGACCTTGGTCGCCTTCGAATCTAGTTGGACCAGCGTCTTCTGACCCGAGCGGTAGTACTCGGCGGAGAACGCGATCTGCCCCCAGCGCTCGCAGTTGATCGTCATGTTGCGGGCGACGATGTCGACCGGGTTCTTGGTGTCCCGAAGCGACGGGATCCGGGCCGGGCTGGAGATCACGCGCAGCTCGAGGTGACCCTTCCAGGTGCCGAAGATCGCGGTGGCGACGGCCTTGACCATGTCGATGTCGAAGCCCTCGATCTGTCCGCTGATCGGGTTCCGGGCGCCGAGGTGGAGACTGTCCGCGGACACGCCCGCGATCAGCCGGCCGCGGTCCTGGATCGCCCGCATCCAGGTCTTCGCCGGCATCTGGTTCGGAGACGGCAGCGGGCCCTCCGGCGCATACGACGCCAGTGGGTCCTTGCCGTCGGCGCAGCCCTGGTCGGTCGTGCTGGCCGGTGGTGCGGCTGCGGACGTCTTCGGCTCGGGTGGGAGTTGGGTGGCGGCGTAGTTGCCGGAGCTGCAGGCGGTGAGGAGGAGGGCCGCAGCGGCGGCGATCGGGATCAGCTTCTTCATCGGTACTCCTCCAGACGCTGCGACATTCCCCAGGCGACCAGCAGCGCAGCGGCGATGCCGATCGGTACGCCGAGCCACCCGATCGGCGGCAACCCGTCGCGCGCATCCTTCAGCTCGCTCTGTACCGCGTTGCTCGTGGTCGTCAGCTGCTGGTTGGACGAGGAGTCGAAGGCGGCGAACGTGTCGACCGAGTTGCTGGCCTTGTCCTTGCCGACGGCTGTCGCCACGGCGCCGTCCCAGTTGCCGTCGGTGCCGTCCTTCTTCCGTACGTCGGCGTGGACCGTCTTGTAGGCGCCCCACAGTTGCTTCAGGTTGCCGCCGTTCGCGCCGAACTTGTCGAGTTGCTCGTCGACCTGGGCCGCGGCGGCCGTGTACGCCTTGTCGAACTCTTCGCCGGAGCCGCGGGCGATCAGCGTCAGGCTTTCGTTCGAGCGGGCGTCGTACGCCGCGATCCGGGCCCGGGACAGCGCCAGCGTGCGCTCGTACTCGGAGTTCCGGGTGTCCTTCGCGGAGCCGGACGCGCTGGCCAGCGCGATGCCGCCGATGGCCGTGGTCAGCAGCACCAGGGCGGCGCCCGCGGCGATCGGGACGTTCAGGTAGCGGTGCGTACGGCGGGCCAGCCAGCGCAGCGTGACACCGAAGACCACCAGGCAGAGCAGACCGCCGACGAGCACCCAGATGGTGCCGAGGCCGATCCCGTCGAACTCGGTGTCGACGCGCTTCTCGTTCGCCTCGACGAGCGCCTTCACCAGCGGCAGCGAGTCGTCCTGGAGCACCGAGTTCGCGTCCTTCAGGTACTGCGAACCGATCGGGAGCCCCTGGCGGTTGTTCGCGCGGGCCTGCTCGATCAGGCCGTCGTACGTGATCAGGGTCTTGTTCAGCGCGCCGAGTACGTCGCGGTCCGCCGGCTGCGCGGTCGCGGCCTCGGCGATCAGCCCGGCGGCCGCGGCCATCGAGTTGACGAAGTGCGCGCGCTGCTCCGGGGGCTCCAGACCGCCGACCAGGAACGCGTTCGTCGCGTCGGCGTTCGCGCTGACCAGGTTGGTGTGGATCGCCTGGATCCGGACCAGTTGCGCGGCGTTCGCCTGGGCGCGGTCGAGGGCGCCGTCGGACTGGCTGAAGCCCTGCGAGGCGGCCAGCCCGAACACCACACTCATCGCCGCGGCCAGGATCAGGAACGCGCGCATCCGGCCCGGCGTACCGTCGAACCACTGCCCGACGGCGCTCCGCCGGCTGGGGGCGGGACCGGCCGGCTGCACCGCCGTACCGGACGGCGCCGGGGCCGGCGACCGGGTCGCGGGCGGCGCACTCTGCGTCTGGGTCACGCCTGTTCTCCTTGCTCGGTCCGGTCCACGTCACCGGGCTGTACGTCGTCGTGCTGGTCCTCACCAGCCGGTACGGCGCCGGGTTCCGGCTGTTCTTCGTCGCCGGCCTGTTCTTCGTCGTCGGGCTGTTCTTCGTCGTCGGTCAGGTCGCCGGCGAGGATCTGACGCAACTCGTCCCTGGTCGGTGCCGTCACGTCGCGGAGCCGCCACGCCTGCCGGCCGATCGCGGCCTCCAGGACGTTGCGGGCGAAGCGACCGTTGCCGAACGAGCTGTCCCGCGCGGTGGTCGCGAGGATCTCGTGGAACTTGTCCACGGCCTCGTCGACCAGTTCGTAGTCGGCGGCGTCCGCGAGCCCGGTGAGGATGTCGGTGAGCTCGTCGTCGCTGTAGTTCTCGAACTCGATCGTGGTCCGGAACCGGCTGGCCAGCCCGGGGTTCGCGGCGATGAACGCCGCCATCGGCTCGGGGTAGCCGGCGACGATCACGACCAGGTCGTCGCGCCGGTCCTCCATCTCCTTGACCAGCGTGTCGACGGCCTCCCGCCCGTACTGGTCGGCGCCGGTGTCACCCGACGTCAGGCTGTACGCCTCGTCGATGAACAGCACGCCGCCCGCCGCGGACGCGACCACCTCGGCGGTCTTCGTCGCGGTCTGGCCGAGGTACCCGGCGACCAGCTCCGAGCGGTCCACCTCGACCAGCTGCCCCTTCGACAGCAGGCCGAGCGCCTTGTAGATCCCGCTCACCAGCCGCGCGACGGTCGTCTTCCCGGTGCCGGGATTCCCCACGAACACCAGGTGCCGCGTGATCGTCGCACTCTTCAGTCCCGCCTCGGTCCGCAACTTCTCGACCCGCAGTACCGCGACCTGCCGATGCACTTCCCGCTTGACCCGATCCAGCCCGGTCAACCCGTCCAGCTCGGCCAGCAACTCCTCAACCGTCTTCTCGGGTTCGGGAGCGGGCTTATCTTCAACCGCTTCCACGGGCTTGGGCTCTGGCGTCGTTCCAGGCTGGGCACCGACCTGCAGCTGACGTGCCCCGGCCGCCTGCAGTTGTGCGGCAGCTGCCACCGAGGCGTTGCCTACTACGCGCATGGTGGGCTCGCCGAGCGTGCAGGCGGCGGACGCGACCTCCGCGAGCGCTTCGGCGTACGACGCCTTCTCCTTCGAACCGTTGGCGATCAGCTCGACCAGGACGGCCGTCGGAGCACCCCGCCAACGTCGGCCGCGAACGGCTGCGTCGAAGAAGTCCTGTGTTGTTCCGCCCGGTACTGCCTTGGCCCAGTCGGCAGGAGCGCCCGGTGCGGACTCGGCGAGAGCTGCTGCGAGCGCCAGGGCCTCGGCGCGGGCACGGTCCTCCGCCACGCCGGCACGAGCCGCGACGGTCAGCAGCGCCGACAGCGCCTCCGGTAGTCCCCCCGCGCCGCTCATGACCCTCCTCGTCCAGGTGGTGGTGCCAGTGGTCCCGCCGGGCCGAGGCCCGTTCCCGGGTCCGGTGGCGGGGTCGACTCGGTCGGGCCGAGGGCCAGACCTCCGCCGGTGGAGCCGGTGCCGAACTTCTCCTGCAGGAACCTGCCGTGCGTGATCAGGGCCGCCGCGTCGGCACGGTTCACGGCGTCGAACACCTTGTCCATCGTTGCGGCCAAAAGGTCCAACTGATCGATCAGGATCATCAGCGACGTCTTGCCACGGTCCACCGGACGGGTGTCGGCCCACTGCCGCGGCAGTCGCAAGTACCCGCCGATCGCGTCCGGAAGGTAGTCGGTCGCGGTCGCCATCACGGAGTACGCCTGGGCGCTGCCGCCGAGGTTCCCGAGCCGCGGGATGGTCTCGCGTACGACGCGAACCACGCGACCGACCCGCGACGCGACGACGGCCGGTACGGCGCCGCCCGCGACCAGCTGCTCGACGCGGACCAGCGACGCGAGCAGGTCGTCGGTCGTCGGTGGCGCCGGCACCGGGGCAGGCTCGGGCTCCTCTTTGCGGCCAGTCAGCCGCGCAAAGAAGTCACCGAGCGCCATGCAGTCCCCCGTCTCCAGCTATCAGGTCAGCGACCCAGGTTCAGGTCGAGGCTGCCGTGGACGACTTGCTGGTTCTGCTGGGCAACCCGCTCCAGGTACGAACGCGACTTGGTCACCTCGGTCTCCAGCGTGCCGATCGTCGCGGCCATGTTGTCCAGCGCCTCGACCTTGAACGTGTCGATCGCGTCCATGGTCGCGTAGATGTTCGCGAACGCGGCCTGCAGCTGCGGCAGGCCGATGGTCGCCGACGCCGCCTGCTGCTGGATCGCGACCGAGTTGTCCTTGAGCATCTGCGAGGTGCGCTCGATCATCCCGCTGGTGGTCGTGTTCAGCGCGGTGATCTGGTCCAGCACGAGCTTCTGGTTGCCGAGGGCCTGCGCGACGATGACCGCCGTACGCAGCGCCGACACCGTGGTGGTGGACGCCCGGTCGACGCCCTTGATCAGCTCGATGTTGTTCTTGATCACGATGTCGATGGCCAGGTAGTTCTGGATCGACACGGCCAGCTGGGTGAGCAGGTCCTGGTGCTTCTGCCGGACGTAGAACAGCACGTCCTCGCGG
>DASXXB010000451.1:0-17687 GCA_036503355.1 Kribbella sp. | reverse complement strand
GACGCAGCCCGAGACCGTGAGCCGAGCACGCGACCCGAGACCGTGAGCCGAGGATGCGGCCCGAGATCGCGGCCCGAGATCGCGGCTCCGGGGTGCGGGCTGAAGCCGCGGGTCGGGGTCGCGGGCTGAGGTTGTGGGGTGGGGGCGGGTGATCTGTGGGTGGTCAGATCGTTGCGAAGGATGGGGGTCCGATTCCGGCTTCGGCCGTGGTGATTCCGTCCCAGACCGCGAATCGTGCGGCTTCGGCGTAGGTCGCGGCATCCGCCCGCCAGCGGCTCGCCCGCCCATCCGCTTCGGTGGGCCGGCCCGCGACGCAGACCGCGACAGCCGCCGTCGGTGCGTCGGCTGTCCTGAGTGGTTGGCACGGGTTACTGGGTGCTGGTCTTGTACGACGCATGGGCGGCGGGTCAGCCCAGCTCGGATGGGCTACCTGTACGACGCCGTGAGTGATGGTGATTGTCCAGCGGCCGTTGTGCAGGTCGGTGTGATGCCGGCGGCACAAGAGCACAAGATTCTCGATCGTGGTACCTCCGCCGTCCAGCCAGGAGATCAGGTGATGGGCGTCGCACATGATCGGTGGCGCTCCGCAGACGACACAGCCGCGGTCGCGGGTGTTCAGGGCTCTGCGCATGGCTCGGGTGACGAGGCGTTCGCTGCGCCCGACGTCCAGTGGTTCGGAGTTCGAGCCCAGCACCAGTGGAATGATGTTCGCGTCGCACGCCAACCGGCGGATCGTGGCAGCGGACAGCCCGTCACCGTAGACGGTGCGACCGACTGCGCCTGCGGTCGCGGCCTTCAGATCCTCCAGGTCGATGGTGACGGTGATGTTTGCCTTCGCGCCGTACCCCGGCACCGACTGACCACGGCCGGCACGCCCGGCAGCGTGACTCGCCGTCCTACCCATCCCCGCACCCAGAGCACCCGCTGTTGCGTCCGCCGCTCCTACGTCCGCCGGCGCCGTGTCCGCTGGTGAGGTGCCGGCCGGTGCTGCGCCCGCCGGTGAGGTGTCGGCCGGCGAGGTGTTGGCCGAGGAGTTGTCCACGGGCACTGCGTCGGTTGGTGAGGTGTTGGCTGGTGAGGTGTCGGCCGGCGCAGCGTCGGCTGGCGAGGTGTCGGCTGGTGCTGCGTCGGCTGGTGCTGCGGGGGGCTTGGTGTTGGTGTCCCAGGCGGTGGCGGCGATGCCGAGGGCGGTCGAGAGCGCGTCAGCCTGGCGTTTGTCACGCGACCGCGGGTCTGGTTCGCCGTCGACGGTTTTGTGGGGGCGGGCACCGGCGTGCACCACCGCGCGGAGAAGCTCGGCGTTCTCGTTGGCCAGGTATCCCTTGAACTTCACGCCCCGGTCCACCGACGTCAACGTCAACGACTCACGAGCGGCGGCCTTGTGTTCTTCAGGCTCGGGACCATCGGAATCGAGCAGGTCACAGACCTCTCTGGCCGCGGACCTCAACTCCCCCGGCGCCAGATGCGCCGCCAAAGCGACGAACTGTTCCTCGACAACATCCAGATCCTCGACCGGCACCCGCGAACGCACCCGCTCGAGCTCGGACACGATCGCCGCCGCCTGCGCGGTCCGCATCGGCCGCACCAACCGCGCTCCATCCCCCGCAGCCCGGGCGTCGTCAGCCTCGTCGTTGCCGATTGTGTTGCCAGTGGGGTTGCCGTTGGGGTCATCGTTGCCGTTGGCGCTTGGTTCGGCGGGGAGTTCGATGCCCTCGGTGAGTGCGGTGCCTGTCGCGGCGTATCTGGGGAGGGCCCTGGCCAGGCGGACGTCGCGCCAGACTTCGGCGCGGTCTCGACGGTACCGCTTGGACACCAGGTCGATGGCATCGCGAGCACCGAGCTCCTGGGCGTAGCCGGTGTCCTCGATCCGGGCAATCAATTGCAGGCGGATCCCTTCGAGCCGGTTGATTTCGGCGTCGATCGAGTCGAAGACAGGCATGATCTCGGCGTCGCTCAGCGACATCACCGATCGCCCGTCAAGAACATCCATGTCCACAAGACTACCCGCGCCATCGGACAGTTCCAAGCTGGATCCCCTTATTTTCAAGGGAATTCTTGATCATTTGTTGTCCACAGATCTGCGGTTCAGGACGGGCGGCTTGTGGATATTGCCTGAGGCAACTATTTCGCCGCTTAGTCGTAGGTTGCCTGTGCATGCCAGGTGTTCTGGTGCAGGGTGAAGAGCCAGGCGCGGGTGTCGGCGGTCTGGAACTGGAAGCGCGCCTGGTGGGATTCGGTGGCGGGATCCCACCAGCGCTCCGCGGTGAGCCACGGGCCGGCCCACGCGATGATCGGATAGATTTTGTTGCTATCAGCAACTTGAACACCGGGCCCGCGAGTAGCTGGCACACCCCGGCCGAAGCCAGAGCCGCCGATGGATCGCGGACCGCGGACGGAGGTCTCGGTAGGCGGTACGTCGGCACCGGGGCCAGTCGGCAGTAGCTGACCGCCATCGGAGGAGTTGGTGGGCAGCATGCCGTCGCCAGAGCCGTCAATAGGTTGCAGACCACGGACGGAGGCCTCGGTAGGCAGTGCGCCGCTGTTGGAGCCGCCGATGCGTAGTCGAACGGAGGCGTCGGCGGGTGGCACGCCGTCGCAGGAACCGGGAGTGGGTAGCGGACCGGGGGCGGAGGTGTTGGTGGACAGTACGCCACGGCCGGAGCCGCTGATGGACAGTGCGCCGTCGCTTGAGCCGGTCGGCGGCAGACCGCCACCTGGAGGGCTGGTAGGCAGTGCGCCGCTGTCGGAGCCGTCGGTGCGTAGTCGAACGGAGGCGTCGGCGGGTGGTACGCCGTTGCAGGAACCGTGGGTGGGTAGCGGACCGGGGGCGGAGGGGTTGGTGGACAGTGCGCCGTTGCTGGAGTCGGTCGGCGGCAGACCGTCACCTGGGGGGCTGGTGGGCAGTGCGCCGCTGTCGGAGCCGTCGGTGCGTAGTCGAACGGAGGCGTCGGCGGGTGGTACGCCGTCGTATGAACCGGGAGTGGGTAGCGGACCGAGGGCGGAGGGGTTGGTGGACAGTGCGCCGTTGCTGGAGTCGGTCGGCGGCAAACCGCCACCTGGGGGGCTGGTGGGCAGGGCGCCACTACCGGAGGCGTCGGTGGGTTGGACGCCGCTATGAGGGCCGTGGATCGGTAGTGGATCGCGGGCCGAGGGGTTGGTGGCCGGGGCGCCGGGGTCGGGGTTGTGGGTGGGTAGTGGATCGCGGGCGGAGGGGTTGGTGGGTGGTGCGCTGGGGGTGGGGGTGTTGGGGGGTTGGGGGTCCCGGAGGGAGGGGTGGGGTTGGAGGGTGAAGGCGGTGGGGGTGGCGGTGAGTTCGCCTCGGGGGGTTAGTGAGATTTGGGTGCCGTCGGCGGCGAAGACCTTTGCGGGGATCGGGTTCGGGAAGATCGTGGTTGGCGCAAGTGCCGGCCAGCGGCGGGGGTCTGGGCCGGTGATCGATCCTGGCCACGGCTGGTCCGGCGGCCGGGCCGGTACTGCCGGGTCGCCCCACGGGACCAGCGTCTGACGCTCCGCGAATCCGCGTCCGCCGCCGATCACCACCGACACGACCGCGCCGTGCCCGAGCATGCTCTGCACCCGCGACAGTGCCCGGTGGATCCGCTCGTCCGGGCCGCCGCCCCACAGCCCGTCGACATGCGCACCGAACGGGTCCGCCTGGTCCGGGACCAGCCGGATCCGGACAACGGGTGAGGTCAGCTCGCTGGTCGCCGTACCGCTGCCCTGGAGTTGCCAGCGCACCCGGTCCACCACGTCCGCCGCGGTGAACCAGCGCGGGTGCAGCCACTCGCGCTCGTGGACCCGGCCGGACTCGGTGCCGACCTCGACCCGCAGCGTCGTACACACCAGGCCGAGCTCGGTCAGCCGGGCGATCAGCTCGTCGGCGATCGACCGGACCGCGAACGCGACCTGGTCGACGCGGTCCACGGCCGGCTCGAAGTCGAGCGTCCGGGTGAGCTCCGGTGGGATCTCGCGGCCGGTCACCGGGCGGTCGTCGAACCCCCGGGCCAGTCGGTGCGCGAACGCGCCGTCCGGACCGAACCGGGTCAGCACCTCGGTCCCGGACAGTTGCGCGAACGCGCCCAGCGACCGCAACCCCAGCCGGCGCAGCAGGTCGGTGAGCGCGGGCTGCTCGAGCACGTCGACCGAGAGCGGTGCGAGGAACTCCGGCGAACCGTCGCGCGGCACCACGTGCACCCGCGTCCGTGCGGAACTCACCCGGGCTGCCTGCTCCGCGGCGAACGGGCCGTCGGCGATCCCGATCCGGCTGCCCTGTACGTCGTACGTCTCCAGGCGATCGAGCAGTTTCTCCGCGGCCGCCTCCTCGCTGCCGTAGAACCGCGCCGGGCCGCGCGCCTTCAACGCACACATCCCCGGGCGGATCACCTGCACGCCCGGGGTGATCGCCTCCAGGCAGGAGATCACCGGGTCGAACGCGCGCGCGTCCAGCACCGGGTCGTACTTCAGCACGACCAGCTCCGGGCACCGCGACTGCGCGTCCCGGGCCCGTTGCCCGCGGCGGACCCCTTCGGCGCGGGCGGCGGCGGAGGTGGCGAGCACCTTGCCCTTGTCCAGTACGGCGATCGGCTCGTCCGGCGATCGCCCGGTCGCCACCGCAGCCGCCGCAACCGGCCAGTCCGGCACCCAGATCACCATCGTGCGGGTGAGTCCCCGTCCACCCATCACCCCACCGCCTCGATCTGCCCGCCCCAATCGCCGGCACGTGTCGTCTCGGTCGGGTCGGCGGAGCGGATCTCGCCGTCCGACGCGGGGAGCCAGAGGTGGTGGCGGGCGTTGACGGCGGCGCGACGGCCGGAGACTGCGACCGTCGCTCGGCGGGCGGTGAGCAGGCCCTCGCCGTCGCCGAGTCCGGTCCAGGTGCTGCTCTCGATCGCGAACCGGGCCTCGCTGCCGGGCCAGGACCCGTACGCGATCAGCATCGCGCCGCGGGTCCGGAGCCGTGCGGCAAGCCTGGACGCCTCCCCCGGTGTCACCTCGCCGGGCGGCCGGACGACCACCACGGTCAGCGCGTCGACCAGCGCGGCGACGACGCTGAGCCACTCGCGGCCGGGATCCGGGACGAGAACGAGACGCTCCAGGTCGACTCCGAGACCTCGCGCCGCCTCGGCGCCGAACGAGGGCACGCCGACGACACCGCACCAGGCACCTTCCGCGGACGGCCCGGCCATCAACGCCATCAGCAGCGCGGCGCTCCCGCGGACCGAGTACGCCGAACCGCCTCGCAGGCCTGCACCCGCCAGCAGCTCCCGCACCGCCGGATGTGTCGGCAGCTCCCGCTCGACCCCCGCCGTGTCCAGCGCCTGCTGCACCCGGGCCACCGAAGGCACCCTGGTCCGCCCGACCGAAGCAAGCTTGGCGGGAGGTGGGGAGGGCGGAGGTGACGAGGTGGGATCCGCAGGCCCGAAGTGGGGGTCGGCAAGGTCCGGGTCGAAGCTCGTGACCGTTGCCAACCGAGTGGGTAGGTCAGCCCCCGAGGACGGCTGGATGTGGTGGTCAAGCGCTGGGTGGGCGGGGTGGTCAAGCGCGGGGTGGGTGGGATCGTCGGGTGGGGTTTGGGTGGCGGCTTTCTGGGCTTTGGCTCGGGCCAGGAGCAGGCGGGCCTGGTCGAGTGCTGTGACTCGACTTCCTGGTGCCATGCTCCCCGTCATGACTCCATGTTCGAACACCTGTTCGAACAAGTCAATCCGGCCCGTCGTACCAGGACCGGACCGGCCGTCCCGCCGCCTTGGCGCTGCGGCGGACATAGGGTGAGGGCATGCCGAGAACAATTGCCACCAACACCAAGGTCGGGCTC
Organism: Kribbella sp.; assembly: GCA_036503355.1. GTDB lineage: Bacteria > Actinomycetota > Actinomycetes > Propionibacteriales > Kribbellaceae > Kribbella. The sequence continues at coordinate 11,875 of DASXXB010000451.1, read as the reverse complement.
GACGAGCTGCTGGAGTTCGTGCGGCCGCGCCACCACATGTTGCTGATGACGACCAGGGCGGACGGGACGGTGCAGGCGTCGCCGGTGTCGGGTGGGGTGGACACCGAGGGACGGATCGTCATCTCGTCGTACCCGGAGCGGGCGAAAAGCACCAACGTGAAGCGGAGCGGCAAGGCCAGTGTGGTCGTGCTGTCGGACGAGTGGAACGGCGCCTGGGCGCAGGTGGACGGCAGCGGTGAGGTGATCGAGCTGCCGGAGGCGGTGGAGCCGCTGGTCGACTACTACCGGGCGATCTCCGGCGAGCACCCGGACTGGGACGAGTACCGCGAGGCGATGGTGAAGCAGGGCAAGTGCCTGATCCGGATCACCCCGGAGCGCTGGAGCCCGATCGCGACGGGTGGCTTCCCGGCCCGCCTGGCTGAGTGATGCGTACGGCGCTTGTCGTCCACGCGCATCCCGACGACGAGGTGTTCGCCACTGGTGCGGCCACCTCGGTCCTGAGCGAGCAGGGCTGGCACGTCGTACTGCGCGTTGCTACCGCCGGCATGCACGGAGCGTCCGACCACCTGTCCGCCTCCTGCGCACTACTGGGTATCGCGGAATGGGACTGGCTCGGCGCGCATGATCAGTGGATCGACGACGGCGGCCGCAACGGGCCGCGCACGCTTGCGGCCGCAGATCCCCACGACCTCACCACAGCAGTCGAAGCAGCGACCAACGCACTCCAGCCGGAGCTCATCCTCACCGTAGGCAGCGACGGCCTGACAGGACACCCGGACCATATCGCCATCGCACAGGCTGTCCAGCGAGCAGCTGTCCGGTGCCGTGTACTAGGTGCACGCGTCAGAGCGCACGACGTACGCGCAGGTGAGCAGCTGGTCCAGCAGCTCGCCCCTGGTAAGCAGATCGGCTCAGGCCACGTCAAAGGATGTGAGGTGCCGCTGGAGGAGATAGGTGGTGCGTCCGAGCAGCGACGGCGGCAGGCGCTGGACGAGTACTACGACGGTCTCGGAAGCAAGCCGCTCGAAGAGCTCCTCGCTACCCACCGTGCGAGCAGCGACGGGCTGCTGCTGCGTGCGGTGTTCGACGCGGCCGGCTGGCAGCACGACCGGTTCGAGGAGCTCACTGCTTCGAACGACGCTCCATTGTCTGGGTGATGCGCTGCATGGCGCCCTCGAGGTGCTGGCGCAGTGCCGCCTCCGCGCCGTCCACGTCGTGCGCCACGCACGCGTCGAGGATGGCCTGGTGCTCGCGACGGGTCTGCTCGATCCGGGCCTTGGTCCGGCGGGAGCCGAACCGGTACCGCTCGCTGTTCTGCCAGACGGGCTCGATCGCGCGCGGCAGCCACCGCGAGCCGCCGGCCCGGTAGATCGCGAAGTGGAACTCGGTGTGGGCCTGCCGAGAGGCGATGTTGTCACCCAGCTTCGCCAACCGGACGTGCTCGGCCAGCGCCTTGCGCGCGGTCGACGCGTCCGTGTCGGAGAACTGCGTCGCGGCCGCACGGACCGCCAGCGACTCCAGCGCCAGCCGGGTCTCGTGGGTGTCGCGCAGGTCCTCCATCGACAGCTCCCGCACCCACGCGCCCTTGTGCGGGATGATCTCGACCAGTCCGAGTGCCGCCATCCGCCGCAGGCCCTCCCGGATCGGCATCTGGCTCATGTCGAGCCGCTTGGCGAGCTCCTCGAGCCGCAGCGCCGTACCGCTGGGAAGTTCGCCGGACAGGATGAGTTCGTGCAGCTCGGCGGCGGCTTCCTCGGCGAGCGTACGCCGGCCTGTCGGGCCCCCGGGCGTGAGCTCGAGTCGTCGGATCATCAGTAGCGGGCTGCCTCTCTCCTGTTCGGCTCTGGAGGTACCGTAGCCGCAGTCCGGGCTTCTGGTGGCCTTCGAGGACAGATTGCCCAGCAACTACAAGTGGTCTAGGCCGCCGGCAGGGTTGTCAGGTCCAGCAGAACCCGCCCTGCTTGCCGGTCCAGCACCTCTCCGATCCGGTCCGCCGGTACGACGTCGTAGTCCGCCTGCCAGCTCACCGGCGCACCGGAGATGTCCGCCAGCGCCTGCCCGACCGCATCGGGTGCCAGCGTGGTCCGCTGCAGGTTCACCGGCAGCACTCGGAGGCCCCGCCCGATCAGCTGATGCAGGTCGATCGTGGTGAACTCGCCGGCCTTGTAGCCGAGTACGGCGATCCGCCCGCCCGGCGACACGTGTCCGAGCACCCCACCGGTCACCGGACCGCCCAGGGTGTCGACGACCGCGTCGCACCAGGACAGCTCCCGGCCAACCTGGCCCAGCCCGTCCACACGGACCATCTGGTCAACCAAGCCGGCCGCACTGTCCGCATCGTCGTCCAGCGACACCAGCCCGATCACCCGAGACGCTCCCGCCGCCCGTGCGACGGCAGCACACATCTGCCCGACCAGACCGGTCACACCGGTGACGACAACGGTCTCGCCCTTCGCTACGTCGGCAACTCGACGTACTGCGGTATGTGCGGTCAACGCGGGCGTCAGCAACGCCAGCGCTACAGCCGGCTCCAGCGACGCCGGCAGCGGATGTACGGCGGCATCCGGTACGACGGCGTACCGTCCCCACACGCCCTGACGTGTGACACCGACGCCCTCGCCACGGACGACGACCGCCGCACCGACCGAGGCCACGTCCGAGCTGAGCACCACGCCGGCGCCCTCTGTCCCCGGCACGAACGGCAGGCACGGCTGCTTGCCGGCCAGCGTCGACCGATCCACTGGAGTCACCGCGGCCAGCCGCATCTCCACCAACGTCTCACCGGGCCCCGCAGTCAACTCGACCTCTTCGGCCTTGAGCTGCACCCCCAGTCCATGACTGTGCAGCACAGTCCCCCGTGTACTCACGCCTCTACCCCGTTCCCCACGATTTGATATCTGATCACAACCTCGACCAGACAGCACACCTGTCTCACTGCGCGGAGACCTCCTTCGCGAGCGGCCGGGTCAACACCTCGGCCGCTGCCGAACGCGCAGACGAGACCTCGTCGCTGCCCATCGGGAACGGCCAGTCGCTCCCGGCCAGCACCCGCTCGGCACCGAACGTCGAAGCAAGCAGTTCCAGTACGGCGTCGTCGTGCACCAGATCGTCGACGTAGAACCGGCGCAGCGCCTCGGCCACCGGCAGGGACACCGGCTCGATCCCGGGCCGGGCCTTGTCGATCCCGCGCTGCCACCGTCCGGCGACGGCCGCCGTCACACCACCCCCATGACACAAGCAGAACCGGATGCCCGGAAACCGCCCCGGCACGTCCGCGAAGACGAGCGAGGCCGCCGCCACCCCCGTCTCGTACGGATTCCCCAACAGGTTCGACAGGTAGAACGAATCAAGCCGCTTGTCGTCACTGGCACCCGGATGAATCAGCGTGAACGCCTCGACGGTGTCCAGCACCCGCCAGAGCGGATCCAGTCCCGCGTAGCTCGGCGTACCGATGGCGAAGCCGCTGAACACGCCTTCGCCCGCCAGCCCGGCAGCTACGGCGGGCGCCGCCGCGTCAAGCAGTGGGAGGTGCGCCAGCACGCGCAACTGCGGCGTAGCGAGCTCTCGCAGGCCCTGGTTCACCAGCTCGGTCCATTCGAGCCCTGCGTCGTACCTGAACAGGGCTGGAGGCACTGACACCACAGCGCCGTCCAGCTCCTGTGAGGAGACCCAGTGCAGCAATGCGGCCGGGTCGGCGAGCCGGCCGAGCGGCAGCCGCTCACCGTCGACGACCAGCGAGCCGCTGTCGACGGACAACCCGAACTCACCCCGGTGCGCGGCCGTGAGCACGGTCGGCGGGATCAGGTGCGTGTGGATGTCCCAGCCGGCCATGTCAGCGGGCGTCCTCGTCGTTGTCGTAGAACTCGGGACGCTCCGGGTAGTGCGGACCGTCGTACACCTCGAGCAGCACAGAGGTCTCCTCCGCCCGCGTCGGTCCGTGCACCACGCCCTTCGGGTTCCAGTAGAAGCTGCCCTTGGTCAGCGTCGTACCGGTCGGCAGGTACACGTACCGGCCGGACAGGCAGAACATGAACTGGTTCGAGGCGTGCTTGTGCTCCGACGGGATGCCGGACCCCTGCTCGAAACGCACCAGTGCGATCGACGCCTCGGTCACCGGGTCGCGCCACAGCATCTTGTGGGACAGGCCGTCCAGCGACTTCTCCACCCACTCCAGGTCGTCCGTCTGCAGCAGGATCTCGCGCAGCGGCTCGTCGAAACTCATGGCACCTCCCGGCCTGTCACACGCTGGTAGAGCTCCGATGCCACACCAGTACCCATCGGGGCAACCGCGGCGATGTGACCGTCCGGCCGGATCAGTACGACGCTGTCCGCCGGTACGCCGTACCTGTTGGTGGCGACGCTTCCGGGGTCGAACAGCGCACGGTCACGCAGACCGGAGTCGTGCGGTGCGTCCCACCGCGACACCGCGTAGTGCTGCAACGCGGCCGAGTCGTTCACCGGGATCTCCGGCCGCCGGCGTACGTCGGTGAAGTACAGCGCCACGAACGAGTCCCGGCAGAGGTCGTGGATCGTCGTACGACCGGTCGGGCTCTGCAGCACCAGGTCCGGCGCCCGGTCACCCGCCCGGACGGCAGGCGGTGCAGCGGACGTGGCCACCATCGACCAGTCCCCCACCCCTTCGACGTCCAGCCGCACACTCAGCAGCGTCCGGTTGTACGCCGTTGCCCACGGCCCCGTGTCCTCGGTGACAGCACCCCGCTGGAAGGACATGTACTTCCGCGCCGCTTCGGCCATCTCGCCCGAGCCCTCGATCGCCACCGGCCGCTGCTCGCGCTCGTAGCCGTCCAGCAACTCCTCGGACGCCCAGCCACGCAGTACCCAGGCCAGCCGCCACGGCAGGTTCGACGCGTCCAGCGCACCGGTGTTCAGCCCGAGCGCCCACATCGGCGTGATCAGGTGCGCGGCATCGCCCATCAGGAACACCTTGCGGTCCTTGGTCCACTGCTCCGCGACCCGGTGGTGCACGTTGTAGACGACCGAGCCCATCAGCTCGATCTTGTCCACCTCGCCGATGAACTGCTTCACCTTGACGAGCATGTCCTCCTCGCCCGGAACGTCGGCTCCCGGCGCCAGCGGGAACAGGAACCGCCAGTTGTCCGGTTGCCGGATCAGCACCATCCACTCGGACTTGTCCGCGAAGTACGCGAGGTACGGGTAGTCCCTGGCGTTGCCGACGTCCAGGTCCACCACGACGTCGATCAGCATGTAGCGCTCGGGCAGGGTCTCCCCGACCACCTTCACCCCGAGCGCGTCGCGGACCCTCGAACGCCCGCCGTCACAGGCCAGCAGGTACGACGCCTCCAGCTCCTGCGGCCCGTCCGGCGTCTCCAGCTGCAGTACGACGCGGTCGTCGCGGACCTCGAACGACGTCATCCGGTGCTGCGTCCGCACCGGCTCCGGCAGCGCCGCGGCCAGCAGCGGCTCCATCTTCTGCTGCGGCAGGTTGATGACGAACGGGAACTGGGTGTCGTTGGCCAGCTCGGCCAGCTGCACCGACGCCCGCGGCGTGTTGGTGGCCCGGTCGATGTCACCGATCTCGTCGATCCGCAGCGCGGCACCCAGGATGCGGTCCACGGCGCCGTACCGGTTCCAGATCTCCAGCGTCCGGCTCAGCGTCGTACCGGCCTTGGTGTCGGACGACAGTACGGCGTCCTCCTCCAGCAGCACGTACGGGATGCCGTAGTGCGCAAGGCCGAGCGCGGTGGTCAGACCGATCGGGCCGGCACCTACTACGGCAACAGGCAGCTGTTCAGTCACTTCTTCACTCCACGAAGCTTGTGAGCTTGGCAAAAGCACGTTCCCTGGTCAGCACCGACCCGGTCATCGCGGCCGCGTCGGACAGCAGGTACAGCAACGGACCGACCACGTCCTCGGGGTCGCCGACACCTATGGTGTCCTGCCAGTGCTCCCGGTCCGCACCGACGTTCGCACCTCGGAACTGCTCGGTGTCGATCACCCCGGGCGCGACCACGTTGACCCGGACCCGGTCCGCAGCCACCTCGGCGGCCAGCGTCTTGGCGAAGGCCACCAGCGCCGCCTTGCTCGCCGCGTACGCCGCAGCGCCCGGATACCCGGTCGACGCCATCCCGGACGTGAACACCACCACCGAACCGGACCGTCGCTCCACCATGTGCGGTACGACGGCCTGGCAGGCCCAGACCACACCGTCCACGTTCACCTGAAGCGTCCGGGTCCACTCGGCCGCATCCAGCTCCAGCACCGTCGACCGCGGCTGCACCGCCGCACCGGCCACCAGACCGTCGATACGTCCGTACTGCGTCAACACGCCGGCGACTGCCTCCGTGACCGCGGACCGGTCCGCTACGTCCACCTGCACGTGCTCGACGCCGTCAGGCGGTGCAGCGACGTCCAGAACTACCGCCGTACCGCCGGCAGCGTTCACTGCGGCAGCAAGGGCCGCACCGATGCCCTGTGCGCCACCTGTGATGACCACAACCTCACCGGTGGCGTCGAAGCTCGCCTTCACGACATGTCCTTCTGCTTCGACGTCATCGTGTCGGTGATCCGCTGGAACGCACCGGCCAGGTGACTGCGCAGCGCCTGCTCTGCCGCGTCGGGATCGCGCGCCACACAGGCGTCCAGGATCGCCTGGTGCTCCTGCCGGCTCCGCTCGATCAGGAACGCGGTCGGACGGCTCCCGAACCGGTACCGCTCGCTGTTCTGCCACACCGGCTCGATTGCCCGCGGCAACCACTGCGAACCGCTCGCCCGGTAGATCGTGAAGTGGAACTCCGCATGCGCGTCCCGAGCACCCGCCGAGTCCTCGGCGCGCGACAGCCGCAGATGCTCGGCAAGAGCAGCCGCGGCCTTCGTCAGGTCCTCGTCGGTGAAGCGGGCGGCAGCTGCCCGTACGGCGAGGCTCTCGAGCGCCAGCCTGGTCTCGTGCGTGTCCCGCAGGTCCGCCAGCGACAGGTCACGAACCCACGCGCCACGGTGCGGGATGATCTCGACCAGCCCGAGCGCCTCCAGCCGGCGAAGCCCTTCGCGCACCGGCATCTGGCTCATCTCCAGCCGGCCGGCCAGCTCCACCAGGCGCAACGGCGTACCGCTCGGGAGCTCGCCGGACAGGATGAGCTGGTGCAGCTCGGCGGCCGCGTGCTCGGCGAGCGTACGGCGACCGCCCTTGCCGCCACCGGGCAGCAGCTCCAACGGACCGCTCATGCGCGTTTCACCCGGTTGCGCAGCTCTCCCAGCTTGTCGGCGCGCGTGACGACCACGTCGCCGTCCTGCAGGAACACCTGCGGTTCGCGGGCGTTGCCGATACCGGCGGGCGTACCGGTCAGCAGCAGGTCGCCCGGACGCAACGTCATACCGAAGGACAGCTCGCTGATCAGCGTGGCGACGTCGAACGCCATCTGCCGCGTCGACGCGTCCTGCCGTACTTCGTCGTTCACCAGGCACTGCAGCTGGATGTCCTGCGGGTCACCGACCTCGTCGGCCGTCACGATCCACGGGCCGAGCGGCATGGTGTTGTCGATGCTCTTGCCCTTGAGCCACTGCCCGCCGTGAGCACGCTGCAGGTCCCGCTGCGAAACGTCGTTCGCGAGCGTGTAGCCCCAGACGTGGTCGAGCGCGTCCTCGACCTTGATGTTCTTGCCCGTCCTGCCGATCACGAGCGCCACCTCGGCCTCGTAGTCCCACTTCGCGGAGATCGCCGGGTCCCAGGCGATGTCGTCGTACGGACCGATCACCACGTCCGGCCCCTTGGTGAAGAACGTCGGGTGCTTCGGCCGGTCCACGTCCTGGCCCTCGCGCTTGCCCTTGCTCTCCTCGAAGTGGTCCCAGTAGTTCCACCCGGTACACAGGATGTCCCGCCGGAATCGTCGCAGCGGTGCGCGCAGAATCCCTTCACTGAAACCGATCTCGCCCACCACCGGCACCTCGGCCGCAATCACCTCGGTGAGATCCGTTGCATCGAGCAACCGAACCGAGTCCTCGCAGAGCACGCCGGGCACAACCGCCCCGGCGTGCTCCACCATCACGTACCGCATCTCAGGTCCACTCGACGCCACGCATCAGAATCACCCCCGGTCAAGAGACCACCGCGATCGCGGAGATCTCGATCAAGTAATCAGGATGGGCGAGCTTGCTGACCTCGACCATCGTCGAGGCCGGCAAGGGTTCCGCGAAGTACTGCGCCCGGACCTCGTGGATCTTGGCGAAGTCCTCCATGTTGCGGACGTACACGTCGACCCGGCAGACGTCGTCGAGCGTGCCGCCGGCCGCCTCGACCGCCGCCTGCACGTTCTCGCACACCTGCCGGGTCTGCTCCCGGATGTCCCCGACGCCGGCGATACTGCCGTCCGGCCGGCGTGCGGTCATCCCGGAGACGAACACCAGCCGCCCGGTCGCCTCGACCGTGGTGGCCTGCGAGAACACCCCGTTCGGGCTCCGCAGCGCGTCCGTGGAAACCTGTGTCTTCGGCATCAGTTCAGTACCCCTCCCGCCGGTACGACGGCGCCGACCGCACGCGCGGCCGCCAGCAACCCGTCGAGTCCCGACCTCTCGATCCGTACGCCGTTGCGCCGTTGCTGCGCCGACCGCTCGGCCTCGATCTCGCCCGGCAGGTACAGCCGGTTCACGCCCGGGGCGGTCGCGCTGCCCCGGACCCGCGCCGCCAGCCCCGACGAACGCCGCCGGAAATCCTCCACGCCGCCCATCAGCTCCGGGTCGATCGCCAGGAACAGGTGCGCGCAGTCGTTCGGCCGGTCCGGCTCGCGGTACAGCGGGCGGACCTGGTCACCCCAGCCGCCACCGCTCAGTACGCCGGTCAGTACGTCGATCATCAGCGCCAGCCCGAAGCCCTTGTGGCCCGCGGCGGGCAACAGCATGCCGAGGACGGCTTCGTCCGGGTCCGTGGTCGGCGTACCGGAAGGGTCTGTCGCCCAGGTGTCCGGGATCTTCCGGCCGGCCGACGCCGCGAGCCGGATCTTGCCCAGGGCAACGGCCGACAGGGCCATGTCCAGCACGATCTCGACGCCGGCTGTGGTCGGTACGGCGATCGCCAGCGGGTTGTTGCCGACCAGCCGTTCCGCGCCGCCGGGCGCGGGCATCAGCGGTGTGGTGTTCGACATTGCGATACCGATACACCCGGCCTCGCCGGCCTGCATCGCCCAGCGACTCGCGGCGCCGAAATGGTGCGCGTTGCGGACCGAGACGATCCCGATCCCGTACCGGGCGGCGCGCTCGATCGCGTGCCCCATCGCCTGTGGGCTGGACAGCTGGCCCATGCCGCCGCGGGCGTCCACGACCATCGCGGCGCCGGCGTCGAACAGGACGTCGAGCTCGCGCTCCCGGGTCACCCCGCCGGCGTTCAGGCGTTCGACGTACATCGGGACCAGCATCACGCCGTGCGAGCTGACGCCGCGCAGGTCCGCCTCGACGAGCGCGGTCGCGATCTCGGTCGCGTCCTCGGGCTCGAACCCGACCGCGCTGAACACGGCCGAGATCGCCGCCTCGAGCCACTCCGCCCGAACCACAACCTGCCGATCCGCATCCGAAGCCTGCGCGGTCATCGCTTCTCCTGGGCCCAGGGGAGGAGTAGGTGTTCCAGGAGGGTGAGGCCGTAGAACAAGACGATGCTCATCACGCTGAGCAGGGAGATCGCGGCGAACGCCAGCGTGGTGTCGGCGCTCGCGCCGGACTGCTGGATCACGTACCCGAGACCCTTGGTGGCGCCAACGAACTCCGAAATCACCGAACCGATCACCGCGAGCGAGATCGCCACCTTGAACCCGGTGAAGATCTGCGGCATCGCGTACCGCAGCCGGAGCTTGAAGAACTCCTGCATCCGGCTCGCGTTCAGCGACCGCATCAGCTCGACCAGCTCGGTCGGCGTCGACTTCATCCCCTGCGCGGTCGAGATCACGATCGGGAAGAAGCACATCAGCAGCACCATCACGACCTTCGGCCACTGCCCGAAGCCCATCCAGATCACCAGCAGCGGCGCGACCGCCACCTTCGGGATCGAGTTGACCATCAGCAGCAGCGGGTACACCAGCCGCTCGAGGATCACCGAGCGGACGATCACCAGCGCGATCGGTACGCCGATCACGATCGCCAGCAGGAAGCCCTCGATCGTCTCGAGCAGCGACGTACCGGTCTCGGCGAGCAGCTGGCCGGGCTGCTCGAGGAACTTGAGCACCACGTCCCACGGGCTCGGCAGCAGGAACGGCTCGATCGCGAACACGATCGTCGCGCCCCACCACAGCCCAAGGGCGGCGAGCAGGCCCACGATCGGCAGCACGACGGCCGCCGCCGGGGAGGAGGTCAGCCAGGATCGCTTGGTCGTCACGGCCGCACGTCCTGCACCGCTCGGACTTCGGTGCTTTCCTTCTCGGAAAGCAGCGCGTGCAGCCGGCCGCTGATCTCGGCGACCTCGGTGAGGTGCGCGTTCTGGCCGAGGCTCCGTGGCCGCGGGATGCCGATGTCGACGATCTCCCGCATCCGGCCCGGCCGCGGCGTCAGCACCACCACCCGGTCGGCGAGCACGACCGCTTCCTCGATCGAGTGCGTGACGAACACGATCGTGGTGGACAGCTCCATCTTGATCCGTTGCAGCTCTTCGGACAGCTCGGTCCGGGTGAGCGCGTCGAGCGCGGAGAACGGCTCGTCCATCAGCATCACCTGCGGGTCGCGGATCAGCGACCGGCACAACGACACCCGCTGCTGCATCCCGCCGGACAGCTCGTGCGGCAGCCGGCGCTCGAACCCCTGCAGCCCGACCAGTTCGAGCAACTGGTGGGCCCGGTCCCGGTACGACGCCTTGTCGCGAGTGCCCTTGTCGATCTCCACCGGGAGCATCACGTTCGACAGCACCGTGCGCCACGGCAGCAGCGCCGGCCGCTGGAACATGAACGAGACGTCCCGGCGTGGTCCGGTGACGGGCTCCCCCGCCACCTGGACCGTGCCGGAGGTCGGCGGCAGCAGTCCCGCGATCAGCCGGAGGAGCGTGGACTTGCCACAGCCGGACCGGCCGATCAGCGTGACGAACTCACCGCCGCGGACGTGCAGGTCGATCTTCTCGAGGGCGGTCACGCGGCCCTCACGTCCGTCGAAGACCTGCCCCACACCGTCCAGGCGAATCATCCGGTTCCAGTACTCCTGACTTCAGCTCTGCTCGTCAACTCTTGGGTGCCAGACTCATCGTCACCAGGTCGTCGGGCGTGATCGAGCCCATCGGGATGTTCGACTCCTTGAGCAGCGAGATGACGGTCTGCACCCGCTCCTGGGTGACGTCGCCGAGCGGGCCGGTGAAGCCCTTCGGCTTGATGTAGGCCTGCATGATCTTGAGTTCCTTGGTGGCGACGTCGAGATCGGTGTCCGGCACGTACTTCTTCAGGGTCGCCGCGGCCGCGGCCGGGTCGTTCAGCGTGTCCTGCAGGCCCTTGAGCAGGGCGTTGGTGAACTTCTTCACCTGGTCCGGGTGGTCCTTGGCCATGTCCGTACGGGTGATGATCGCGTTCCCGTACAGCTCCGGCAGCTTGTCGCCGTACGGCAGCGTGATCACCTTGCGGTGCTTGTCGTCGGCCTTCGCGATCAGCGGCTCGCCGACCGTGAACTGGCCGATGCCCTGCACCTTGCCGGACGCCAGCAGCTTCGGCAGGCCCGGCGGCGGCGACGGCAGGAAGGTGACCGACTTCGGGTCGATCCCGATCTTCTTCGCGTACACCGGGAACATCACCGTGTTGGTGGAGCCCGGCTGGTCGCCGATCGTCTTGCCCGGCAGGTCCTTCGGCGAGTTGATGCCGAGGCCCTCCAGCGACATGATCGCCGCCATCGAGCGCTGGTGGATCATGCCCACCGAGGTGACCGGGAGCTTCTGCTTGGCGAG
>DASXXB010000450.1:0-2611 GCA_036503355.1 Kribbella sp. | reverse complement strand
AGCGGCGTGGCGAGGAGGACGTCACGCTGGCGTGGGTCGCCGAGCGGCTCCGTGAGTTCGTCGACCTGAACCCCGAGTTCGAGACCCCCGTCGAACGCTTCGCCACCTGGCTCGCCAGGCTGGACGACGAGGACGAGTAGTCAGTCTGTGCGAATGCCCTTCGCCACGCAGCCCGTACGACGGGTCGCCGCGGCGGAGGGCGTTCGTGTGTCCGGCCGCCCGGTCAATTCGAGCGTTTTCGAAGACAAGGTGTGCGACCCAGTCCCTGTCCTAGGTTTCCGGCGACAGAACGGCGTGAGCCGTGGCCGATCCAGGGACCGGGGGTCCGCGTGGACTGGGACATCGATCCGCAAGCAGTGGCGAAGGTACTCCAGAAGGCCGGCGGAGAAGCGGCCGGCTTCGAGCCGGTGGCGAAGGACTACGCCGACTACGCGGAGCGCTCGGTACGGCAGACGCAGGCAACGCTGGTCGGTCAGGCCTGCGCCGACGTACTGACGTACTACCAGGACGCCTGGACGGACCTCATCGGCCAGGTCAACGCGTCGCTCAACGGCGCGAAGGAAGCCACCCTGGCGTACGTCCACGGCCAGGAGGAGATGGCCCTGAACGCCCAGCGGAACGCGACCGACGCCGCCGGCAAGCGCCGCGCGGCCGAGCAGAGGCGGCGGGCCGCGGAGGGCAAGGCGCAGGCCGAGGGCGCCCGGCAGGCCCAGGACGGCGGCGCCTCCCAGCGCCGGAACGTCGAGTAGGCGTCATGTTCGATCCAGACGGCGTGCCGGACTTCTTCCCTGGCACCACCCCCGACGTGGTCGCCCTCACCGGCTCCGAACTGCAGCGGATCGGCGGCGAGATCCGGACCACCGGCGAGTCCGTGACCAGCGCGTTCGAGCAACTCAAGGGCTGCTACCGGGCGCCCGAGGCCTCGACACTGATCACCTCGATGCGGCCGATGCGGACCCTGTCGGGTGATTTCGGCGCCGACATCTGGGCGATGGGCGCGATCCTGCAGCGGTTCGGCGAGGACATGAAGGGCCCGTACGAGCAGCTGCAGCAGATGCTGGCAAGGGCCCGGGTATTCGTTGCCAAGTGCAAGCAGTCGGATGCCGAAGGCAAGGAATGGCAGAGCTACGACAACTGGGTCCAGGAGGAGAACTCCTACCACACCGACACCGCGAATCTGCTGCAGCAGATGATGGACATCCAGGTGGAGGCCGCGAACGAGATCGAGGCGCTGATCGGCGGTCTCGGCTGGTGGCCCGACGACTTCACCCGTCAGAAACGCGGTCTGAACGGCGGCCTCGCCTATCACGCCAGGGCGATGAGCAGCGGCGAGGGCCCACCGCCTCCGTGGGGATCGCCCGAGGAGTACGACGCGCCGTGGATCTCGGACGTCGGCCACAGCCTGGTCGGCATCCTCGACGGGTTGACCACGGTCCTCGGAATCCAGTGGCTGGCCCAGTCCACCGGCTGGAAGTGGGACGACGACTTCTTCCAATGGGCCTTCGACCACCCGCCGGCGGACATGCACCAGATGTTCGACGCCTGGGCCGAGATGGGCAACGACACGCTCATGCTGCTGAACAAGATCCCCGGCGTCGGCAAGCTGCTGCCCGACGGGATGAGCGAGCAGCTGGACCAGCGCTTCGACGACACGATCCGCACCATCGGTGACGACTGGTCGAAGGGCAACCAGACATCGTCCGTGCTCGGCGTCCTCGGGCTGATCCCGATCGGCCCCACCAAGCTGGCCGGTCTGACGTCGAAGGTCGGCAAGCTCGGCAAAGTCGGCAAACTGGCGTCGAAGGTACCGCCGGTGCGGGTCGCTGTCGCGGGAGCCGACAAGTTCCTCGACTTCCGCTCCAGGATCCGGAGCGGGGCGATCGAGGGCACCTTGAAGATCCCCGTCGCCGGGTCGGTCCTCAAGGGCTACTCACACATCCCGATCCTCGGCAAGTCCGTCCGCCTCGATCCGCACGTGCCGCTGTCGCGCCCACCCCGGCTGGACCTCCCTTCGCATGCCACGCGCACCTCGCCGGCTCTGGTGACGACCCGCGCCGGCGCGCTGGATCCCCACATCGGCGACACCAACCACAACCGCTGGTCGACCGATCCGCACGACACCACGCCAACCCGCACCACCGGCGCCCCCGCACACCCGGCCGTCTCGCTCCCTCACTCACCCCACCCAGGCACGACCGTTCCCACCCATCCCGACTCGATCGATCCGAGCCGTCCGGGCACCACCGAACCCGACCGCCCAGGCACGGCCGCTCCCGCACGGCCGGGTTCAGGCGATCCGGCCCGTTCGGGGCCGACCGACCCTGTGACGCCCCGGCCGGCTGATCCGCTCGATCATCAGCACCCGGGACCACCTGCCACTCCGGTGACACCGACCAACGTCGGTACGTCGAAAGACGCACACACCGGCACCTCGAATACACCGGGTGCTCCGTCGCGACCGGAACGAGTACCGGCCGACAACGCGGCGCAGCAGCCGACGAATGGTTCGAGTGACCGCGCCTCGGGCGACAGCCAACCGACCGGACGGCAACCCGAGCCCGACCCACGGCGTACCCCTGAGACACAGCGAACCGACCGGAACTCCGCCACC
>DASXXB010000449.1:0-3861 GCA_036503355.1 Kribbella sp. | reverse complement strand
GTTCGAGGGGTACAACTTCGTGGTCTGCAACTTCGTGCCGCGGAAGGTCGACTACCACCCGCTGTCGGTGCCGGTGCCGTACTACCACTCGAACGTCGACTCCGACGAGGTGATGTTCTACTGCGGCGGCGACTACGAGGCGCGGAAGGGCTCCGGGATCGGGCTCGGATCGATCTCGTTGCACCCCGGCGGGTACGCGCACGGGCCGCAGCCGTCCGCGATCGAGGCGTCCCTGGGCGCCGAGCGCTTCGAGGAACTCGCGGTGATGGTCGACACCTTCCGCCCGCTCGAACTCGGCGAAGGCGGCCGGGCGGTGGACGACGGCGTCTACGCCTGGACCTGGGCAGGTCGCCGGAAGCCCTGAGCTGTGGGATTCTTTCCCGGTGAGTGAGGACGGGGACGCAACTTCACAGGTCGCGGAGGCCGGTGCTGCAGCGGCCGGCGCGGCACAGGTCGAGCCGGAGGTGCAGGTGCCGCCACGGGATCCTGGGCAGTCGTTGGTGGTCGGGATCGACCGCGACGCGGTGCTGCGCCGGCGCGAGGTGGTCCGGACCGTGGAGCGGCGCGGCGGCTGGGTGACGGCAGCGCTCGGTGCGGTCGGGATCATTGCCGCGGTCTACGCGTTGATCGCGTTCCCCGGGTCCGGGATGTGGCCGTTCGCGCTGCTGTTGATCGTGGCAATGATCCCGCTGGTGCTGAGCACGCTGCTGGTGTACCGCGTGCAGGCCGACCGGCAGGAGTGGTACGACGCCAACGAGCTGCCGCCGGTGGCGATGCGGATCTCGGCCAAGGGGCTCGAGCTGGCGTGCGACGGGGCGGCGTACCCGGTCGTGTTGCCGTGGGCGACGGTCCGCGGCTTCACCCAGCACAAGCTGCTCGGTCAGTACATGCTCGACCTGGCCCTGGAGCGCGGCGTGGGCGCGACGACCGCCGGCGTCCGCGGCCTCGACCAGCCGTCGGTGCGCAGCGTCGTCAAGCCGAACCCGCTGCTCCGCCCGACCGGCATGTTCCTGGTCAAGGCCCTCGACCAGCCCGTTCACGTCATCGACGAAGCCCTCCGCCACTTCTCCAACGGCAAGGCCGGCGTTCAGCGCTGACTCGTGCTCAGCAGGGCAGGGCGCGGTACGTGTAGCCCTGTTTGGTGAGTTTGGTCAGGGCGTGGTCGAGCGCGGCGAGGGTTTGGGAGCGGTTGCCGCCGCCGTCGTGCATCAGAATGATCGCGCCGGGGCGGGCCCCGGTCAGGATCGCGTGCTCGATGTGGGCGGTGCCGGGCTTCTCCCAGTCCTCGGTGTCGACGTCCCAGAGGACCTGCCGCTGGTGGTACGAGGCCGCGATCGCCGCGATCTTCGCGTTCGTGGCGCCCTCGGGCGGCCGCAGGCACTTCGAGTGCACGCCGAGCGCGATCTCCTGGCGCACCTTCGCTTCCGGCAGTCGGGTCAGTGTCTTGTGGTCGTAGGTGTGGTTGCCGACGTGATGCCCGGCGGCGCGCTCGGCGGCGACGAGTTCGGGGTACTGCGCGACCTGGATCCCAAGGACGAAGAACGTGGCCTGCGCGTGGTGCTTGCGCAGTACCTGAAGAATCTTCGGCGTCCACTCGTGCTGCGGGCCGTCGTCGAACGTCAGGTAGAGCACCTTCCCGTGCCCCGCCAGGTTCCAGTCGTCGGCCGGTCGTGTGGGCGGGGTCGGCTTGACGGGCGGCGGCGTCGGGTGCTTGGTCGACGACGGCTCGCCCCGCTTGGAGGTGATCGACGTACTGAGCTGTCCGTGGCTCGGGGTCGTGGTGACAGGACCCGCGGCGGACGTCACGGGAGACGAGGAGGGCGAGGCGGCTTGGGCGAGGACGGCACCGCACAGCAGGGCGGCGACCAACGGCAGCAGTTTGCCGGGCGGCTTGGTCATAGGCGGAATCTTCTCGCGTGGTTGGGGGCATCTGTTCAGCGGGTGGGGTGTGTCGGCCGTATCGTGTGCTCTCGGGCCGGAGATCCCGGCGAGGCGACCTGTGAGGCGGGGCGATGACGGACAGCGGTGAGCGGACGAGCATGACACGACGTACGGTGATCGGCGGCGCGGCGGCGCTGGCCGCGGCTGGGTTCCAGGCCGTTCCGGCGTACGCCGGCAGTCAAGGACCCGGGAAGACCGTCCGGCTGACCGTGATGGGGACCACCGACCTGCACGGCAACGTGTTCAACTGGGACTACTTCAAGAACGCCGAGTACGACGACTCCGCCCACAACGACATCGGTCTGGCCAAGATCTCCACGCTGGTCAGCGCCGTGCGGGACCGGATCGCCGCGGACCGGCACGCGCCGCGCCCGCTGCTCCTCGACGCCGGCGACACCATCCAGGGCACGCCGCTCGCGTACTACTACGCGAAGATCGAGCCCATCACCGGCGGCCACACGCACCCGATGGCGGCCGCGATGAACGAGATCGGGTACGACGCCGCGGCGCTCGGCAACCACGAGTTCAACTACGGCCTCGACATCCTGCGCAAGTTCCAGCACCAGCTGCGGTTCCCGCTGCTCGGCGCGAACGCCCAGGACTGGACCACGGGCCTGCCCGCGTTCCCGCCGTACGTGCTGAAGCGCGTGCACGTGCCGGGGGAGAAGCCGATCACCGTCGGCATCCTCGGCCTGACCAACCCGGGCATCGCGATCTGGGACAAGGCGAACGTCGAGAACAAGCTGAAGTTCGGCGGCATCGTCGAGCTCGCGCAGCAGTGGGTGCCGAAGGTCCGCGCCGCGGGCGCCGACCTCGTGATCGCGTCCGTGCACTCGGGCATGGACCTGTCCTCGTCGTACGGCGACGCGCTGCCGTACCCGGAGAACGCGTCGGTCCTGATGGCCGAGACCGTCCCGGGTATCGACGCCGTCCTGGTCGGCCACGCGCACCTGGAGATCCCGGAGCGCCTGGTCACGAACAAGACCAGCGGCGAGCAGGTCGTGCTGAGCGAACCGCTGAAGTGGGGCATGCGGCTGTCGCTGTTCGACCTGGACCTGCAGAAGGTCCGCGGACAGTGGAAGGTCGTCGGCCGGCACAGCCAGGTGCTGAACGCGAACACCGTCGACGCCGACCCGGACGTGGTCGCGCTGCTCGAGAAGGACCACGACAAGGTCGTCGAGTACGTGAACTCGAAGATCGGCACCTGCACCGAGGCGATGTCCGCGGCCACGGCACCGTGGGAGGACACCGCTGCGCTGGACTTCGTCAACTTCGTCCAGGCCGACGCCGTGTCGAAGGCCCTCGCCGGTACGCCGCAGGCGTCGCTGCCGGTGCTCGCGATCGCGGCCCCGTTCAACCGGGAGGCGGCGATCCCGGCCGGTGACGTCTCGGTGCGGGACGTGGCCGGGCTGTACGTCTTCGACAACACGTTGCTCGGGGTGACGATGACGGGCGCGCAGATCAAGGAGTACCTGGAGTTCTCGGCGCAGTACTTCAAGCAGGTCACCGGCACCGGGCCGTTCCCGTCCGATCAGGTCACCAACGCCCCGACGCCGACCGCACCGAACGGTACGCCGGACTACAACTACGACATCCTCGGCGGGCTGACGAAGCCGCTGACGTACAAGATCGACATCGCCAAGGCGGCCGGCGCGCGCATCACCGACCTCGCGTACGACGGCACGCCGGTGACCGCCGACCAGCAGTTCGTTGTCGCGGTCAACAACTACCGCCAGTCCGGCGGCGGCAACTTCCCGCACGTCAAGACCGCGCCGGTCGTCTACAACCGCCAGGTCGAGATCCGCCAACTGATGATCGACTACGTCACCGCCACCGGCACAGTCGACCCCAAAACCTTCCACACCACCGACTGGTCCCTAACCTCCAACGGCACCCCCATCACCGTCACCACCTAACCGC
>DASXXB010000448.1:0-4100 GCA_036503355.1 Kribbella sp. | reverse complement strand
CCGGCGACCTGGACGCCGCCGCCACCGAGATCAACGCCCTTCTCCTCGACACCAACGCCCGCCCCCAACTCGACCGCGGCCGCGACCGCCCGTGGAGCCTGCACTTCCACGGCCCCGACGAACAACTGGCCAACGGCTGGGCCGCAGGCTGCGCCGCAGGTCTGGCCCTAGCAGTCGGCAGCGACCTAGCCGGCCGCCTGGGCGTCTGCGAAGCCCCGAACTGCGACCGAGTCTTCGTAGACACCTCCAAAAACGGCCAACGCCGCTTCCACTCCCCCCAATGCCAAAGCCGAGTAAAAGCCGCCGCCCACCGAGCCCGCCAGGCAACCACCTGAGCCCGTGCACAATGGCGGCATGTTCGAGCACCTCATGCCGGACGGCGAAACGCCGACACCCGCTCTGGTCGGTGCCTGGCTGAGCCTGGACACGCTGCGTACGGAGTCGGTCCCGCTGTGGGCGGCCAACTGGATCGTTCAGGGGTACGACGGTCTGTCGCTGGCGGAACTGGCAGGCCTCAGCGGCCGGGATCCGCATGAGGTTCGCGATCTCCTCCCGGCAGCTCTCGCGGACGCAGGCATCGCACCACTGTCCTCACACCAGGCCGCGTTCAAGGTGGCTTACGACCACATCGCCAACCTGTCTCTGGCCGGCCGGGCCCGCTGGACCTGGGTCGTCAACAAGGTCGCCGAACTTGTCATTGACAACGCGTACGCCGACGAGGCCCTCGAACAGCCGCTGGGCCAGCTCTGGGGAATCGACGACGAACCCGGCGAGCCCTGGAGCCGGAGCGAGAAAGAGCTGGCCGGACTCGTGCGCCGGGCGTGCCTCGAGCAGGTCCGGAGCTGACGGACATGTTTACGAGTTGGCCCGGAACTGACGGACGTGTTTACGAGTTGGCCTGCCGGCGGGTGATGACCGGGGCGGCCGGGTTCTCGTTGTCGATGTGGATTTGGGCGCGGGCGGCCGGGTTGACCTGGTCGACGTACAGCTGTTCGCCGGGGATGTAGCGGGTGCGGTAGCGGTGAGCGGCGGCTTCCCGGGAGTCCATCCAGGCTGCGTCGCGTTCGGTGCCGCGGCGGAGTGCGGTCTCGAAGCTCACGTGGACGTAGATGCGCAGATCCCAGTAGTCGTCGAGCTCCGGCCGCTGCAGGAACGCGCCGTCCGCGATCAGGATCGCATCCGGCGCCGCAGTCCGAACCGGTACGTCGAGCACGTTCGCCGCCGAACTGTCCCGCAGGCCGTTCGTGTACCGCCGATCACCACCGGGACCGAGCGGCGCCAGCAACCGCTCCCGGATCGCGTCGTTGTCGTAGACCTCGTAGTAGTAGCTCTCCGGCGACTCGATCGGGTACGTCGTCCGCAACTCCGGCGCCCGTTTGAAGTAATCGATCCCGGCCCGAATCACCTCCCGCCGGGTCCGCAACCGCAGTACGCCGGCCAACTCATCCGCCAGCGTCGTCTTCCCCGCCGCCGAACACCCATCCACCCCCACCCGCACCGGATGCCCCCGCCCAACCCCCAGCACGTCCCCCGCCAACTCCCCCAACACCCCAGCCCGATCACCCATACCAACATCCTCCAACGACAACGCCCCACCCGAGCGTTCCGGGTGGGGCGTCGTGCGCGGGGTCAGCCGACTGGTGTCAGTTCGCGTTCTGGGGCGGGTGGGGTGGTTGCGTGCTTGGCCGGCTTGGGGCGGAGCCACTTGGGGGCCCACCAGTTGGTGTCGCCGAGGAGGGTCATGATGCTGGGGAGGACCACGGCGCGGATGATCGTTGCGTCGATCAGGATCGCTACCGCCAGGCCTACGCCCAACTGCTTCATGTCCAGGGTGCTCAGGGTGGCGAAGACCGCGAAGACTCCGATCATCAGGGCTGCTGCGCTGGTCACGACGCCGGCTGAGCCGGTGATGCCTTCGGCAACGGCCTGTCGGGTCGGCACGCCGCGCAGTACGGCTTCACGGATGCGGCTGACGACGAACACGTGGTAGTCCATCGACAGGCCGAACAGGACCACGAAGAGGAACAAGGGCAGCCAACTGACGACCGCGCCGTTCGACCGGAAGTGCAGCAGGCCTTCGGCCCAGGTGTTCTGGAAGACCGCGGTGACGACGCCATACGCCGCTCCCGCGCTCAGCAGGTTCAGCCCGATCGCGGTTACCGCGACCACCACCGACCGGAACGTCACCATCATCACGATCATCGTCAGCAGCAGGACGAACCCGATCACCAGCGGCAGCTTGGCCTTCGTGTGCGCCGCATAGTCGACGTCCGCGGCCACGAACCCGCCGACGGCGTACTCGACCCCGGGGACCTTGCCCACCGTCTCGGGCATCAGTTCCTTGCGCAGCTTGGTGAGCGAGTCCCGCGCCTGCTGGCTGCCGCCCTCGTACGGCGTGGCGACCTCGAGCGTCGCGACCGTGCCGTCCTTGGAGAACCGCGGCTGTTCGAGACCGTCCGACGCGAACAACGTGTCGCCCTTGGTCTTCTGCTGAAGCTCGGCCAGCGCGGCCTTCACCGCGGGCTCCTGATTCGCCGGCGCCCGTACGGCGACCTCGTGGCTGGTGCCCGTGCTGGGGAAGGCAGCGGTCAACCGGTCGTACGCCTTCATCACCGACGTGGTCCGCGGCAGGTCCTCGGTGCCCGGGAACTTCAGCGTCATCCCGAGCGCCGGCGATGCGACCGCGAGCAGCGCGGTGACGGCGACGAGCAGGGTGGCGACCGGGTGCTTCAGGGCCGGCTTCAGTACGGTCGGCCAGAACCGCGGCCTGCCCTTCGACGCGGTCAGGCGCCAGACGAGCGGGATCCGCGGGCGGTCCACCCAGCGACCGAGCTTCGCCAGTACGGCGGGGAGCACGGTCAGCGAACCGACGACGGCGACCGCGACGACCAGGATCGATCCGACCGCGAACGACGAGAACACCGCGTCCCGGGCCAGGAACAGGCCGGCCATCGAGATGATCACCGCCGTACCCGAGACGACCACCGCGTGGCCTGACGTGGCTGCGGCGATCTCTACCGCGTCGACGTGACCGCGACCCTTCGCGCGTTCTTCTCGTTCGCGGCGGAGGTAGAAGAGCGAGTAGTCGACGCCCACCGCCATACCGATCAGCAGGATGACGCTGTTGACCGCGTCGACCGCCGGGACGAGCTGTGACGCGGCAGCCGAGAGGCCGATGGCGGCCGCGACGGCGGACAGCGCGAGCAGCACCGGCACCGAGGCCGCGATCAGTGCGCCGAACGCGAGCAGCAGGATCGCCAGCGTTACCGGCAGGCTGAACATCTCGGCCCGCTGGAAGTCCTTGCCCAGCGTCTCGTTGAGCGCCTTGTCGATCGAGACGCCGCCGACCTCCTCGATCCGGAGGTCCGGGTACTGCTTCTGGACCTGGGCCGTGGTGTCGAGCAGCGGCTGCACCCGGGCGTCCGCGTCCGACCCCTCGGCCGCGTCCTTGAGCGTCACCCGGACGATCACCGCGTCGTTCTTCGGCGACGGCATCGGCTGCCCGACCTCCGCGACCCCACCGAGGCCGCGCATCTGCTGGATCACCGTGCCGGCGGCCTTCCGCGCCGCGGCCTGGTCGAGCTGTCCGGACGGCGCCGTGATCAGCACGCTCTCCACGTCCGGGTCGTCGAAGTTGCCGGACTTGACGATGTTGTCCGCCCGGGTCACCTCACCGATGTCACCCTCGTTCTTCGACTCCTTGGTCCCGGTCACCGAGCCGAGCGCGAAACAGGCGATCACGACGACCACCCACATCGCGATCGCCCGCCACGGATGGGTGGCGCTCCAGCGCGCCGCCCGTACCGTGATCTGTCCCCTGGCCATACCGTCCCTGCCCCTCTGCGCCCCCACCGGCGCCCCACCCAGCGCTCCCTGGCGTGGCGCTGGCTACGGGAAGAAGCCTCGCCGCCGCGCCCCGTCCGCGACCATGCAGGAAGCCCCCGAGCGCACCCTGGGGTGAACCCCACCCCACCCTTTCCCGTACGCCGTACGCACCCGGTGATCGGATGTCCCCAGCCGGCCGCGGTACGGCGACAGCCCGCGCCGGGACGTCACGGCCGACCCTCGCACGTCTTTGAGCACGGGCCAACCACCCGGAC
>DASXXB010000447.1:0-1912 GCA_036503355.1 Kribbella sp. | reverse complement strand
CCCTGCGGCCCGGGCTCGTGCTGCGGCCCCTGCGGATACATGTGGTTCGCAGGTTGCTGCCCGCCCTGCGGCGCCTGCCCGCCGTTGTACGGTCCCGGTCCAGCGCTCTCGTTCATTCCCGTTGCCCTCCTCGGCCAGTTCCCTCTGCTACGAGTAGAGCTCGCCAGACTGAGAACTCCATCGGGCCAACCAAGGAATCACCTGAGAATCTGCTGCACCGCCGTCACCACCGCACGACGCCGTACGCCCGCATCCGGCAGCTCGACCCCGAGCTCCGGGTTCATCGACGACCAGCTCGTCGCAATCGCCTGGACCAGTGACAGCAGGCTCACCGGAGTGAACCGCCTCGGCACCGCCCGTCGTCGCATACCGCGCTGCAGCTCGTCCAGCCGGCTCTGGTTGACCGCGACGATCGCCTCCAGCGGACGCCCGTCCGGCCGCTCGAGCCGGTACCAGATCGAGAGCCGCAACCGGTCCGGGTGCGCCTCGAAGTAGTCGAACACCCGCCCCGCGTAGGCAGGCAGATCGTCGACGTCGAACCCGACCTCTTCCAGGTACATGTCCAAGGACGCACTGAACACCGCGTCGAACAGGTCGTCCTTGTTCCCGAAGTACGCGTACAGCATCGCCTTGTTGCATCCGGCCACTTCGGCGATCCGGCTCACGCGCGCCCCGGCGATCCCGCGCGCCGCGAACTCCTCGGTGGCGGCCTGGAGGATGCGGGCCCGGGTCCGGTCTGCGTTCCGTTGCTGCATACGGAGACCTTACAACCAACTGGTTAGTTGATTTACAACCAACCAGTTGGTTAGATAGAGGAGATCCAACCAACCGGTTAGTTAGGAATGGGAATGAGCAAGATCTGGCTGATCACCGGCAGCTCGCGCGGCCTGGGTCGCGCACTGACCGAGGCGGTGCTGGCGACCGGCGACCGCGTCGTCGGCACGGCCCGCAGACCCGAGCAGCTCGACGACCTCGTGACGAAGTACGGCGACCAGTTGCGAGCGGTCGCCCTCGACGTCACCGACGCCGGGGCCGCGCGCGCCGCCGTACGGACGGCGGTCGAGGAGTTCGGCGGACTGGACGTGGTGGCGAACAACGCCGGCTACGCGAACAGTGCGTCGATCGAGGAGATGGCCGACGACGACTTCCGTGCGCAGATCGAGACCAATCTGTTCGGCGTGGTCAACGTGACCAAGGCTGCGCTGCCGGTGCTCCGTGAGCAGCGCCGTGGGCACTTCCTGCAGTTCTCGTCGATCGGCGGACGGGCAGGCGGGACTCCTGGAATGGGTGCGTACCAGACGGCGAAGTTCGCCGTCGAGGGCTTCTCCGAGGTGCTCAGCAACGAGGTGCGGCCGTTCGGTGTGAAGGTGACGATCGTGGAGCCGGGCGGATTCCGGACCGACTGGGGCGGGTCGTCCATGCAACTCGCCGACGTCCACCCGGACTACGAGGCCACGGTCGGCGAGATGCACCGGCGCCGGCTCGAGATGGACGGCAAGCAGCCGGGCGATCCCGCGAGGGCGGCGCAGGCGATCCTGCAGGTGGTTGCCCTTGACAACCCTCCGCTGCGGCTCCTGCTCGGCACCGATGCGCTCACCCTCGCGGACAGCTCGTCGCGTTCCCGCGCCGACGAGGCCGCCACCTGGGCCGACCTGAGCAGGTCGACCGACTTCAGCTAGTGCCCTCCGACGCAGGCACTAGGTCAGCTGCGCAGGTCGCGGAAGAAGGCACGGACGTCTGCGACCAGCTCGTCCGGGACTTCGAGCGCCGAGAAGTGGCCGCCGTGGTCGAGGTCCGTCCAGCGGGTGATGTTGTTCGACGTCTCGCAGTACCGCCGGATCGCCACGTCGTGCGCGGTCGCGAGAACCGCGGTCGGGACGCCGGAGCTCGGCCGCGGCGTCCAGGACCGCGG
>DASXXB010000446.1:0-3603 GCA_036503355.1 Kribbella sp. | reverse complement strand
GTTCAACACGCACCGGTCCGAGACGGCGATGCTGCGGTACCTGCGCAAGCTGTCCGACAAGGACTACGCGCTGGACCGCGGGATGATCCCGCTCGGGTCCTGCACGATGAAGCTGAACGCGACCACCGAGATGGAGCCGGTCACCTGGCCGGAGTTCGCGGACCTGCACCCGTTCGCGCCGGTCGAGGACGCGGCCGGGTACGTGAAGCTGATCGGGCAGCTGGAGCGCTGGCTGGCCGAGGTCACCGGGTACGCGAAGGTCTCGATCCAGCCGAACGCGGGCTCCCAGGGTGAGCTGGCCGGCCTGCTCGCGATCCGCGGGTACCACCGCGCGCAGGGCGACCTGGACCGCAACGTCTGCCTGATCCCGGCGTCCGCGCACGGCACCAACGCCGCGTCCGCGGTGATGGCCGGGATGAAGGTCGTCGTTGTCAAGGGCAACGACGACGGCACGATCAACCTGGACGACCTGCGCTCCAAGGCTTCCGAGCACGCCTCGAAGCTGGCCGCGATCATGATCACGTACCCGTCGACGCACGGCGTGTACGAGGAGAGCGTCCGCGAGGTCTGCAAGATCGTCCACGACCACGGCGGCCAGGTGTACGTCGACGGCGCCAACCTGAACGCCCTGCTCGGGCTCGCCAAGCCTGGCGAGTTCGGCGGCGACGTCAGCCACCTGAACCTGCACAAGACGTTCTGCATCCCGCACGGCGGCGGCGGCCCCGGTGTCGGACCGGTGGCGGTCGCGGCGCACCTCGCGCCGTACCTGCCGAACCACCCGCTGCTCGACCAGGCCGGTCCGGAGTCGGGCGTCGGACCGATCAGCGCGGCGCCGTTCGGGTCCGCGGGCGTGCTCGCGATCTCGTGGGCGTACATCCGGATGATGGGCGCGTCCGGTCTCACCGACGCGACGAAGGCCGCCGTACTGACCGCGAACTACGTGGCGAAGCGGCTCGAGGGCGCGTTCCCGGTGCTGTACACGGGGGAGAACGGCCTGGTCGCGCACGAGTGCATCCTGGATCTGCGGCCGATGACCAAGGACACCGGCATCAGCGTCGACGACGTCGCGAAGCGGCTGATCGACTACGGGTTCCACGCCCCGACGATGTCGTTCCCGGTCGCCGGCACGCTGATGGTCGAGCCCACCGAATCCGAAGACCTGGGGGAGCTCGACCGCTTCTGCGACGCGATGATCGCGATCCGGCACGAGATCGACCGGGTCGCGGCAGGGGAGTGGCCGGCTGCGGACAACCCGCTGGTGAACGCGCCGCACACCGCCGAGTCGGTCATCAACGACAAGTGGGAGCACGCCTACACCCGCGAAGAGGCCGCGTTCCCGCGCTCGGTCGACCGCGCCTCGAAGTACTGGCCGCCCGTCCGCCGGATCGACGGCGCGTACGGCGACCGCAACCTCATCTGCTCCTGCCCGTCCCCGGAGGCCTTTGAGTGACTTCCGTACGTCCTGACACCGCTGCAGCTTTGTTCGCCGAGGTTGCGGCGGCGCAGGGGGAGTCGAAGTTGCCTTCGGTGAACGCTGGGGTGCTGAAAGACGGTGCCCTGGCGTGGACTGCGGCGCGGGGGCGGTTTGCCACCGCGGACGGCGGGTTGCCGGGGCCGGATGTGCAGTACCGGGTCGGGTCGATCACGAAGACGATGACGGCGATCCTGGTGATGCAGTGCCGCGACGACGGGTTGCTGTCGCTGAACGATGCCGTTGGCAAGCATCTGCCGGGGATCGCGTTCGGGGACCGGACCGTCCGGCACCTGCTCGCGCACAGCGGCGGGATGAACGCGGAGCCCGAAGGCCCTTGGTGGGAACGCAATCCGGGCGTCACGTTCGACGAGCTGACCGCGGCGATGAGCGACGCGCAGGCGGTCGGTCCGGCGGATCGCCGGCACCACTACTCGAACCTCGGGTACGGCCTGCTCGGCGAGATCGTCGCCCGGCTGCGCGGCGCGTCCTGGCTGGAGCTGGTCCAGGAGCGGATCCTCGGCCCGCTGGAGTTGCGGCGTACGACGTACTTCCCCCAAGCCCCGTCCGCGCACGGGTTCTCGGTGCACCCGTTCAGCGGGCAGCTCGACCCGGAGCCGGCGTACGACTCGGGCGCGATGGCGCCGGCGGGGCAGCTGTGGAGCACGATCGAGGACCTGGCGCGGTACGCCGAGTTCTGGATCGACCCGGTGCACGAGGTGCTCAGCCGGGACACGGTCGAGGAGATGGCGACGCCGGTCGCGTCCGATCCGCGCGAGGGGCTGAACGCGTCGTACGGCCTCGGGATGCGGCTGATCGCGGACGATCCGCACCTGTTGATCGGGCACACCGGCTCGATGCCGGGCTTCCTCGCCGGGCTGTTCGTCGACCGGGTCCGCCGGGTCGGCGCGGTGACGCTCGGCAACGCGACGTACGGACGCGTGGCGTCGCTGGCACCGGACCTGATCAGGATCCTGGCCACGTACGAGCCGCCGGTCACGCAGGAGTGGGTGCCGGAGCCACCGCTTGCCCAAGGCACCGACCTGCTCGGCCACTGGTACTGGGGCAACACGCCGCTCACCATCTCGGTCTCCGGCGGCATCCTCCAACTCTCCGGCGGCCTCACAACCCGCCTCACCCCGCTGGCCCCCGACCTCTACCAAGGCCGCGACGGCTACCTGGCCGGCGAAAAGCTCCACGTAATCCGCGACGGCAACACAACCCCCCACCTGACCATAGCCACCTTCACCCTCACCAGGACCCCCTACGGCGTATGACGCCAGCTCACGAGGTATACCGTTTGCTAAACCTCTAGCCACCGACTGTCGTGTCGCCGGCGACAAGGCGGGGCGGTGGAAGGCTTGGTACGACGAGGCCATCCCACTTTCCGAGCATCGGTACGAGATCTATGTGAAGGAACGCCAGGCCGAAGAGGAGCGTGAGTGATGAGCGGCTACGTGAGTTGGCGGGACATTCGCGAGCAGGCGGTTGCACGCGCGGGTGGTGAGGACGCCGTCGCGGCCGGCAAGCAGGAGTTGCTTGCGGAGGTCCAGGGGCACCGCCTGGCCGAGATCCGGCGCGCTCGTGGTCTGACGCAGGTCCAGGTCGCCGAGAGGATGGGTGTCACCAAAGGCCGAGTCTCCCAGATCGAACAGGGCAAGATCTCGGGCCAAGAGGTTCTTCTGCGCTATGCGGCGGCGCTCGGCGGTCGTTTGCACCAGGCAATCTACTTCGACGACGGCGACATCGCTGCGATCGCCTGACCAGTCAGACCCTGTACGTCGTTAGGGTGTGGGTACTTCATGGAGTAGATCAGGGGTAGATCGCCCGGCTCTAGACCGGGAGGGCGCAGGTTCGAGTCCTGCCTCCATGTCTGCGGCGGTCCCATCCAGTGAACGGGGGTTCCGGATGTCGGAGGGGTACGCGACCGGGCGGCTGCGGCACGCGCTCGAGCGGGCGCTGGTGGCGGAGGATCCGGCGGTACGCCGGCGTGCGGCGGTCCGGGTCGACGCCTGGCGGAGTGTGCTCGACGGGATGGCGTCGGGGTGGCTAACGGTCGGTTCGCGGACGCCGGTCGCCGACACGCCGGCGTGGGTCACGCTCGAGGTGGTGACCGGCGGTTTCGCGACCGG
>DASXXB010000445.1:0-20739 GCA_036503355.1 Kribbella sp. | reverse complement strand
CGCCACCTTGACCGCCGCCTCGACCGCCGCCTTGACCGCCACCGCCCGGGCCGCGACCTTGACCGCCTGGTCCGCGACCGCCCTGGCCGCCGGGACCACGGCCGCCCTGACCAGCCCGGCCCTGACCACCTTGACCGCCGCCTTGACCACTGCCCTGACCGCCTCGGCCTTGGCCGCCGCCCTGGCCGCCGCCCTGGCTTCGGTTCTGGCCGCCGCGACCGCCTTGGCCGCCGGAGCCGATCTCGTCGTCGAGGCGGAGCGTGAGGGAGATCCGCTGCCGCGGGATGTCCACCTCGAGGACCTTCACCATCACGATGTCGCCCGGCTTGACCACCTCGCGCGGGTCCTTCACGAAGTTCTTCGACAGGGCGGACACGTGCGCGAGCCCGTCCTGGTGTACGCCGATGTCGATGAACGCACCGAACGCCGCGACGTTCGTGACCTGGCCCTCCAGCCGCATCCCGGGCTTGAGGTCCGCGATCTTGTCCACACCCTCGGCGAACACCGCGGTCTTGAACGCCGGCCGCGGGTCCCGGCCGGGCTTCTCGAGCTCGGCGAGGATGTCGGTCACGGTGGGCAGCCCGAACATGTCGTCGACGAAGTCGGCCGCCTTCAGCCGCTTCAGCTCCGACGAGCCGATCAGCGATTTCAGGTCCGACCCGGTCGCGTCCAGGATCCGGCGTACGACGGGGTAGGACTCGGGGTGCACGCTCGAGGCGTCGAGCGGGTCGTCGCCGTCGGGGATCCGGAGGAACCCGGCTGCCTGCTCGAACGCCTTCGGGCCGAGCCGCGCGACCTCGCGCAACGACGTACGCGACGTGAACGGGCCGTTGACGTCGCGGTGCTGCACGATGTTGTCGGCCAGGCCGGGGGTGATGCCGGAGACTCGGGTGAGCAGCGGCGCGGAGGCGGTGTTGAGGTCGACGCCTACCGCGTTCACACAGTCCTCGACGACCGCGTCGAGCGAGCGGGACAGCGAGTTCTCCGGGAGGTCGTGCTGGTACTGCCCGACGCCGATCGACTTCGGGTCGATCTTCACCAGTTCGGCCAGCGGGTCCTGCAGCCGGCGCGCGATCGAGACCGCGCCGCGCAGCGAGACGTCCATGCCCGGCAGCTCCTGGGAGGCGAACGCCGAGGCCGAGTACACCGACGCGCCGGCCTCGCTGACGACCGCCTTCGTCAGCTTGAGCTCGGGGTGCTTGGCGATCAGGTCGGCGGCCAGCTTGTCGGTCTCGCGCGACGCCGTACCGTTGCCGATGGCAATCAGTTCGACGTCGTGCGCGGCCGCCAGCGCGGCCAGCGTGGCGATCGACTTGTCCCACTGGTTCTGCGGGACGTGCGGGTAGATGACGCCGGTGTTGACCACCTTGCCGGTGGCGTCCACGACGGCCACCTTCACGCCGGTCCGGAAGCCCGGGTCGAGGCCCATGGTGGCGCGGGTGCCGGCCGGGGCGGCCAGCAGCAGGTCGCGGAGGTTCGCCGCGAACACCCGGATCGCCTCGTCCTCGGCGAACTGCCGCAGCCGCATCCGCAGGTCGATGCCGAGATGCACCAGGATCTTCGTCCGCCAGGCCCAGCGGACCGTCTCCACCAGCCACTTGTCGGCCGGGCGGCCCTGGTTCTCGATGCCGACCTTGCGGGCGATGGTCGTCTCGTACTCCGTCGGTCCGTCGACCTCGACCCCCGCGGGCAGCGGCTCGACGGTGACCGTGAGTACGTCCTCCTTCTCGCCGCGGAACAGCGCGAGGATCCGGTGCGACGGCATCTTCGTGAACGGCTCGTCGAACTCGAAGTAGTCCGAGAACTTCGCGCCGTCGGTCTCCTTGCCCTCCCGCACCGCCGACGCCAGCCGGCCCTGCTCCCAGAGCCGCTCGCGCAGCTCGCCGATCAGGTCGGCGTCCTCGGCGAACCGCTCGACCAGGATCGCGCGGGCGCCGTCGAGCGCGGCCTGCGGGTCCGGTACTTCGGCGTTCACGAACACGGCCGCGGCCGCGAACGGCTCGACGTCGGGGTCGGCCATCAGCCCGTCGGCGAGCGGCTCGAGGCCGTTCTCCCGGGCGATCATCGCCTTGGTGCGGCGCTTCGGCTTGAACGGGAGGTAGATGTCCTCCAGGCGGGACTTGGTGTCCGCGGCGAGGATCTGCTCCTTCAGCGCGTCGTCCAGCTTGCCCTGGCTCTCGATCGACTCGAGAACGGTCTGCCGGCGCTCCTCCAACTCGCGCAGATACCGCAGGCGTTCCTCGAGGGTCCGCAGCTGGGCGTCGTCCAGCATGCCGGTGACCTCTTTGCGGTACCGCGCGATGAACGGGACCGTTGAGCCCTCGTCCAGCAGCGCCACCGCTGCCCGCACCTGATTCTCACCGACCTCCAGCTCCCCGGCGATCCGCTGCTCGATCGACTGCACCACCACTGTCCGTTCCCCTCTACGTCCAACACCTCTGCATCCCGCAGGCCCACATCCTTCCCCATCCCACCCCCCACCCCGAAACCCGTCCCATCCCCAGCTGTGGACAACCGTGCGATCATCTCGGCGGGGAGGGCAAGCACATGGGGCAGTTCGACAGGTTCATCGACCGCCGATTCGCGGCACCGCCCACGCTGACGCGGGTGGTCGGCGTGGGTGTCACGATCGCGTGGATCGTCAAGGCGGCTGACACTGGCCGCTTGGAGGACATCCTGGTCGCCGTCTTCTTCGTCGTCATGATGCTGCCGTCGGCGATCGCGCCAAAGGCATACCCAGCCCGCCTCGCGGCTCTGGACAGACATCCGATTCCCAACGCTGCCTTCACGGTCGTGTTCATGACCGGCATGCTGTTCGCGATGCTCGCCGAGTTCGGCCTCAGCCGCCGGACCAGCATCCTGATCGCAATCCCGGTCGGACTCGTCGTCACAATCACCAGCATCCTCCGCCAACGCGCCCGCATCCGGGCCACACGTTGACCACCAACGTCGACTGGCCCGGGAGGGGCCCGACCTGGCTTGGTGTCCCCGCCCTGGTGATTGCTGTGGTGGGGCTGTTGGGATTCCTCGACATCAACGAGCGGCAGACCTTGAGCCGCGAGCTGATCGGCACTGGGGTCGTAACGACCGCCCGGTCGGTGCGGATCGACGTGGAGGGCATTCGCGATCCGCTCGTGGAGCAGATGCAGGTCGAGTTCAGGACCACAGCCGGCGAGCCGGTCCGGGCGGTCCTCTACAGGTGGGAGGACGACCCGCAAGGCATGCTCGAGGGATCGCAGGAACCTCGCACCGGCACGCGGTATGCCATGCCACTCCAGATCGTCTACCGTGCCTCGGACCCGTCGACGGTGCTCGCAACCGCCGATGCGCACCGCTGGCTTGCTAAGCGGAATCGTCGGCTGTCGTACGCCGCCATGCTCACCGGCGGAACGCTGGCAGTATTTGCGGCTCTCGGCCTCCTCACAATCGGAGCACGTCGCCGCGGGCTCGCGTGGTGGCAGTGGTACACCGAGGTCCCAAGCCGGCGTCGGCCGTGAGGTCGTGAGGAGGCGGTTGTGGCTGTTCGACGTCGATTGATCGAGAGGTTGCGGTACGTCGACCGTGAGTCGAGCCGCTCGCTGCTGCGGCGACCGGGGAGGACGATGCGCCTGGTCGCGTTGTCGGTGTTGCTCTGCATGATCTACGGACTGACTGAAGCGACGACCTGGCGTGACTATGCGACAGGCGCCTCAGGGGTCGTGCTCGTCGGTTTGATCGTTGTTGCACCCCGCGGTCTGTATGACGGGCGCTGGACGTGCTGGGCCGAGCGGCACAAACGTCTGTCCTGGTTGCCGACCATGGTGTTCCTGTGCGTCGTAGGCTTCCCGCTGATCTCGGGTTTCGCGGATGACTGGAAGTTCGAGTTGTCCGTGGCGATCGGCGTCGCTGGTCTGGTTGGTGTCCAGGCGATCCTGCGTCGGCGAGCTGCCAACGCGAGCGAGGGTCCGGCGTCCGGGGTGGACGGCGGACCCTCGTCTCCTTAGCAGGTCAGGCGGCTTCGAGGAGGAGGGGTTCTTCGGGCTCTTCCTCGGTTTGCTGGTTGGTGGGGCGCATTACTGTGACGGCGATCGCGACCGCGGCGGCGACGATCACTGCGGCGATGGCGAAGGAGAGGTGGTAGCCGTCGGTCAGGGCGGCGAGGGTGGGCTTCACGGTGGCGACCGAGGCGGTGCGGGTGGCGGAGAGGGTGGCCAGGACGGCCAGGCCCAGGGCGGCGCCTACCTCGCCCATGGTGCCGATGAGGCCGGAGGCCAAGCCGGCGTCCTCGGGCTTCACGTCGGACATCGACAGGCCCATCAGGGCGGGGAAGCAGATACCTCCACCGAGGCCCAGCAGCGCCAGCACCGGCAGGACGTGGACGAAGTAGTTGCCACCGACGGGAGCCTGGGTGAACAGTGCCAGCCCGACGACGATCAGCGACAGTCCGGCGATCAGCGGGCGCCGCGGCCCGAAGCGCGTGACCAGCTTCTCGGAGTACTTCACCGACAGCAGCCCCATCACGACCGTGGTCGGAAGGAACGCCAGCCCGATCTCGAGAGCGTCGTACCCGAGGACGCGCTGCAGGTAGAGCGAGCCGAGGAAGAAGATGCCGAACATCCCGGAGCTGGACAGCGCCTGGACCAGGTTCGCGCCGGTCAGCGTGCGGGAGCGGAAGATCCGCAGCGGGACCAGTGGGTTCGCGGCGGTCGCCTCACGGGCGACGAATCCGGCCAGCAGGACCAGCGTCACCGCAGCCAGCACCAGCGTCCGCGGAGCGGTCCAGCCCAGCTCGGCCGCCGGCTTCACGATCGTGAACACGCCGACCATCAGCGCGGCGGTGATCAGAACGGCACCCGGTACGTCGGTCCCGCGGCCGAGCCCCAGGCCCTTGTCCTTCTCGATGAGCTTGACGGCCAGCGCGGTCGTCAGTACGCCGATCGGCAGGTTCACGAAGAAGATCCAGTGCCAGCTGATCGCCTGCGTCAGTACGCCGCCGGCCAGCAGACCGATCGACCCACCGGCGGACGCGACGAACGCGTACATGCCGATCGCCTTGGCCTGCTCCCGCGGCTCCGGGAACAGCGTCACGATCATGCCCAGGATCACTGCGGAGGTCAGTGCACCGCCGACGCCCTGGATGAAGCGTGCGATCACCAGCACCTCCTGCGAGCGTGCCAGGCCGCAGAGCACGGAGGCGGCGGTGAAAACGACCAGCCCGGCCGTGAAGACGTTCCGCCGGCCCAGGAGGTCACCCAGGCGACCGGCCAGCAGCAGGAGGCCGCCGAACGCGATCAGGTACGCGTTCACCACCCACGCGAGCGAGGAGCTCGTGAAGTGGAGGTCGTCCTGGATGGCCGGCAGGGCCACGTTCACCACGGTCACGTCGAGCACGATCATCAACATGCCCGCGCAGAGGGTGTAGAGGGCCGGCAGGCGCGAGCGGCCGCCCTGCGCGGCCGGCGTCGTCGCCAGGGTGTCGGTCGTCGCGTACATTCCGGTTCTCCTTGCAGTTCGTCGTAGTGGCCTTACACCTCTACGTCGAACCGGGAGGGCTCAGATTGACACGTCTTCAGAAGTTTTTTCGCGACGCGGGCGGGAGAGCCAGTACGCCGTGAGCGCCGGGACCAGACCGCTGCCGACGACGAACAGTGTCGGCACCTGTGACGCCAGCGCGAACCAGGTGAGCAGTATGACGACCCCACCGGCCACGGGCAGCGGTCGACGGAGCAGGAACAGGTTGGCGGAGCGGAACAGCGTCTTCATCGGGGCGGTCGGCGACGCCTCGGGGAGAATCGCGAGACCGCTGAGGTAGAGCCCGAGGATCATGCCGGTGAGCGGGATGAGTACGGCGAGCGCGAAGATCCGCACCGGCCCCGCGGCGTACGCCCAGAACGAGATGCCGAAGACGAGCAGCAGGCCGCCGGTCCACAGGCCGAACCCGGGCAGCCAGTACTGCTTCATCGCCTGGCGGAACTCGCCGAAGAACCGCCGCAGCAGCTTCGGCCGCTCCTGGCTGATCGCGTCCGGCACCACGCGCTGCAGCGCGAACGCGGCCGGGAACAGGGTCAGGATGCCGAGGCTGATCACCAGAAACACCAGTTGCAGCATCAGCAGGTCGCCGACCACGGCCAGCTTCGACAGCACGGTGCTCGTCCGGTTCGCCTTCTGCACCGGCCACCTCCTCGTTCCGTCCGGGCGGGTCCTGATCGTATGATCACGAACAATCACTGAGAGATCAGGGGACCACATGCTTGCACAGGAGCGCCACGAGCTGATCCTGCGCAGCCTGCGACGGCACGGCCGGCTGCGGGTCGCCGACCTGGTCGCCGAGCTGGGCGTCTCCGCGATTACAGTACGCCGCGACCTGGCCGAACTGGACTCCGCAGGCCTGCTCCGCCGCGTGCACGGCGGCGCGATCGGCACCTCCACGGCCGACCAGGCGAGCGCGGGCAGCCGGCTGACGATCGGCATCGTGGTGCCGAGCGCGACGTCGTACTACTCCGACGTGATCCGCGGCGCCGAGGCGATGGCCGAGCGGTACGGCGCCCGCCTGGTGCTCGGCGTCTCGTCGTACGACGTGGCCACCGAGCGCGAGCGTCTCGACAAGGTGCTCGGGATCGGGGTCGCCGGGCTGCTGCTCAGCACCGCGCAGGGCGACGCCGCCGACCGGCTCGACTCGCGACTGGACGACATCGACGTACCGGTGGTGCTGCTGGAGCGGGCGTTCGGGTTCCCGCAGGTACGCCGCGAGTACGACCACGTCCGGACCGATCACGCGTACGGCGCGATGCTGGCGCTGCGGCACTTCGTCGCGCTCGGCCATCGGCGGATCGCGATCAACCTGCAGGCCACGGTCACAGCGTACTGGCTGCGGCGCGGGATCGAGACCGCGGCGAAGGCGCTCGGCGTCGAGGTGTTCCTGTCGCCGGTCGACCTCCCGGCGCGCGGCGACGATCCCGGCGCGGTCAGGCAACTGGACGCGTTCCTGGCCGAGTGCGAGCAGTTCGGCAGTCGCGCCGTCCTCGTCCACTCCGACGAGCACGGCGCCAGCCTGGTCGAACGCGCGATGGAGCTCGGCCTGCGCGTACCGGAGGATCTTGCGGTGATCGCGTACAACGACGTCACCGCCTCGCTGGCCGTCGTACCGCTGACCGCGGTCTGCCCGCCCCGCCGCGGCCTCGGCGAAACCGCCTGCGACCTCCTGCTCCGCAAACTCCAGTTCCCCGACACCCCGATCCAGCACCTCAGCCTCCTCCCCACCCTCAACATCCGCACCTCCTGCGGCGCCGCGAAGACAGAACCGAACCTCGCCGGTTTCCGTTCCTGATCGATTGTGATCGTTCGAGCGCTGAGGTATTGACGGGGAAAGCCCTTTCCCATACCTTCGCTGCACTTGGGTGGGGTCGTGGACCCCCGGCTGAAGATGTCAGCGAAGGAGTACCCCCTGTGAGACGTGGAGTGGGACTGACCCTGCTGGCCGCTGCGCTCAGCGTCGTGGTCAGCAGTTGTGGCAACGGGGTGATCGACAAGAGCACGGACGGCGTGCCCCCGGCCGAGGCGACCGGGACGCTGCGGGTGCTGATTCCGTCGTTCCCGCCCAGTACCAAGGGGCGTGAGGCGTTCCAGAAGGTCGTCGACGACTTCCACAAGACCTATCCGAAGATGAAGGTCGAGCCGGACTTCGCGACGTACAAGAATCTCAACGAGAAGATGTCGACCTCGATCGCGGCCGGGATTCCGTACGACGTGATGGTCACCGGCGTCGGCTGGGTCCAGCCGTTCGCGTCGAAGAACATCTTCGAGGACCTCGGCAACTACGGCGTGACGCCGGACGTGATCAAGCAGAAGAGCACCCCGGCGCTGATCCCGGCGGTGACGTACGACAAGAAGCTGTACGCGTACCCGCTGGTCGCCGACGCCCGGGCCGTCGCGCTCCGCAAGAGCGCGTTCCGCGAGGCGGGACTCGACCCGGACAAGCCGCCGCAGTCGCTGGCCGAGATCAAGGCCGCCGCCGAGAAGCTGACCAAGCGGGACAAGAACGGCAACATCACCCGCAGCGGTTTCGACCTCGCCTCGGCGACCGGGTTCCGGCAGTCGTTCGTGACGTTCCTGGCCTCGACCGGTACGCCGCTGTACATCGGCGGTGAGCCCAACTTCGACAACAAGGAGGGCCTGGACACGCTGCTGTGGATCAAGTCGATGATCAACAACGTCCAGCCGTACGGCCAGACCAACGCGGCGCAGCAGCCGCTGGTGCTGACCGGCGAGGCCGCGATGGGCATCGTGAACGGCGGCGTCGACTGCTCCGCCGACGGCATCGGCCAGAAGAACTGTGACGACCTGAAGTTCTTCCGCTTCAACAGCGGCAAGGAGATCGAGTACGTCGGTGGCGACCTGGCCTCGATCGGGTCCCGCAGCCGGCACAAGGACGCGGCCTGGTCGTTCATCCAGACGCTGACCACCCCGGCGAACCTCGACATGATCGCCAAGCTGAACAAGAAGATCCCGGCCTACAAGGACGCCAGCAACTCGCCGCAGGCGAAGTCCAACCCGCTCAGCCAGTTCGTCGCCGACGGCCTGGTGTACGCGGTCAACGAGAACGAAGTACCGGGCAACTGGCTCGAGATGCGCGGCAACTTCGACGTCCAGCTCACCCAGGCGGTCCTCGGACAGAAGGATCCCGCGAAGGTGCTGCACAACCTGGCAGGACAGTCCCGATGAGTACAACTCTTGAACGTCCCGCAGTGGCGGCGCCCGGCAAGGCCGCCTCGTCCAAGGACAGCCGCGCGCTGGTCCGCAGTCAGGTCCGCGCGGGCTGGGCCCTGCTCACCCCGGCGTTGCTGCACTCGGGCATCTTCATCGTGATCCCGGTGATCGCCGTGCTGGTGCTGAGCCTGACCGACTACAGCTTCGGTGACACCTTCACCTGGGTCGGATTCACCAACTACACCGACCTCTTCCGGGATGCGAACTTCCTGGCGTCGCTATGGCACACCGTGCTGTACGCGCTGGTGGTGATCCCGATCTCGATGGCGATCGCGCTCGCGGTCGCGATCGGCCTGAACCAGAAGATCCGCGGCCTCGGGTTCTTCCGTACGGCGTTCTACATCCCGACCGTCACCGCGACGGTCGCGGTGGCCACGATCTGGCTGTGGATCTACAACCCGGGCTCCGGCCTGGCGAACGGGTTCCTCAGCCTGTTCGGGTTCGCGCCGAACCGCTGGCTGGCCGACCCGGGGACCGCGCTGCCGTCGCTGATGGTGGTGGGGATCTGGCAGGGCCTCGGCACCAAGATCATCATCTACCTGGCCGCGCTGCAGGGTGTGTCCCGCGACCTGATCGAATCGGCGCAACTGGACGGCGCCGGGCGCTGGCAGCGGTTCGCCAACGTCACCTGGCCGGCCATCGGCCCGGTGCAGTTCTTCGTCCTGATCACGTCGATCGTCGGCACCTTCCAGGTCTTCGACCTGGTGTACGTGATGACGCAGGGCGGCCCCGGCTCGGCGACCCGGGTGCTGGTGATGGACATCTACCAGAACGCGTTCCAGAACCTGAAACTCGGCTACGCGTCCGCGGAGACGGTGATCATGATGATCGTGATCGCGATCTTCATCGCCGCCGGACGCCTGCTCCAGAAGGCGGATACCAATGACTAGCGTTTCGTTGCCGGCCGCCGGTGCCACGAAGCCGCCCGCGCTGCGGGCGGGCCGGATCCTGCTGTACGTCGTCCTCGCGGTCGGCGCGATCCTGATGATCACGCCGTTCGTCTGGATGCTGCTGACCGCGTTCAAGAGCAACCTGGAGATCGCGAAGTTCAGCTGGCTGCCGTCGGAGCTGCGCTGGCGGAACTTCGTCGAGGCGATGCAGACCGCGCCGTTCCTGCGGTACTTCCGCAACAGCCTGCTGATCGCGATCGGCGAGACGGCGTTCACGCTGGCGGTGTGTACGACGGCCGGGTACGCGCTGGCGAAACTGCCGCTGCGCGGCGGCAAGGCGCTGCTGAACTACTTCATCGTGCTGCTGATGGTGCCGTTCCAGATCATCCTGGTGCCGCTGTTCCTGATCGTGAAGTCGATCCCGCTGTTCGGCGGCAACAACATCCTCGGCCAGGGCGGCATCGGCTGGCTGAACTCGTGGTGGGGCCTGATCATCCCGCTCGGCGCGGCGCCGCTGTTCACGTTCCTGGCGCGGCAGTTCTACGTGTCGCTGCCGGACCAGCTCGCACAGGCTGCGCGGGTGGACGGGCTCGGCGAGTTCGGCATCTTCTGGCGGATCATGACGCCGCTGATCAAGCCGGCCTTGATCACGATCGCGGTGTTCCAGATCGAGGCCGCCTGGAACGGGTTCCTCTGGCCGCTGATGATCACGACCTCGGACGAGATGCGGCCGCTGCAGCTGGGGCTGGCGATCTTCTCCCAGAACCCGGCCGAGATCCAGTGGCCGTACCTGATGGCCGGTACGGCGCTCGCGACGCTGCCGATGATCGTGCTGTTCGTGTTCGCCCAGAAACGCTTCGTCGAAGGAATGGCGAACGTGGGAATCAAGGGCTAGCGCGTCCTGAGCCGGAGGTTCGGCGTGAGATTTCGGTGGTCAGGTGCGTGCATCGTGGTGCTTGGTCAGTGGCCTCGATGCGGAGCATCGTGGGCGCTGGCCAAGTGCCGCGAGGTGCGTGCCTGGGCGCCGAAAGCGCCGTCGAACCTCCGGCTCAGGACGCTACTTCCTCGATCAGGTGCTCACCCCGCCCCGGGTGAGCACCTGCGAGGCCCCCTCCACATGCGGTGGTCCCGAAGAAACACCGGAGCGTCCCCTTGGCCCCCCACTGGGACGCTCACTCGTCATATCGGCGGGGTGTGCCGCTTGTTACAGCATTTGTGAGTATTTTTCGCCGCTTTCTTCGAGGTACGACGTTTCGCACGCGAACGGCGACGTTCGGTAGGCGAATCAGTGCAGGTGGCTGTGGACGACGTACCGGATGATCGGTTCGAGGTCCGTCGTACCGAGAAGCTCGAGCGCGTTGGTGGCGCGGAGCGTGGCCAGGCCGTGGAGGTTCGCCCACAGAGCGGTGGCGCGGAGCTCGGCGTCGCGGGGCTCGAGCCGGGCGACGAGTTCGACGAAGGTCGCGAAGAGCGGGAGCGACGTCGCGCGGAGGTTGCCGCCGGCACCGGCGAGCAGGTCGTGGCGGAAGATCAGGTCGAACATCCCGGGGCGGTCGGCGGCGAACTCCAGGTAGCGTCGCGCGGCCTCGACCAACTGCTCCTCCGGTGTTCCGTCGCCGCGGGGCTCGAGTCGCGCGGCCAGATCCTGCAGGCCGGTGGCGGCGATCGCGGCCAGGAGTGCGTTGTGGGTCGGGAAGTAGCGGCGCGGGGCCCCGTGCGACACGCCTGCCCGGCGGGCGATCGCGCGCAGCGTGAGCTCGGCCAGGCCGTCCTCCTCGAGGAGTTCGACCCCGGCCTGGACGAGGCGTTCGGGCAACGACACGAAAGACATTGTCTCCTGTGCGCTGTCTGGGTACGATCTCGGACGTGACTGCCGGGTCGGCCTTGCGCCATTCACGAGTTGGGGTCCCGGCTGCGTTCTGAGCGCCGCGCGGGCGCCGCCCGTTTCTCTGATGTCTGCATCTTTTCCTTCCTGACACCAGAGAGAAGCGAACCCTGAACGATTTCACCGCACGACTCATCGACGAGTTCAAGGCGAACGCCGGCCGTGTCGGCCCGCCTTTCGAGAACGCCAGGTTGTTGCTCCTGACAACCACTGGCGCGCGGAGCGGGCAACCGCGCACCGCGATCCTCGGCTATTACCCCGACGGCGACCGGGTGCTGGTCGTCGGCTCGGCCGGCGGTAGTCCGAAACATCCGTCCTGGTACCACAACCTGCTGGCCAATCCTGAGGTCAGTGTGGACGTCGGCGTGTACAGCTATCCAGCCAAGGCCGTTGTACTGCGAGGCGCAGAGCGCGACGAAGTGTTCGCGCGTCTCGTCGAAGCGGACTCCGGGTGGGGCGACTACCAGGCCGGTGTCACGCGGACGATCCCGGTCGTCGCGCTGATTCCGGGCGCGCCGCCCGGGGCAAGCCGCGGTTCCTTCGCCGAAGCGTGGAAGAGCATCCACGCGGCGTTCCGCCGGGAGCTGGCGCTGATCCGGCACGAGGTGGCGACGTCGGGCGCCGGCGGGCTGGGCGCCCAGCTCCGCATCAACTGCCTGACGGTCTGCCAAGGTCTGCACTACCACCACACCGGCGAGTCGACCATGCTGTTCCCCGGCATGCTCGAGCAGCATCCCGAGCTTGCAGACGTGGTCGCCGCGTTGCAGCACGAGCATGAGCAGATCGCAGTACTGCTCGACCAGCTGAAACAAGAGGTCCGGTTGGACCAGGTGGATGAGCTGATCGCTCAGCTCAACGCCCACCTGGACCATGAGGAGGCAGAGCTTCTGCCTTATCTATAAGGGCTTCCGGGCCAGCAGCGCGTAGGAGTTGGGGAGCCGGCCGGACCAGGCGGCGGCGCTCGTGTCGTCCGCCGGCCGCCAGAACGGTTCGGCGTACTCCTCGAGCACTTGGAGGTGGAGACCGGCGGTGGTGATCGCGGTGACGATCTGGCCGAGCGTCCACTGCCACTCCTGCGCGCCGTTGCCCGGGAACGTGTCGTTGATGTGGGACTCGGCGAAGTAGCTCCGGTCCGGACGGATCCGCGCCTCGTCCTCGTCCCACGTCCACAGCGGTACGGCCGGGTGGGCCTCGTACACGAACACGTGTCCACCTGGCCGTACGACCCGCGCCACATCGCGCGCCCACGCGTCGATGTCCCGCATCCAGATCAGCGCGCCCTTGCCGGTGTACACGAGATCCGCGCAGCCGTCCTCGAGTGGTACGCCGGGCACTTCCGCGACGACGTACCGGGAGTTCACCTGGAGGTCGGTGGCGCGTCGCTGCGCTGCACCGGCGGCCACCGAGCTGTAGTCCACCCCGATCACCCGCCGGGCACCGGCCTTCAGCAGCCCCACGTCATCCAGCCCGTGCCCGCTCTGCAGATGCACCACCACCGGCGCGTCGGCCAGCACCGGCGCCAGCAACTCCAGCTCCCGCTCGAACAGCAACCCGTCGCCGCGGGCCTGCTCGAGCAACTCGTCGTACTCGTGGATGTGTTTGTGGGAGGCCCGCTCCCAGACCACCCGATTGCCCGCGACCACCTTGTCCATGCCCCAAGTCAGCCCGATGTGGCGGCGCACGGCAACCAGATATTCACTCGTTGTGGAGAACCTGGGCGATCGTCGTCCGGGCGGCGGTGCGGGCGGGGAAGAAGGCGCCGGCCGCGGCGATGACGATGCCGGCCAGAACCAGGAGGGCGAGAAGGCCGACCGGGTAGACGTGGAGCATGAAGCCGGGAAGTTCGATCTGGGCGCCGTTCGCCATCGCGGGTACGACGAGGCGGTGGGCGACGATGCCCAGCGGGATGCCCAGGAGGCTTCCGAACGCGCCCAGTGCGGTCATCGACGTCACGACCATCACGGTCACCTGAGCGGGTGTCATGCCGATCGACTTGAGCATGCCCAGGTCGCGGCGGCGTTCGCGAGTGTTGAGTACGACGGTGTTGAACACTCCGAGCGCCGCAACGGTCCCCAGCATCAGCGTGAGCAGTACGACGGTCGCCAGGACGATCGCGACGAACGTGCCCGCCTCCTGTCCGCCGGTGTCGATCAGGCCTGGATCCTTCGCCTGCACTGCCTTGACGAAGGCGTCCAGGTTGGTGCCGGGCTTGACGTTGATCTCGTACAGATTGGCGCGCTGTGCCGGCGCGAGCAGTTTGAGCGTGTCCCAGTTCGACAGCAGCTCGTCACCCGAGTTGTACAGCGCCTTGCCGACGATCCGGACCGGGACGTTCTTACCTTGCAGCTGCAAAGTAATCGTGTCGCCGATCGCGAGTCCCCGCTGGCGCAGGAACCGCTCCGACACCACCACCTGCCTGGGCCCGTCGAACCAGTGCCCGTCGAGGAGCCGGAAGCCGACCTGCTCCGGGTTCCCGCGATAGAACGACACCCTCAGGTCCGTCTGCGACCCGGCCAGCCGCATCCCGAGGTCGGTGCTCGGCGTCACCGACTCAGCCCCGGGAATCGACCGCAGCAGTGTCTCGTCCGCCGCATCACTCAGCTTCGCGGGCTGGGGCGCGCCTGGATCCTCAGGATGTGGACCTCCTACCTCAACCGGAGCGAACATGCTCAGGTCAACGGCATCGACCCGGCTCGCGGCCGTCTGGTACGTCGTCAGCGACTTGCCGAGCCCGACCGCGAGCGTCACGCTCGTCACCCCGAGCAGGACGGCGGCCAGTGTCAGCCCCGTACGCCCTGGCCGGGCGAACGGAAGGCCCAGCCCCAAGCTCATCGACCGCGGCAACCGAGTGCCGCTGAGCCAACCCTGCACCCGCAGACCCCGCCCTGCCCGTGGTGCGCTGCCGGCACTGATCGCCTGTGAGGCCGACAGGCTCCGGGCCCGCAGGGACGGCAGCAGAGCGGACAAGGCCACCAACGCTGGTACGCCGAGCAGCGTGGCGACATCCACCCAGATCGGTACGGTGGTGCCGTTCGCCCCGTAGTTCTCGAACGCTTTTGTCAGCAGGGATTCCGCGAGTACGTTGCCGAGGACGGTGCCGACCATGCACCCGGCGATCGCGGGGACGGAGATCATCGCCAGGTAGACAGCCATCACCTGTGCCGGTGTGAACCCCAGCGCCTTCAGCACGCCGATGTGCTTGAAGCCGGCGACCACGGCACCGCTGACGACGTTCGCCACGATCAGTACCGCCACCGCGAGGCCCAGCCACCCGAACACCATCAAGAACGGTACGA
Source organism: Kribbella sp. (assembly GCA_036503355.1). Lineage (GTDB taxonomy): Bacteria > Actinomycetota > Actinomycetes > Propionibacteriales > Kribbellaceae > Kribbella. Next base: position 5,923 of record DASXXB010000445.1, on the reverse strand, counting down.
ACGTGTTCGGCTGGCCGGTGGCGACCGCCCGCAAGCCCAGATAGGACTGTGTGCCCACCAGCGCACCGGACGGCAGCCCTGCGGTGACAGCATGCTGCCCTGCCGACACCTGCTCGTTGGTGGCGGCATGTGTGAAGCGGTAGAGCATCTGCGTCGAGGTCGGCTTGAGCGCTGCCATCTGCTCAGGGGTGACCCAAGCGTCGGCCGACTGGCTCACGCTGTACGCGAAGCCGACAACGGTCAGCCGCGCGCCACCGGGTGCCTGGATGGTCGATCCGAGCGTCCCCAGCTCGCGCCCGACGGTTTCGGTGGGGTTCCGGTTGAGTACGATCTCGCCCGGCTTCTCCGCCCAGCGTCCCTTCCACACGGTGAGCCGGTCGACCGGTCCGTTCGGGTCCGCGCGGCCCACGGTGAGCAGGGAATCCGAGTCGCCCTTCGGGTTCATGCCGAGGTCGAGCGTTGTCACCGCGAACGGCCCGGCGGTGGCCTCAGCAGCTGATGCCTTGGCTGTCAGCTGGCTGTCGCTGACCTTGCTCCGGTCGTACGTCGCCACGAGGTGCGCACCACGTTGCCGGCTGTACGCCCGGTCGAACGGGGCGCTCGACGCGGCCAGCAGGCCCAGCGCGACCACGATCATCGTGGTGGAGAGCAGCACGACCACACCGATCACCACGGTCTGCACGCGCCGCCGCCGTACCGCTGCACGCGCAACGGGCCAGACGGCGCTCACGACGTACGCTCCAGACTCCGCTCGCCGGCGATCTGCCCGTCGACGAAGTCGATGACCCGGCTGGCGCAGCGTGTGGCCAGGGCCTGGTCGTGCGTCACCAGCAGTAGCGTCTGGCCGATCTGGTTGAGGTCCAGCAGCAGGTCCATCACCTGTTCGCCGGCCCGGGTGTCGAGAGCACCTGTCGGCTCGTCGGCGAGAAGCACGGCCGGCCGGTTCATCAGCGCACGTGCGACGGCGACCCGTTGTCGTTCGCCACCACTCAGCTGTGCCGGGTACGTGTTGCGGCGGCCCGCGATGCCCAGCTCCTCGAACAGCTCCAGCGCGCGCTTGCGTGCGTGCGAGGCCGACGTACCTGTGAGCTGTGCGGCCAGCGCGACGTTGTCGAGCGCGGACAGGTCGTCCAGCAGGTTGAAGAACTGGAAGATCATCCCGATCCGCCTGCGCCGGAACAGGGCGAGCCCCTTCTCGTCCAGCGTGCCCAGGTCGTCCCCGTGCACCACGACCGAGCCCGACGTCGGCCGGTCGAGCCCGGCGACCATGCTGAGCAGGGTCGACTTGCCGCTGCCGGACGGGCCCATCACGGCGACCGCCTCTCCGGCGTGGATCTCCAGCGACACTCCATCGAGTGCGACAGATTCGCCGTACTCCTTGCGTACTGCGCCGAGCTGTACGACCGGCTGTCCGTTGTGCTCCGTCATGCTGCTCACGCTAGGGCTGCCAGGCACCTGCTGACGTCAGCCTGCCGGGGTAATGTCGGCGGCCTGTCATCCTGGAGATGTACGGACTGCTCCTGCCGGATGATGCGGTGGGCGGAACACGTTTGGGACAGTGGGTCTCGTGATGTGGCTGCTGGTTGCGCTGCCGGTTGTGGTCGCCGGTGTGCTGACCTTTGCCTATGTACGGGCGCAGCGTGCGCACAGACGGGCCCTGGAGGAGCGCGGGTGGCTGCTGGAGCGCGAACGCGAGACAGCGGCCCGCAAGGCGGTCGACGCCGAACGGGCCCGGATAGCGCACGACCTGCACGACATCGTGAGCCACAACGTCAGCGTCATGGTCATCCAGACCGGTGCGGCGCGACAGGTGCTCGCAACGGATCCGTCAGAGGCAGAGGCGGCCCTCCTCGCTGTAGAGGCCGCGGGCCGCGACACGATGGCTGAGCTCCGCCACCTCCTCGGAGTACTCGCACCGAAGGCAGACGGCGATCCGGGCGAGGACCTGTCCCCGCAGCCGAGCCTGACTCGTCTGAGCGAGTTGATCGACCGCATCGCGTTCGCCGGCCTACCTGTCGACGTACGGATCTCCGGCGACCCCTGCGCGCTGCCGGCCGGTGTTGACGTCACGGCGTACCGCATCATCCAGGAGGCGCTGACCAATGCGCTCAAGCACGGCGACGGGGTGAAGGCCGAGGTGACGGTCCGCTACGCGCCTCATGCCCTCCGGGTCGAGGTCCTCAACACAGGGCCCAGCGTGCTGACCGGTGGACGCGCCCCGGCGCCGGATGGGGACGGCCGCGGTCTGCTCGGCCTCAAACAGCGAGTAGCTGTGTACGGCGGCCAGCTCGACGCCCGCCGTCGCCTGGGCGGAGGCTTCCGCGTCCGCGCGAAGCTGCCGCTGGAGCGTCCATGACGACCCGCGTGGTGATCGCGGACGACCAAGCCCTGGTGCGGACCGGCTTCCGCATGATCCTCACCGCCCGCGGCATCGAGGTCGTCGGCGAGGCCGCGGACGGTGTGGAGGCAGTGGACGCCGTACGGCGCCTGCACCCGGACGTCGTCCTGATGGACATCCGCATGCCGACCATGGACGGCCTCGAGGCCACGCGGCGCATCCTGTCCAGCCCGACCGAGTGCCGCGTCCTCATCCTCACGACGTTCGACCTGGACCGCTACGTGTACGCCGCGCTCGCCGCCGGCGCCAGCGGCTTTCTCCTCAAGGACGTGACGCCCGAGCACCTGGCCGCCGCCGTCAACCTCGTGACCACCGGCGACGCGCTCCTGGCCCCGTCCATCACCCGTCGGCTGGTGGAACGCTTCGCCACACCCGCCGCCGCCCAGCCGGCCCTCCATCGCGACCTGTCCAGCCTCACCCCACGCGAGCTGGAGGTTCTCACACTGATGGGGCAGGGCCTGTCCAACGCCGAGATCGCAACCGCTCTCACCCTCAGCGAAGCCACCGTCAAAACCCACGCCGCCCGGATCTTTGCCAAACTGACCCTGCGAGACCGCTCCCAAGCGGTGGTCCTGGCCTACGAAACCGGCCTGGTCAGGCCCGGTGATCGGTGAACCGTTGCCGATTGGCTTCCGGGTCAATTAGTCTCGCGGATCTCTCAGCTACCTGAATCGAGTCGCCATGCGTGACGAAGCAGTGTGCATTCTGTGTGCGGCGCGCGGAGGCTTCCGCCGCCGCTTCAGCAAGGACGGCTACGCCATCGCCGAGTGCCTGACCTGCGGACTCGTGCAGCTGCGGCCCACGCCGAGTCCGGAGACCCTGCGTGCCCTGTACGAGACGGATTCGTACTTCGACGGCGTGGGTTCCGGCTACTCCGAGTACGAGAGCCAGCAGGCGGAGTACCTCGCGACCTTCCGTGAGGACGTCCGGCGGATCGCCGAGTTCGTCCCGTCCGGCAAGGTGCTGGAGGTGGGCTGCGGGTACGGCTACTTCCTGCAGTGCGCACTGGACGCGGGATACGACGCTTACGGCATCGATCTCTCGCCGACGGCGGTCAAGTGGGCCTCGGAGCGGCTGCCGGACCGGGTCTTCTGCGGCCTGCTGGAAGAGGTACCGGAGATCCAGGGGCAGCAGTACGACGTGATCTTCGGATCGCACCTGATCGAGCACCTCACCGAACCGGGCGCATTCCTCGAACGCGCCGGCCGCCTGCTCCGGCCGGGTGGCGTGATAGTCCTCGTGACGCCCAACATCGGCAGCCTGCTGTCGCGGGCGTCCGGCCGGCGGTGGGTGTCCTACAAGATCCCCGAGCACGTCAGCTACTACGATCCGCACACCATCACCGAACTCCTGAACCGCGCAGGCTTCTCCGTCCGCACCGTCGACAGCGCGTACCAGTACTACGCCCTCCCATTCGTAGCCACCCGCGTCCGCGAACTGCTGCACCCCGCGTCCCGGCTCATCCCACCGGTCGAACGCCTTTCCTTCCTCCGCACCCGCCACATCCGAGTCACCAGCGGCTCAATGCGAGCCATCGCAATCCGCTAGCCTCGGTTATGAGGGAAAACTGGGAAGACAGTCGACTGCTCGCCTGGGCCGCCGCCGCGATCGGCCGGCAGGTGCGCGAGATCCGTCCATTGCACGCCGGCCAAGGCCCGTGGCGTGTCGTCGCCGGCGACGAATACGTACTGCGTGCGCCGACACCGCGCGTCGGCCCACGCATGATCGCCACCGGCGCCACCGCTCTACAGGTGGCCGAAGAGCACGGCCTGTCCGCGCCGCGCCTCGTCGCCGCGGATCTTTCCGGTGCCGAGGCCGGCGTACCCGCGTCTCTCGAGACCCTCGTCCCCGGCACGACAGCCTGGCTTAGCGGAACGCCCACCAGCCTCCGAGCAGCCGGAGCCGCGCTGGTCCGTCTGCACGGCGTCGCGATGACCGCGCAGGAACACTTGCCGTTCCGCCCGCGCCCCATCGCCGTAGACGACTTCGCCGCGGACCGCCGTACAGGCCGCATGCCCACCACCCCGCTCCTGGACCAGGCCGACCAACTCGTCACCGCCCACGGCCTGCCCACCGAGGCGACCGTCTACCTGCACGGCGACGTCTGGCCAGGCAATCTCGTCTGGAACCACAACGGCGTCGCAGCACTCATCGACTGGAAGACCGCCGGAGTAGGCGCTCCCGGCGTAGACCTCTCCGAACTCCGTAAACAAGTAGCCATCACGTTCGGCCCGGACGCGCCCGCCCACGTCCTCACCGGCTGGCAACAAGCCTCGGGCCGTACGGTGTCATACGTCGCTTACTGGGACGCGGTAGCCGCCCTCAACACCCGAACCACTCTGTCCGACTGGGGCATCACCGATGCGACAGCCCGCCGCGACGCCTTCCTCCGCCAAGCCCTCCAACAACTGTGACGGGTCCCGCTAGCCTGGCGACGTGAGCCTCGACATTCCTGACCAGGTCCGTAAGACGGTTGTGGCCGACGGCAACGAGTCCTGGCTGCACGAGCTGCCGGGCATGGTCGACTCGCTGGCGGGGGAGTGGTCTCTGACGATCGGGGCCAGCTTCGCGGGCGGTCACGCGGCCCTGGCAGTCGAGGCCACGCTCGCTGACGGAACTCCGGCCGTCCTCAAAATCGGTGTGCCGGGCCGCGACGTCGGCCACGAGGCCACGGTGTTGCGCCTCGCGGACGGTGAGGGATGTGCCAAGTTGTTGGCCGCAGACCTGGATCGACAAGCCCTTCTACTGGAGCGCCTCGGGGCTCCGATGTACGACGTCGTGGCCGACCCCGCAAGCCGCCACAACTTGCTGTGCGATGTCGCGGTCCGCCTGTGGCGCCCGATCAATCCCGACATCGATCTCCCCACCGGCGCGACGTTGGCAGAGCAGTACGCCGATCGGCTGCCAGAACTGTGGGAGCAGGCGGGACGACCGTGTTCGCCGGCCACTGTTGCGGACGCGCTAAATTGCATGGATCGCCGTCGAGCCGCCCATGACGACCGGTCCGCCGTCCTGGTCCACGGTGACATCCACGAGCTGAACGCCCTGCAGGCGAGCGACGGCAGCTACAAGCTCATCGATCCGGCCGGCCTCCGGGCCGAACCGGCGTGCGATCTCGGCACCATCGTGCGCTGCAACCCCGACCTCGGCGACGACCTCCGGGCACGCACCCAGCACCTGGCCGCTCGCACAGGCGTGGACGCCACCGCCATCTGGGAATGGGGAACCATCCACCGAGTCGTCAGCGGCGTCTACGCCTGCAGCATCGGCTTCCAGCCCTTCGGCAACCACCTACTAACCGAAGCAGACCGCCTCACGACCTAACCCCCGGATCCCACGAACAAGGGCCGGACGCTGAGCATCCGGCCCCTCTGTCGTCAATCCTGGCGGAGGATACGAGATTCGAACTCGTGAGGGGTTGCCCCCAACACGCTTTCCAAGACCGCGATCCGACGTTCATCGCGGTCTGGGAACCCCTTTCTAAGCAGGGCTTTGGGGACCCCGGACCGTTGGCGAACGGTCCTG
>DASXXB010000444.1:0-5959 GCA_036503355.1 Kribbella sp. | reverse complement strand
TTGCCTCCCGCACCTCACTGCGGGAGGCAACGCCGCGGGGCGGTCAGTTGCTGGACAGGCCTGCGGCGGTGCAGGCGGCCGCGAAGGACGCGGTGCAGATATCGGCGACCTTGTAGATGTTGTCCTTCACCACGGTGTCCTTGATGTTGTCCTTGGTCACCGCGACCGGGTCGAGGATCGTCGAGGGTACGCCGCTCTTCTCGGTCGTGGACTCGGGCTTGCTGCCGTTCGCGAGCGCGACCGCGCCCTTGGCAGCCGCCTCGGCCTGCGGCTTGACCGCCTTGTAGATGGTCATCGCCTGGTCACCGGCGATGATCCGCTGGATCGCGGCCAGCTCCGAGTCCTGCCCGGTGACCGGCGGCAGCGGCTTCACGCCACCACCCTTGAGCGCCGCGATCGCGCCGCCGGCGGTGCCGTCGTTGGCGGCGTACACACCGACCAGGCCGTTCTTGATCGCGCTCAGCTGCCCTTCCATCCAGGCCTGCGCCTTGTCGGGGCTCCAGTCCGGGGTGTCGAACTCGGCCGCGATCTTGAAGCCGCTGGAGTCGAGCACGCTGTGCGCGCCCTTCTTGAAGTCGGCGGCGTTCGGGTCGGTCGGCGAGCCGTTGATCATCGCGATGTTGCCGGACGTCTTGCCGGCCGCCTTCAGCGTGTCCACCAGGGTCTGGGCCTGCAGCTTGCCGACGGCCTCGTTCTCGAACGAGACGTAGTAGTCGGCCTTCTCGATGAACCGGTCGTAGGCGACCACCGGGACGTTCTGGGCCTTCGCGGACGCGGCGACCGCGGCCGCGGCCTTGCCGTCGACCGGGTCCAGGACCAGCACGTTCGCGCCCTGGGTCAGCGCGGCCTCGGCCTGCTGCTGTTGCTTGGCCGCGTCCTGGTCGGCGTTGCTGTAGATCAGCTCGCACTTGGCGCAGGCCGCCTTCAGTGCCTCGGTGAACAGGGGGCGGTCGAGAGCTTCGTACCGGGTGGTCTTCGACTCGGGCAGCAGCAGCGCGACCTTCTTGGCGTCGCCGCCGCTGCCGGAATCGTTGGAGCCGCAGGCGGCCAGCGAGACGGCGAGAGCCGCGACGGACAGGCCGAGGCCGACGAGACGAGGTACGGAAACGGACATAGAGCGGCTCCTTGACGATACGGCCCGATTGGCCTGCCCGAAGTCAAGCCCGCCGGAGCCTTGGCGTCAAGACTTGAATTCAAGAAATGGAGATATTGGTGTGACTCAGCATCGACGCGCGGTGGATGGCGCCGACGATGTCGGCCTGGTCGCCGAGCTCCGCGGGGCGCAGTTCGACGGTCGCGGCGGCACTCGGGATCGCGCAGCGGTCGAGGGCTTCGCGGAGCGGGCCGAGGACGATCTCACCCGCTTCGGCCAGCAGGCCGCCGACCACGATCGCCTCCGGGTTCAGCAGGTTCACCACCCCGGCCGCGGCCACGCCGACCCGGCGCCCGGCGTCCTCGATGACCCGGCGGCAGCCCAGGTCGCCACCGAGCGCGCGGGTCACGATGTCCTTCAGCCGCAGCGGCCCGTGGGACGCGGCGAGGCTGTTGATCAGCGCCCGGGACCCCACGAAGGTGTCCAGGCAGCCACGGTTCCCGCACCGGCAGATCGGGCCGTTCTCGTCGATCGTGACGTGCCCGATCTCGCCCGCCGTACCGGCCGAACCGCGGAACACCTCGCCGTCGATCACGATGCCCGCGCCGACGCCGTACGAGAACTTCAGGTAGCAGCCGTTGCGGACGCCGCGGAGTGCGCCGGCCCGGAGTTCGCCGAGCGCGGACAGGTTGGCGGTGTTGTCGAGCGCGACCGGGGCACGCAGGTACGCCGACATCGCCTCGGTGACGTTCACGCCGCGCCAGCCGGGCAGTACGGCGTCGGAGCCGGCCTCGCCGCTGATCGCGTCCACCGGCATCGGCAGCCCGAACCCGATCGCGGAGATGTCCTCGACGCCGGAGCTGACCGTCTCGGCCAGGTCGGCGAGCAGCCGGGCGGCGCGCTCCATGCCCTCGTCGGCGACGTGGTCGGCCTGCAGCGGCATCAGTTGCTGGGCGAGGATCTCGCGGGAGCCGTTCGCGACCGCGACCCGGACGTCGCGCTCGCCGAACGCGACGCCGGCCAGCAGGCCGCCGCCGGACGACAGCGACACCAGTACGGCGCGACGGCCGTTGCGGATGCTCCGCGACAGGCCGACCATGCCCGCCCCGTCGAGCTCCTTGACCATGTTCGAGACGGTGGCCGCGGACAGGCCGGATGCGGCGGCGATCTCGACCTGGGTGAGCGGGCCGTGCTGCCGGACGACTTCGAGAACGCGCGCGCGGTTGGCTTCGCGCAGCGAAGCCTGCGAGCCGGGCGCTGGGCGAGTTGCGTTCATTACATAAAGATAACGGATCGCGGGGCGTGCGCAGCCGCCCACTGCTCGTGAGCCGACAACATCATCTGCAACCTCGCCGTCACTACCCCACTAGAACGTTTCACCGGCGACAGTAGACCACCCCGGCGACACCCCTGTGGAGGTGAGCGCTCACACGATCAGAGCGAGTGTCACGAGGGCCACTGGGAGGGCCAGTTCGACGGTCGCGCCGAGGACGTCACCGGTAGTTCCGCCGAGCGCCCGGACAGCGCGGCGGCTGGTGACGAAGCCGGTGAAAACGGCCAGCAGGACCGCGGCTACGGCCCCCACGAGCCGGTCGAGACTCAGCCCAGATACTGCGACCGTCGCTCCTACTACGACGGCTGTGGCGACGACCGCCACGGCGGGCCGGACCGTGGCGGCGACAACGGCGCCGAGACCGTCGGGGCGGGCGGCGGGAACCGACGTACGACACGACCAGGGGAGGGTCAGACGGCTCGCGGTGGTGGCGATGAGGAGCGCCTGCCAGCCGAAGTCTGCCTGCAGGCAAGCGGTGAGGGCGGCGATGTCGAGCAGCAGTACGCCGATGATCGCGACCACCCCGAACGGCCCGATGTCGCTCTGCTTCATGATCCGCAGCATCGTTGCGCGATCGCGCCGCGACCCGAGCGCGTCCGCGAAGTCCGCGAGACCGTCCAGGTGCAGGCCGCCGGACAACCCGGCGACCACCAGCACGCCGAGCACGGCTGCGAGCAGGTCGGCCTCCGGTTTCACCAACGGGGCCAGGACGACGACGCCGTCCGCGACCCCACCCACCACCAGGCCGACGGCCGGCGCGAGCACCATGGCCAACCCGCCGACCGTCCGATCGACTCGCCGCGGAAACCCCACCGGAAGGACCGTCAAGGTCCCGAAGGAGAGCCGAAGTGCGTCGCGCAACGGCAGCCGGCTCGAGCTGACGGGCTCAGGTGAGGCGGTCATGTGAGCGGAAGGGTGCGTCCGGCCACCGTCCAGAGGACCTGGTCGGAGGCCAGCGAAATCGTGGTGTTGAGGCGGCCCATCAGGTCCCGGAAGAGGCGGGTGCCGGGGTCGGCCGGGACGATGCCGGAGCCCACGTCGTTGCTGACGGCAACCACACGGCGGGGCGTCGTGGACCAGGCGGCGGCGAGCTCGGCGATCCGTTGCTCGACCAGCTCCGCGCGGGACAGCTCGGACCAGACGCCGACCACGTCCATCGTGCGCGACAGCCAGAGCGTGAGGCAGTCGATCAGCAACGGAGGACCGGGGGCATCGAGCAGTGGGACCAGGTCGATCGTCTCGGCCAGTCCCCAGGACGCCGGCCGGCGAGCCTGGTGTTTCGCGACGCGATCGGCCCACTCGGAGTCACCCGAGTCGTCCCCACCCGTCGCGACGTACACAACCTCCGGTACGTCGGCCAGCAGGCGCTCCGCGGCGATCGACTTGCCGGAGCGGGCGCCGCCGAGAACCAGCGTCCGATCAGCCACGGGCCCTCCCGTCCTCGAAGACCACCGGCACCTCGAACGCGGCCTTGCGCGCCGTACGCCGGAACGCGTTCAGAATCGGCCGTCCGAGCGCCAGCACCAGTACCGCGCAGAGAATCCCGCGCGGGACGTCCCACCCCAGCGACGTCGCGACCACGAACAGCAGGTACCGGTGCAGGTTCTCGGCCAGCGAGTCACCCGGGACGAACGAGAAGTCGCTCCCGAACGTGGCGTACGGCCAGAACCAGAGGTTCATGATCACGCCGTACAGCACCCCGGACACCAGCGAGTACGCCGCGAGCAGCAGCAACTCGAGCCGCCCGCCGACCCGTGGCAGTAGACCGGCCAGACACCCCACCCAGGCGCACGCGAACATCTGGAACGGCATCCACGGCCCGACCCCGCCGCTGATCAGCGCGCCACCGAGCAGCGACACCGCCCCGAGCACGAACCCGAACCCGGCACCGAACGCCCGTCCGGCCAGTACCAGCACGAAGAACCCCGGCTCGAGGCCCGCCGTACCAGGACCCAACGCGCGCAACGCCGCGCCGACGGCCGCGAGCATCCCGACCAGCGAGATCACCTTCGCATCGATCCCGGACTCGGACAGTTCGGCGAGGACGACGGCCACCAGCAACGGCAGCAGCAACACGAACAGCCAGGGCGCGTCCGTGGTGTGACCGATCGCGGACTCGCCTGCCTGCGACGTCTGGAAGAACAAGGGCCAGGCGAAGGCCAGGACACCGACGAGCGACGCGACGAGCAGCGCGACTGTGCTGCGGGGTTTGAGCCGGATGAGCCGCAGCGAGGCGGCCCGTGGTCTGAGCCGGTTCATGACGCGCGATCCAGAGCCTCGGCGACCTCGCCGACCGTCAGGAACGGCAGCGGGGCCAGGATCTTCGCCACCTGAGGCGCGAACGCCGGCGACCCGGCGATCACCTCGGCCGTCTCGCCGTCGCTGACCAGCTCACCTTCGGCCAGCACCATGACCCGGGTGGCGACCTCGGCGACCATCTCCACGTCATGGGTCGACAGCAGAACCGCATGCCCAGCGGCCGCGAGCTCTCGCAGGATCGCCACCAGCCGTCGCTTCGCCCCGTAGTCCAGTCCGCGCGTCGGCTCGTCCAGCAATAGCAGGGGCGGCGCGCCACACAGTACGACGGCCAGCGCGAGACACAGCCGCTGTCCCTCGGACAGGTCACGCGGGTGCACGTCCAACGCCACATCTGGCGCCAGCCGCTCCAGCAGGGCTCGGCAACTACCAGCGGGCACCTTGAAGTCGGAGTCGGCGCTGGCGCACTCGTCCGCGACAGTTGCGGCGTACAGCAGATCAGCCGGCTCCTGCGGCACCAGGCCGACCGCCTTGACCAGCTGCTTCGGCTTGGTACGGCGCGGGTCGACTCCGGCTGCGACCGCAGTACCGGAACGCGGCGGGAGGATGCCGACGAGTGAGTTGAGCAGTGTCGACTTGCCGGCGCCGTTGCGGCCCATCAGCGCGACCACCTCACCGGCCTTGATGCTGAACGACACACCTCGGAGTGCAGTGACGCTGCCATAGCTCACCACCAGGTCCTTGCACTGGGCAAGCTCTTCACCCAGCGGACCTCCGACGCGCGGAGGTCGTGGAGACTCGAGCTGGGAGCGGAGCCCTGCTGCGGCACGCCGGGCATCCCGTACGGACAGGGGGAGCGGCGACCAACCAGCCAGCCGTCCCAGCTCCACCACGGGCGGTGCAACCGGGGCCGTCACCATCCGTTCAGCGGGCAGACCGGTCGACACCGCAGCGGCACCACCCGGTACTTCGATCACGCGGTCGGCGTACTGGATCACCCGCTCCAGACGGTGCTCAGCCATCACCACGGTGACGCCCAGATCGTGGACGAGTCGCTGGAGCGCGGCCAGCACCTCCTCGGCCGCCTGCGGGTCCAGCGCGGAGGTCGGCTCGTCCAGCACCAGTACGGCGGGATGGGACGTGAGAGCCGCACCGATCGCGGTCCGCTGCCGCTGGCCACCCGACAGCGACGTCAGCGCCCGGTCGCGTACGTCGGCCAGGCCCAGCAGGTCCAGGGTCTCCTCGACGCGCCGGCGCATCACGTCCGGCGCTACGCC
>DASXXB010000443.1:0-4519 GCA_036503355.1 Kribbella sp. | reverse complement strand
GATCGACAAGAACACGATCGTGTTCGGCATCGGCCCGGCCGGTACCGGCAAGACCTACCTGGCGGTCGCCAAGGCGGTCCAGGCGCTGCAGGCCAAGGAGGTCACCCGGATCATCCTGACCCGGCCGGCCGTCGAGGCCGGCGAGCGGCTCGGGTTCCTGCCCGGCACGCTGTCGGAGAAGATCGACCCGTACCTGCGGCCGCTGTACGACGCCCTGCACGACATGCTCGACCCGGAGTCGATCCCGCGGCTGATGACCGCCGGCACGATCGAGATCGCGCCGCTGGCCTACATGCGCGGCCGGACGCTGAACGACGCCTTCATCATCCTCGACGAGGCGCAGAACACCTCGCCGGAGCAGATGAAGATGTTCCTCACCCGGCTCGGGTTCGGCTCGAAGATGGTCGTCACCGGTGACGTCACGCAGGTCGACCTGCCGACCGGGACCAATTCCGGGCTCCGGGTGGTGCAGGAGATTCTCGACGGCGTCCAGGATCTGGCATTCTGCCGGTTGACATCGCACGACGTGGTCCGGCACAAGCTGGTCGGCCGGATCGTGTCGGCGTACGAGAACTACGAAGGCAGTGCTGATTCCCACCGATGAACGTCGAGGTCAACAACGAGTCCGGGGTCGAGATCGACGCACACGGACTGATGCGGCTCAGCCGGTTCGTGATGTCGTCGCTGAAGCTGCACCCGGAGTGTGAGCTGTCGATCAAGCTGGTCGACGAGGACACCATGGCGCGGTATCACGTCGAGTTCCTGGACCTGCCGGGTCCGACCGACGTGATGTCGTGGCCGATGGACGAGCTGCGGCCGGGGTCCGACGGCGAGGCCGACGAGGACCTGCCGCTCGGGCACCTGGGCGACATCGCCCTGTGCCCGACGGTCGCGGCCGCCCAGGGCGCGAAGGCCGGCCACGGCACGTGGGCCGAGCTGGAGCTGCTGACGGTGCACGGCATCCTGCATCTGCTCGGCTACGACCACGCCGAACCCGCCGAGAAGGCGGAGATGTGGGACATCCAGGGCCGCCTGCTGGAAGCATGGCGCGCACCTGGAAATCGTCTAGAGGCGTGATACTCCTATGACATCCCACGACCTGGTTCTGTTGGTTGTGGCTGCGGTGCTCGTGTTGCTGGCGGGGTTGTTCGCCGGCGTCGAGGCGGCGCTGTCGTCGTACTCCAAGGTGCGCGCGAACGAGGAGGTCGAGCGGGGCAACCTGCGCGCGATCCGGCTGCGCGACCTGCTGTCCGACGCCCCGCGGTACCTGAACTCGCTGCTCCTGATCCGGCTGATCTGCGAGATCACCGCGATCGTGCTGGTCACCCAGGCGCTGTCCGGCGTCCTGGCGGTGACCTGGGAGCACATCCTGATCACCGCCGTGGTGATGGTGCTGATCTCGTACGTGATCATCGGGGTGGCGCCGCGGACGCTCGGCCGGCAGCACTCGGACCGGTTCGCGATCCTGTCCGCGGGCCCGGTGATGGCGCTGACCCGCGTGCTCGGGCCGCTGCCCAAGGTGCTGATCATGCTCGGTAACGCGCTGACCCCCGGCAAAGGTTTCGCCGAGGGTCCGTTCGCGACCGAGGCCGAGCTGCGCGCGCTGGTCGACTACGCGGAGAAGTCCGCGGTGATCGAGTCCGGCGAGCGGCAGATGATCCACTCGGTGTTCGAGCTCGGCGACACGATCGTCCGCGAGGTGATGGTGCCGCGGACCGACATGGTGTTCATCGAGAAGCACAAGAAGCTCCGCCAGCTCACGTCGCTGGCGCTGCGCTCGGGGTACTCGCGGATCCCGGTGATCGGCGAGTCGCTCGACGACATCGTCGGCGTCGTCTACCTCAAGGACGTGATGCGCCGGGTCTATGACAATGCCAACGCTGAATCGACCGAGCGGGTCGAGTCGGTGATGCGGCCGTGCATGTACGTCCCGGACTCCAAGCCGGCCGACGAGCTGCTCCGCGAGATGCAGGCCGCCCGGATGCATCTGGCGATCGTCGTCGACGAGTACGGCGGTACGGCGGGCCTGGTCGCGATCGAGGACATCCTGGAGGAGATCGTCGGCGAGATCACCGACGAGTACGACGAGGACCCGGACTCGGTGCAGGAGCTGTCCGACGGGGCGTACCGGGTCTCGAGCCGGTTGCCGATCGACGAGCTCGGCGAGCTGTTCGGCGTACCGCTGGACGACGACGACGTGGACACCGTCGGCGGTCTGATGGCGAAGCTGCTCGGCAAGGTGCCGATCCCCGGCGCCGAGGTCGGGATCGAGGGCCTGTCGCTGACCGCGGAGCGGCCGTCCGGCCGGCGCAACCAGGTAGGTACCGTTCTGGTACGGCGGGAAGAGCCCGCACCGCAGCCGCAGGACCCGAACCACCAGCACGCCTGACCCACCCACCCGCCCGGTCCCCGGATCGGCGGTCACGTTTGGAGCCGTTGTTGTCAGACCTCTCGGCGGAGGACGCCAAGCTCGTCACCCTCGCCCGCGCCGCCCGCGCCCGGACCCGCGCCGCTGAAGGAGCCGCGGTCCGCGACTCCGACGGCCGCACGTACGCGGCCTGCACGGTAGGCCTCGACACCGTCGAGCTGACTGCGCTGCAGCTGGCGGTCGCGATGGCGCTCGCCTCGGGCGTGAAGGGTCTGGAAGCCGCCGCGGTCGTCACCGACGCCCAGTCCGTCGAGGTCGGCGTCGTACGGCACTTCGCCGGCGCCAACATTCCCGTAGTAGTTGCCCTGGGCACCGGAGAGGTCCGCGATGTCGTCCACACCTGAGAACTTCAAGGCAGGTTTCGCCTGCTTCGTCGGGCGGCCGAACGCCGGCAAGTCGACGCTCACGAACGCGCTGGTCGGCCAGAAGATCGTGATCACGTCGTCGAAGCCGCAGACCACCCGGCACGCCGTCCGCGGCATCGTGCACCGCCCGGACGCCCAGCTGATCCTGGTGGACACGCCCGGCCTGCACAAGCCGCGTACGCTGCTCGGCGAGCGGCTGAACGACCTGGTCAAGACCACGTGGGCCGAGGTCGACGTGATCGCGGTCTGCCTGCCCGCGAGCGACAAGATCGGCCCCGGCGACCGGTTCCTGGTCGGCGAGGCGGCGAAGGTCGCGAAGACCCCGAAGGTCGCGCTGGCCACCAAGGCGGACCTGGTCTCGCCCGAGCGGATGGTCGAGCACCTGGCCGAGATCCAGGCGCTCGGCGAGTCGGCCGGCATCGAGTGGGCGTCGATCGTGCCGGTGTCCGCGACGTCCGGATTCCAGGTCGACCTGGTCGCCGACGAGCTGGTGAAGCTGCTGCCGGACGGGTTCGCGCTGTACCCGGACGGCGACATCACCGACGAGCCCGAGGAGACGCTGGTCGCCGAGCTGATCCGCGAGGCCGCGCTGGAGGGCGTCCGCGACGAGCTCCCGCACTCGATCGCGGTGACCATCGACGAGATGGGGCTGCGCGAGGACCGGCCGGAGGACAAGCCGCTGCTCGACATCTACGCGAACCTCTTCCTCGAGCGGGAGAGCCAGAAGGGCATCGTGATCGGCCACAAGGGCGCGCGGCTGCGCGAGGTCGGCGCGGCTGCCCGCCAGCAGATCGAGGCCCTGCTCGGTACGCCGGTGTACCTCGACCTGCACGTCAAGATCGCCAAAAATTGGCAGACAGACGCGAAGAACCTGCGCAAACTGGGATTCTGACCATCATCGCTCGTGGGGGGCTCCGGTGACCGTGCTCACCAATCCCGTGTACGCCGCTCTGACCGGGCCGCACGCATCCTTCGCCGAGGTCCGCGGCAACGCCCGGCGCTACCCGACTGCGGTCGCGCCGTTCCTCGGCCTGCCGGACGATCCGACGGCCGCGGACTGGGCGGATGCCGCGCAGCTCCTCGGACCTGGGGCGTCGGCTGCGCTGATGCGGCCGGAGTTCGAGGTGCCGGACGGCTTCAAGCTGGAGCTGATGATCGACCTGGTCCAGTTCACCGCGCCGGCGGACCTGCCGGCCGCGGACCCGGAAGCGGTCCTGCTGGGCGCTGACGACGTACCGGAGATGCTCGCGCTCGTCGCACTCACCGACCCGGGGCCGTTCCGCAGCCGCACGATCGAGCTCGGGACGTACCTCGGGATCCGGCGCGACGGCGAACTGATCGCGATGGCCGGCACCCGGTTCAGCCTGCCGGGGTACGCCGAGATCAGCGCGGTCTGCACCCACCCGTCGGCGCGCGGCCAGGGTCTCGCGACCCGGCTGATTCGGGCGGTCGCCGCACACGTCACGGCGACGGGCCGGACCCCGTTCCTGCACACCGGCGGCACCAACACCACCGCGATCCGCCTCTACAACTCCCTCGGCTTCACCCTCTCCAACGAAATGAAGGTAACGATCGTCGAGGCCCTCTAGGTCCTGTCTGGTGATCCAGCGCCTACTGCGGGGCACTCGGCACGGCACCTCGCCGCACGGGACCGAAGGCCACGATGCTCCGCATCGAGACCTTCGCCCCCGCGCGCCGAGCTACCGCACCGAGCACCTCCTCGCTA
>DASXXB010000442.1:0-17080 GCA_036503355.1 Kribbella sp. | reverse complement strand
CTACCTGGGAGCGTTAGTGCGTAAGTCCATCATCGTGGCCGTCGGTGCGACGGCTGCGTTAGCCGTCGCGGGCGGCTCCGTGGCATATGCCTCGAAGAGCAAGACCGTGAGCATCTCCGTCGACGGCCAGGTGCGGAAGGTTCACACCTTCGGCTCCACCGTGGCAGACGCCCTGAAGGCCGAGAAAGTTCAGGTCGGTGAGCACGACAACGTCGCGCCCGGCCCGGACACGAAGCTGAAGGACGGCCAGGAGATCGCCGTGCAGTACGGTCGCCAGCTGACCGTGAACGCCGACGGCACCAAGAAGGCCTACTGGACCACGGCCGACAGCGTGAACGAGGCGCTCGCCGACCTGGGCCTGCGGTACGACGGGGCGCAGCTGTCCACCAGCCGGAGCGCGGAGCTCGGCCGGCAGGGACTGGAGCTGACCGTCACGACGCCGAAGACCGTGCAGATCGTGCACCTCGGCAAGACCACCACGATCAAGTCGCTGGCCGGCACCGTCGGCCAGGCCCTGACCCAGGCGAAGATCGCGTGGGACTCCGACGACCGGATCACCCCGGCCGCGGCCACGCCGCTGAAGCTCGGCGTGAACAAGGTCGGCTTCGTGCAGGTCGTGCAGAAGTCGGTCACCAAGACCGAGGCCGTCCAGCACGGCACCGACGAGACCAAGTCGGCGACGCTGCTCGAGGGCACCAAGAAGACCACCACCAAGGGCACCGACGGCTCCAAGGCCGTCACGTACCTGTACACCTACCTGGACGGCAAGCTGTCGACCACGAAGGTGGTTGCGTCGAAGGTCGTGACCAAGGCGGTCGACGAGCAGGTTGTAGTCGGCACCAAGCCGAAGCCGGCCGAGCCGACGACCACCACGACCACCGAGACCGACACGCCGACAAGCAGCAACGTCGGTGCCTGGGACCGGATCGCCGAGTGCGAGTCGGGCGGCAACTGGTCGATCAACAGCGGCAACGGGTACTACGGCGGTCTGCAGTTCGACCACGGCACCTGGGCCGCCTACGGCGGTACGGCGTACGCGAACAACGCCAACGGTGCGTCGAAGGCGCAGCAGATCGCGATCGCGGAGAAGGTCAAGGCCGACCGCGGTGGCTACAGCGCCTGGCCGGTCTGCGGCAAGCGCGCCTGACCGGGGCGGTGGGGCGGGAAAAGTTTCCTGCCTGCAACACTGACGGGGTGACCTCGTCTGATTCATCCACATCAGCCGGACCGAGACTGCTCGGTCCGGCTGATGTGCGTTCCCTGGCCGCGTCCCTCGGGGTCCGTCCGACCAAACAGCGCGGCCAGAACTTCGTCATCGACCCGAACACGGTCCGCCGGATCGTCCGGGCCGCCGGGCTGGCCGACGGCGAGCACGTCCTCGAGATCGGACCGGGCCTCGGATCGCTGACACTGGCACTGCTCGCCGACGGGCACGCGGTCACCGCGGTCGAGATCGACCCGCTACTCGCACGGGCGCTGCCGTCGACCGTCGCCACCTACGCACCGGAGCAAGCGCCCCGGCTGACCGTGGTCGAGGCCGACGCGATGGACGTCGGACCGGACCAGATCGGTACGCCGACCGCGTGCGTCGCGAACCTGCCGTACAACGTCGCCGTACCCGTCCTGCTGCATCTCCTCCAGGTGTCGGACGAGCTGCGGCACGGGCTGGTGATGGTGCAGGCCGAGGTTGCGGACCGCCTGGCCGCCGGGCCGGGTTCCCGCACGTACGGCGTACCGTCCGCGAAGGCCGCCTGGTACGCCGACGTACGGCGCGCCGGGCCGATCGGGCGGAACGTGTTCTGGCCGGCGCCGAACGTCGACTCCGGGCTGGTTGCCTTCGAGCGCCGCGAACCGCCCGCGACGGAGGCGAGCCGCGCGGAGGTGTTCGCGGTGATCGAGGCGGCGTTCTCGCAGCGCCGCAAGACGGTCCGCTCCGCGCTGGCCCGCTGGATGCCGGACCGTGCACGCCTCGACGAGATCTTCACCGTGACCGGCATCGACCCACAGCTACGCGGCGAGATGCTCGGGATCACAGAGTTCGCGGCCCTCGCCGGTGCAGCGAGGACTATGTGAGGCACTAGCCTGTCCGACGTGCCACCTTCTGCTGAGGTCACGGTGCGGGCGCCGGCCAAGATCAATCTCGGTCTGTCCGTCGGTCCGCCGCGCCCGGACGGGTTCCACCCCGTCGCCACGGTGTACCAGGCCGTTGCCCTGTACGACGATGTGACCGCGGTACTGCGTGACGACGACGGCGAGGTCTCGGTGCAGATCTCCGGCGACTTCGCGGACGACGTACCGACCGACGAGACGAACCTCGCGGTCCGGGCGGCGAAGTTGCTGCAGGCGGAGTACGACGTGGACGAGGGCGTCGACCTGACGATCCGCAAGACGATCCCGGTCGCGGGCGGGATGGCCGGCGGGTCGACGGACGCCGCGGCGACCCTGGTGGCGTGCAACCGGCTGTGGGGCCTGCAGCTGACCCAGACCGAGCTGCAGCACCACGCGGGGGAGCTCGGCAGCGACGTGCCGTTCTGCCTGGTCGGTCACACGGCGCTCGGTCAGGGTCGCGGCGAGCAGGTCACCGAGGTGATGTCCCGCGGAACGTTCCACTGGGTGTTCGCGATCGCCGACGGCGGGCTGTCCACGCCGGAGGTGTACGGCCAGCTGGACCGGATGCGCCCGCTGCGCCGGGTCGAGTCGCCGCAGGTCCGTCCGGAGCTGATGTCGGCGCTGCTGTCCGGCAGCGCCGGTGCGCTTGCGGTTGCGCTCGGCAACGACCTTCAGGCGGCCGCGCTGGCGCTCCGCCCGGAGTTGGGCGACACGCTCCAGTTCGGCATCGACCACGGCGCGCTGGCCGCGCAGATCTCCGGATCCGGCCCGACCTGCCTGTTCCTCGCCGCCGACAGCCGCAGCGCGGTGGACCTCGCCGTCGACCTCGCCGAATCCGGCCTCTGCCGCATGGTCCGCCAGGCCGAAGGCCCCGTCCCCGGAGCCCGCATCCTCCCCGCGAGCGTCAGCCGGTAGAAATTGGCTCGTCGCCGGGTGTGCGCGGGTGTTAGCGTGCGAGTGTCCTTTATCGACAGACAGGAGACCCGGATGCGCCGCGGATCGATCTGCCCCAGTGGTACTGATCGTTTCGACGCATTCGCGAGGACTCTTGAACTCTCTGACGATGGGCATTGTGGCGCATGTCGACGCCGGTAAGACCAGCCTGACCGAGCGGCTGCTGTACGCCGCCGGTGTCGTCGACCGGGTGGGCCGGGTCGACGACGGGAACACCCGCACCGACTCGATGGACCTCGAGCGCAAGCGTGGCATCACGATCCGCTCGGCGGTGGTGTCGTTCATGCTCGGCGACCTGCCGGTGAACCTGATCGACACACCCGGGCACTCGGACTTCATCGCCGAGGTCGAACGGGCGCTGTCGGTGCTGGACGGCGCGGTGCTGGTGATCTCCGCGGTCGAGGGCGTGCAGCCGCAGACGCGGTTGCTGATGCGAACCCTCGACCGGCTGCGGATCCCGGTACTGCTGTTCGTGAACAAGATCGACCGGGTCGGCGCACGGTACGACGAGTTGCTCGCGGACATCCGCCGGTTGCTCACGCCGGCCGCCGTACCGATGGAGTCGGTCAAGGACCTGGGTTCCCGCGCGGCCGCGGTGGAGCTGCTGCCGGTGCAGCGCGCCGGCGTCGGCGAGATTCTTGCCGAGCGCAACGACTCGTTCCTGGAGTCCTACCTCGAGGACGAGACCGTCGACCACGCGGCAGAACTCCGGGCCCAGGTGGCGAACGCCGCCGTACATCCGGTGTACTTCGGGTCCGCGATGACCGGCGTCGGGATTCCCGAGGTGATCGACGGGATCCGGACCTGGTTGCCGCGGGCAAGCGGATCGCCGGCGGACGAGCTGCGGGCGCGGGTGTTCAAGGTCGAGCGGGCCGCGGCGGGGCAGAAGGTCGCGTCCGCGCGGATCGTCAGCGGGACGCTCACGGCACGGACGCCGGTGGCGGTGCATCCGGTCGACGGCCCGGAGTACCAGAGCCGGCCGAGTGGCATCGAGGTGTACCGGGACGGGTCGAGACAGCCGGCCGAGCGGGTCGAGGCCGGGCAGATCGTGGCGTTGCGAGGGCTGAAGAGCATCCAGATCGGCGATCAGCTCGGCGCGCGGACGGCGTACTCCCAGCGGCTGTTCGCGCCGCCGACGCTGGAGACCGTCGTGAGTGCGCGCGATCGGATGCGGCTGTTCCAGGCGTTGGCGCAGCTCGCCGAGCAGGACCCGCTGATCCGGGTGCGGAAGGCCGACGAGATCACCGTCAGCCTGTACGGCGAGGTGCAGAAGGAGGTGATCGCGTCGCTGCTCGAGTCGGAGTACGGCGTCGAGGTCACGTTCAGCGAGACGACACCGATCCACGTCGAGCGGCTGAACGGTGTCGGCGAAGCGGTCCGCGAGATCACCGAAGGGCCGTGGGCGGCCGGTGTCGGCTTCCGGGTCTTGCCGGCTGAGGAGGGACTCGAGTACGACCTGCAGGTGGAGCTCGGCGCGCTGCCGCGGGCGTTCCACACCGCGATCGAGGAGACTGTCCGGCAGACGCTGCACCAGGGACTGTTCGGCTGGGAGATCCCGGACATCCGGGTCGAGTTGACGCACACGGCGTACTGGAGCCCGGTCACCGTCGCGGCGGACTTCCGCCGCCTGGTGCCGCTGATCCTGATGCAGGCGATCGCCGAGTCCGGTACGACGGTCCTCGAGCCGGTGAACCACTTCGAGCTGGACGTCCCCGCGGACACCGTCGCGCGGATCCTGGCCCACGTCGCCGAGCACCGCGGCATCGTCACGCAGGCGACGCAGACGCACGTCGAGGGCACGATCCCGGCCGCCACCACCCACGCGTTCGAGTCCCAGTTACCCACCCTCGCCCACGGCGAGGCGCTCCTCACCACCACCTTTCACACCTACACGCCGGTCCCCGGTTCACCCCCGAGCCGGAACCGGACCGACGGCAACCCTCTCAACGAGAAGCAGTACCTCCTGCACCTCAATCAAAGTCTTTGAGGATCGTGTGGATCTCGCTGACCGTGTCCGGGACGTCGGGAGTGTGGGCGGTGATCGAGAGCAGCTCTCGTAGGTGGAGGAGCGGCATCCGGTCGCGCCAGCCGGGGGCCAGCGGATGGATCTCCTCGTAGGCGTCGAAGAGGGAGCCGGAGAGGTGGCCGTAGATGAGGAGGGTGGCGAGGTCGGCCTCGGGCCAGCCGTAGTACACGGCCGGGTCGATCAGGGCCGGGCTTCCGGTGGGTGACGGCAGCAGGTTGCCGTGCCAGAGATCGCCGTGCAACAGGGACGGGCGCTGCGGCGGGATCAGCTCCGCGAGCCGGTCGGCGACGCGTTCGACACGGCGGCGATCCTCCGGCGGGAGCTGGTTGTGGCAGGTCGGCTCCTCGAGGTACCGCAGCAGCCGGTGCTCGGCGAAGAACGCGTGACCGTCCGTGGTCCACGGGTTCCGCTGCGGCAGGATCCCGAGGTAGTTGTCCTGGTGGTACCCGAACTTGTCCGCGGTCTGCTGGTGCTGCAACGCCAGCGCGCGCCCGGCGTCCTCCCAGTACGTCGGTGACGGTTCCGACGTACCGAGGTCCGTCAGCACGATGAAGTGCGGTGTGACCCGCAGCACCTCCGGTACGGCGAACCCGCCGGGCGCACGCAGCGCGTCGAGGCCGTCCGCCTCCAGCGTGTAGAGGTCGGGCGGCAGGTTGTCCTGGGTCTTCACGACCACCGACCGGCCCGTCGCCGTCCGCACCCGGAACGTCTTGCTGGCGTACCCGCCCTCGAGCGGATCGGCGGCGATCGCGTCGCCCAGGGACAGGCCTTCGAGCCAGGCAGGAGTCAGCACCTGGACGATCCTGGCACGAGTGCCGCGGTCAGCTACCCTTGGGCGCGTTATGGCGGCACCTAACTTGGTCAATCTGGAAGCTGTTTCGAAGGGCTTCGGGACCCGCACACTGCTCGACTCGGTCAGTCTCGGCGTAGGCCGTGGTGAGCGCATCGGCGTGGTCGGGCGCAACGGCGACGGCAAGTCGACGCTCCTGCAGGTCCTGGCCCGGCGTGAAGAGCCGGACGGCGGACGGATCACCCACAACCGCGACCTGCGGCTCGGCTACCTCGGGCAGAGCGACGACCTCGACCCGGAGCAGACCGTGTTGCACGCGGTCCTCGGCGACGTCGAGACCTACACCTGGGCGTCGGACCCGCGGGCACGCTCGGTGATGGAGCACCTGCTCGGCGAGGTCGACCACCAGGCGCTGGTCGGCAGCCTGAGCGGCGGCGAGCGCCGGCGCGCGTCGCTGGCCAGGCTGCTGCTCACCGAGGTCGACCTGCTGATCCTCGACGAGCCCACCAACCACCTCGACATCGAGGCGGTCAGCTGGCTCGCGGAGCACGTCGTCGACCGTGCGGGCGCGCTGATCGTGGTCACCCACGACCGCTGGTTCCTGGACGCGGTCTGCACCGACACGTGGGAGGTGCAGGGCGGCCGCGTCACGTCGTACGACGGTGGGTACGCCGCGTACGTGCTGGCGAAGGCCGAGCGCACCCGGAGCGCGCAGGTCAGCGAGGACAAGCGCCAGAACCTCCTGCGCAAGGAGCTGGCGTGGCTGCGCCGCGGCGCCCCGGCCCGGACCAGCAAGCCCAAGTTCCGGATCGACGCCGCGAACGCCCTGATCGAGAACGAGCCGCCGCCGCGGGACAAGCTCGCGCTGTCGCAGCTCGCGACGTCGCGGCTCGGCAAGGACGTGTTCGACGCCGAGGACGTCAGCTTCAGCTACGGCGACCGGTTGATGCTCGACCACGTCACGTTCCGGCTCGGGCCGGCGGACCGGATCGGGCTGCTCGGGCCGAACGGCGCCGGCAAGACCACCTTCCTCAAGGTCCTCACCGGGCAGCTCCGGCCCGACCACGGCGTCGTGAAGCAGGGCAAGACGGTCCGGATCGCCAACCTGTCGCAGAACCTCGAGGAGATCGACGAGACGGTCACGGTGCTCGACCACATCACCGCGATCCGTCGTACGGCGGCACTCGCCGGCAAGGGTGGTGAGCTGACGTCGTCGCAGCTGCTCGAGCGGTTCGGGTTCACCGGGGACAAGGTGACCACGCGGATCTCGGACCTGTCCGGTGGCGAGCGGCGCCGGCTGCAGCTGCTGCGCATCCTGCTCGACGAGCCGAACGTTCTGATCCTCGACGAGCCGACCAACGACCTGGACGTCGAGACGCTGACCGTGCTGGAGGACTTCCTGGACGGCTGGCCCGGCGTGGTCGTCACGGTCACCCACGACCGGTACTTCCTGGAGCGGGTCAGCGACATGGTTTACGCAATCATGGGCGACGGCCGGGTGCGGCATCTGCCGCGTGGTGTCGAGCAGTATCTCGACGAACTCAGCGCCGGAATTCCGCGGCGACCGGCGTCCAATGCATTGACACCGGTGGCGGTCGTGTCCACCGATTCGTCGGCTGCCCGAAATGGCCAGGTGGTTGAAAATGGGACGGCTGACGCCGCAGTGGCCAGGGCGGCGAAGAAGGAGCTGAACCGGATCGAGCGGCAGCTCGCCAAGCTCGCCGAGACCGAGGCGAAACTGCACGACCAACTGGCCGCCAGTGCGAGCAACTACGAGCGGCTCGCCGAGCTGGACACCGAACTGCGCAAGCTGGCCGACGAGCGCGGCGAGCTGGAAACCGCCTGGTTCGAGGCCGCGGAACGCGCGGAATAGCGGGGTTTTCGAGCCGCGGCGTCCCCTCCGATCCCCTGTGATTCGGAGGGGACGCCGAGGCTGCTGGGTGAGCGGGCCCCGTGCCGGCCGGCGTTGTTCGAGCCCCGAGCCCCGGACACCGCGCAGCCATTCGGCGGACCACCTCTTGCCGCCGAAGTCACCTTGTTTTGACATTTTGTAGTCGATCGGCCACCGACGGTGATGACCCTAGTAGGGGTGTAGACCGGTGTCGATGGCTGGCGGCTACAGCAGTCTCTCGATCTTGTTGCAACTAGCAACGACCGAATCGGGGCCGAAGTGACGGGTCTTCTTTTCGGATAATTCCGGCGCAATTTCCGCCGGCCATTGTTCGGCGTACCGGGCGCTTTGCCGCTGGCGACAAACCGATTGTTTCCGTCAGTGTTTCTCGAGGTCGAACGGCCGGACCAGCTCGCGCAGCACGCGGGCGATCTTCTGCTGGTCGCGCTCGCCGATGCCGCCGAGCAGCGTGCGTTCGTGGGTGAGCAGATCGGCCATCGCGGCGTCGACCTTGTCCCGCCCGGCGGGCGTCAGCTGGACGAGCACGCCACGCCGGTCCTTGGGGTCCGGCAGCCGCTCGACGAGGCCGCGTGCGGCCAGCCGGTCGACGCGGTTCGTCATCGTGCCGGAGGTGACGAGCGTTTCCTTGAGCAGCCTTCCCGGCGACAACTGGTACGGCGTACCGGCGCGGCGGAGGGCGGCGAGCACGTCGAACTCCCAGGACTCGAGTCCGTGCGCGTCGAACGCCTGGCCGCGGGCGCGATCCAGGTGCCGCGCCAGCCGGCTGACCCGGGACAGCACCTCCATCGGCGCCACGTCGAGGTCGGGGCGCTCCCGCCGCCAGGCCTCGATCAGCCGATCGACCTCGTCCTCCATGCGTCGAGAGTACTCATCAAGACTCTTGACATCAAGACAAGTAGCAGGACTAGAGTATCTCGACATCAAGATAAATAGCCCAGAGAGGTGCAGTGCGATGCGCAGGTCACCGGTGTGGAATCCAGAGCAGTACGGCACGTACGCCGACGAGCGCGCGCGGCCGTTCCGCGACCTGGTCGAGCGGGTCCGGGCCACCGACGTACGGACCGTCGTCGACCTCGGGTGCGGTCCGGGCGCGCTGACCGCGACGCTGCGCGACATCTGGCCGGAGGCGACGATCCGCGGTATCGACAGCTCGCCGCAGATGCTCGAAGCAGCCGCGGAGTATGCCGACGACCACCTGACGTTCGAGCTCGGTGACGTCCGGGAGTGGACCGCCACCGACGTCGACGTGATCGTCACCAATGCGACGCTGCAATGGGTCCCCGACCAGCTCGAGCTGCTGCCCGGGTTCGTCCGGGCGCTGCGGCCGGGCGGGTGGCTGGCGATCCAGATCCCCGGCAACGGCGACGCTCCGTCGCACGCGATCCTGCGCGAGCTGGCCGCGACACCGCCGTACGCCGAGTATGCGAAGGACGCGTCGCTGCGCCCCGACGTACCGGGGCCGGCCGAGTTCGTCGACGCGCTCAGTGCGGAAGGCTGTGTGGTGGACGCGTGGGAGACGACGTACTTCCACCTGCTGTCCGGCGACAACGCCGTCCTGGAGTGGGTGAAGGGCACCGGCGCGCGGCCGGTGCTGCAGTCGCTGCCGGACGACGTGCGTCCGCGGTTCGAGGCGGAGTACGGCGCGCGGCTGGCGGAGGCGTACCCGCAGAAGGACTACGGCACGCTGCTGCCGTTCCGCCGGATCTTCGCGGTCGCGCAGAAGAAGGGATGAGCATGCGGCTCGATCATGTGCAGGTGTCGTGCCCGCCGGGTGGCGAGGACGTGGCGCGGGCGTTCTACCGCGACGCGCTCGGGATGACCGAGGTGGACAAGCCCGAGCTGCTGAAGCCGCGTGGTGGGTGCTGGTTCAAGGCCGGCGGCGCGGAGATCCACGTCGGGGTGGAGGAGGGGTTCACGCCGGCGAAGAAGGCGCATCCGGCGCTCGCGGTCGACGACCTCGACGCATTGGCCGCCAAGCTGACGGACCTGGGGTATCCGGTGACCTGGGACAACGAGACGATCCCGGGCCGCCGGCGTTTTCACACCGCCGACGGCCACGGGAACCGCATCGAGTTCGTGTAGCGGCGCGCCCGGCCCCCTCAAGCCGGGCGAGCCGCCGGCGTCATTCGGTCGCGAGCGCGCCGGCGGGAGCGACCTTGGCCGCGCGGCGGGCGGGCAGAACCGAGGCGAGCAGACCGGCGACCGCGGCGACGGCGGCGATTGCGATCAGCAACGTCCCCGGTACGGCGTACTCGACGCCGCCGTCGACCGTCTGCCCGCCCATCAGCGCGCTCGTCCCGGTCCAGCCGTAGACGAGGCCGAGCACGATCCCGAGACCGGCCGCGACCAGCGCCATCATCAACGACTCGAAGGCGAGCATCCGGCGCAACTGCCGGCGGGACAACCCCATCGCCCGGAGCAGCGCGTTCTCCCGCGTCCGCTCCAGCACCGAGAGGCTGAGCGTGTTGCCGACGCCGACCAGCGCGATCAGCACCGAGACCCCGAGCAGGCCGATGCCGACGATCAGCAGCACGTCGAAGATCTTCGTGTACGACGACCGCTCGGCCAGACCGCCGTCGACGCCCAGGTCCTTGACGCTCGGGATCGACTGCTGGACGGCGTCGATCACGTCCGGGCCGTCCGCCTTCGGATCCGAGGCGAGCCAGTAGCCGGTCACCGTCGCGGTGGGCGCGAGCTTGGCGAGATCGGTCGAGGTGATCGTGATCGGGTCGAGCCCGATCGACAGCCGGACCGTCAGGGTCAGCTTGTGCTGCCCGGACAGGATGGTGATCGGCGACCCCTCCTCGAGGTTCAGACTGCGCATCGTCGGG
Source organism: Kribbella sp. (assembly GCA_036503355.1). GTDB lineage: Bacteria > Actinomycetota > Actinomycetes > Propionibacteriales > Kribbellaceae > Kribbella. The sequence continues at coordinate 6,458 of DASXXB010000442.1, read as the reverse complement.
TAGGTGAGGAGCGCCGTACCGGGCGTGAGCTTCGCGGCCAGCAACCCGTTGTGGATCACCGAGCCGGCCTTGTCCGCGTCCAGTCCGGTCACCGAGAGGTCCTGGCCGCCGGCCTTCACGTCCACCGTGCTGACCGGGACGACCTGGGTGATGCCCTTGATGTCACGCAGCTGCTGTTCGGCACTGGCGGGCATCTTCTCCTTGTACGCCGTGACTTTCAGGTCGACCGGGTACTGCCCGTTCATCGACACGTCGAACGTCTTCTGCACCGAGGCGATCCCGACACAGGTCAGGCTGATCAGCGTGACGCCGATGAGCAGCGCGGACGTGGTGGCCGCCGTACGCTTCGGGTTCCGTACTGCGTTCGCGACTGCGATCCGTGCGGGTACGCCGCCGCCGCGGGCGGGCAGCGCACCGATCACCCGGATCAGCGCCGGCACCAGCAGCGAGCCGATCGCCAGGATCCCGAGGAACGAGATCGCCCCACCGGCCGCTCCGATGATGACCTGATGCATCGCGGCACCGGCCACCAGCAGTACGCCGCCACCGGCGAGGAGCAGGAAGCCGGCGAGCAACCGCAGTACGCCGGCCCTGGACCCGGCGGCCGGGGCGACCTCGGGACGGAGCGCGGCCAACGGCGCCACCTTCGTCGCCCGGCGGGCCGGTACGACGGCCGCGACCAGCGTGGCGAGCGTGCCGAGCAGGAGCGGGACGAACACCGACGCGAGGTCGAGGTGCAGCGGCACCTTCGGGATGCCCCAGTTGAACTCGCGGGACAGCGTGAGCGCCAGCGCGGACAGGGCGACGCCGAAGACCACCCCGATCGCGGACGCGACCACACCGACCACGCTCGCCTCGGCGAGCACCGACGTGAACACCTGCCGCCGGGAAGCGCCGACGCAGCGCAGCAGCGCCATCTCCCGGGTGCGCTGGGCGATGACGATCGTGAACGTGTTGCCGATCACCAGGCACGCGACGAACAGCGCGATCAGCGCGAACATGCCGAAGACGCCGCCGAGCACGTCGATGCCGTTGGTGTAGCTCTCGACCTCGCGCTGGACGAACTCGGGACCGGTGTACGTCGTGAGGCCGCCCGCCACCACGTTCCGCGTGGCGTCGGCAAGCTGCTGGTCCGAGACACCGGGCTTCGCGGCCAGCCCGATCGCGCGGACGAACGCGTCCGGCGCGAAGATCTTCATCGCCGCCGCAGTGGCCACCGCCGACGCGTTGCCGACGGACTTGGAGTCGTCGACCAGGCCGACGATCCGCACCGTCCAGGACTTCCCGTCGTACGAGCTGATCCGGAGCTGGTCACCGACGCCGAGCTTGTACTTGGCGGCTACGCGGGCCGGCAATGCGAGCTCGTTCGTTGCGGTTGGCAACCGTCCCGAGGAGGTGCTGGGGCCGGCGATGACGGTGGTGTCGTAGAGCGTGTCGATCTGGATGCCCGTCGGGCGGACCAGGCCGGGGTACGCGGCCTCCAGGTACGCGGTCGTCAGCGTGACGACCGAGGACGCCTGCGGGACCTTCTGCGCCTTCGCGATGTCGTCCGGGGAGATCGTCGACCGGTCCGGGTAGACGACCGCGTCGAGACCCTTGTACTGCGCACCGATCGTCTCGTCGATGCCGTGCGACGCGGACGAGTGCACGATCATCGCCAGCGAGCCGAACGCGACCCCGAGGACGATCGCCAGGCAGGCGGCGATCAGGCGGCCCAGGTGGGCGCGCAGCGAGGACAGGAGCGAACGTCGCACGTCAGGCCCCCAGCTGCCGCAGCGCGTCCAGGACGCTCTCCGGGGTCGGCTGCGCCAGCTCGCCGGCCAGCTTGCCGTCGGCAAGCATCACGACCCGGTCGGCGTACGACGCGGCGAGCGGATCGTGGGTCACCATCACCACGGTCTGGCCGAACTCGCGGACCGAGCGGCGCAGGAAGCCGAGCACCTCGGCCCCGGACCGGGAGTCCAGGTTGCCGGTCGGCTCGTCGGCGAACACCACCTCGGGCCGGCCGACCAGCGCCCGGGCCACCGCGACCCGCTGCTGCTGGCCGCCGGACAGCTCGGAGGGGCGGTGCGTGAGCCGGTCCTGCAGTCCGAGGACGTCGATCAGCGTGCCGAGCCACTGCTCGTCGGGCTTGCGGTTGCCGAGCTCGAGCGGAAGCAGGATGTTGTCCTTCGCGGACAGCATCGGCAGCAGGTTGAACGACTGGAACACGAACCCGATCCGGTCCCGGCGGATCTTGGTGAGCTCGGCGTCCGTGAGCCGGGTCAGCTCGGTCTCGCCGAGCAGGACCTGCCCGCTGGTCGGCGTGTCGAGCCCGGCCAGGCAGTGCATCAGCGTCGACTTGCCGGACCCGGACGGACCCATGATCGCGGTGAACCGGCCGACGCCGAAGTCCACCGAGACGCCGTCGAGAGCGGCCACCGCGGTGTCGCCCTGCCCGTACACCTTGCGCAGCTCGTGGGCCCGGATCGCGGTCCGTGGTTCCCCGTCCTGCGGCAACCGCCCGACCGCGGTCTGCGGTGTCTGCAAGCTCATGTCACTCCTTGGATTCGATGTTGTCCAAGAAGTTAGTGACCCCGCGCCGCGATCTCGTCGGACCGCAGACTGGACTCCGGGTACGACCTGGGTATTACTTGCTCGGCTTCACGAGGCCCGTCTCGTAGCCCAGGACGACGAGGGCGACCCGGTCGCGGAGGCCGGTCTTGGCCAGGATCCGGCCGATGTGCGTCTTGACCGTTGCCTCGGACAACGTGAAGAGCTTGGCGATCTCGGTGTTCGACAGGCCGCGGGCGACCTCGATCAGCACCTCGCGCTCGCGCGCGGTCAGGTCGCCCAGGTCCGGCCGCTCGGTGCCGGCGTCGGGCAGCGCGCCGGCGAAGTGCTCGAGCAGGCGTTTCGTCGTACTCGGGGAGACGACGGCGTCACCGGAGTACACCTGGCGGATCGCGCTCAGCAGGTCGGCGGGCGGCGTGTTCTTGAGCAGGAAGCCGGCCGCGCCGGCCTTGATCGCGGCGAACGCGTACTCGTCCAGATCGAAGGTGGTGAGCACGATCACCCTCGGTGCCTGCGTTGATGCTTGGGGCAACGAGTTCAGCCGGCGGGTCGCCTCGACGCCGTCCAGCCGTGGCATCCGGACGTCCATCAGCACCACGTCGCACGCAGTCACCTGGATCTTCTCGACCGCCTCGCCGCCGTCACCGGCCTGGCCGACCACCCGCATGTCCGCCTGCGAATCCACCAGCATCGTGAACCCGGCCCGGACCAGCTCCTGGTCGTCCACGAGGAACACCCGGATGACGTCGTCGCTCACTTACGCTCCACTCGGCAGGTTGTACGGCAGCCTGGCGACCACCTCGTAGCCGCCGCCGGCCTTCGGCCCGGCGCTCACCGTACCGCCCGAGACCGAGGCGCGCTGCCGCATCCCGACCAGCCCGTGTCCCGGATCCGTGCTCGGCGCGACCCCCGCGCCGCGACCGTCGTCGGTGACCACCACGGTCAGCATCTCGCGCCCGAAGTCCAGCAGCACGGAGGTGCGTGCTCCCGGCCCGGCGTGTTTCAGCGTGTTGGTCAGCCCCTCCTGGACGATCCGGTACGCCGTGAGGCCGAGCAGCGCGGGCAGCTCACGAGGCTGCCCGGTTACCTGGTACTCCACCGCGAGACCGGCCTCGCGGACGTTCTCGATCAGCTCCGGGAGGCTGGAGACGCCGGGCTGTGGGCGCGGCTGGTTCGGGTCGAGGTCGTGCTCGTCCTGCTTGAGCAGACCGAGCATCTTGCGCATCTCGGTGAGCGACGTCCGGCCAGTGTCGCCGATCGTGGCGAGCGCCTTCTTCGCCGCCTCCGGCGACTGGTCCGCGGCGTACAGGCCGCCGTCGGCCTGAACGATCATGATCGACAGCCCGTGCGCGACCACGTCGTGGATCTCGCGGGCGATCCGGGTTCGCTCGTTGCTGACGGCCAGCTTCGATTCGCGGTCCCGGTCACGCTCGAGTTGCGCGGCCCGCTCCTCGAGCTGAGCGACGTACAGACCGCGGGTACGGCGGCGCTCGCCGAACGCCCAGACACCGAACACGACCGCGGCCAGCCCGCCCATCGTGGTGACCTGTTGTTTCCAGTCCGAGCTCGCCCAGTACCGCGACGTCGCCATCAGGACGCCGAGGCCGCCGATGCCGAGGGCGATCCGGCTGAGTCGTACGTCGCCGAAGACGGTGATCGCGTACAGGGCGACCAGCAGGCCGACGTTGCCGGGCATCAGCTCGATGCCGATCAGCCACTGCAGGACGGCGACCGAGCAGACCGCGAAGAACACCAGCTCGGGGTGCGTGCGGCGCCAGATCAGCGGGACCAGCATGCCGAACGCGAGCAGGCCGCCGAAGTGCGCCTGGGCCAGCGACAGGAACCCGAACACCATGCACAGCGAGCCGGCGAGCAGCAGGTCGAACGCCCTGCTCCGGGCAGGCAGCGGCCGCGCGGTCAACATCCCCGTCATGCCCGCCAGGGTACGGCTTGGGCGTCCTCCGAGGGTCATGCCCAGGGCGGATGTCGGCGTACGACCGGAGTCGGCTATTTGTGCGGACGGGTGGAGAGGGTCGGCTTCGCCTCGAGGCCGGAGAGGCCGTTCCAGGCGAGGTTGACCAGGTGCGCGGCGACGTCCTGCTTCTTCGGTTTCCGGGCGTCCAGCCACCACTGACCGGTGAGCGCGACCATCCCGACCAGCATCTGCGCGTACATCGGGGCGTACTTCGGGTCCAGTCCGCGGCGCTTGAAGTTCTCCGCCAGGATGTGCTCGACCCGGGTCGCGACGTCGCTGAGGATCGAGATGAACGACCCCGTCGACGACCCGACCGGCGAGTCGCGGACCAGGATCCGGAACCCGTCAGCGTTGTTCTCGATGTAGTCCAGCAGCGCGAGCGCCGCCTGCTCGACCAGCTCGTGCGCGCGGCCGGCCGTCAGTGACTGCGTGACCCCGTCCAGCAGCGCGCGGACCTCGCGGTCGACAACCACGGCGTACAGGCCTTCCTTGCCGCCGAAGTGTTCGTACACGACCGGCTTGGAGACCTCGGCCCGGGCCGCGATCTCCTCCACCGAGGTGCCCTCGTAGGCCTTCTGCGCGAACAGGCCGCGGGCGATCGTGATGAGTTGCTCGCGACGTTCGGCACTGGTCATCCGGATCCGGCCGGACCGCCGCGGTTTGGGTTCCGTCACGTCGTGATCACGTCTGCATCATGCCGTACTCGAGGTGCTGCCGGTCGGGGAATTTCTGCTCAGGCCGCCTTCAGCGTACGCGTCGAGGCGTCCACCCGGCGCGCTTCCAGGCGCTCCTTGACCGGCCAGCGGACGTCGGAGGCCCAGCCGCGCTTCTCGAAGAACCAGATGCAGCGGGCGGACGTGTCGAGCTGGCCCTTGAGTACGCCGTGCCGCGCGCAGGTCGGATCGGAGTGGTGCAGGTTGTGCCACGACTCGCCCTGGCTGAGGATCGCCAGCCACCACACGTTGCCGGACTTGTCCCGGCTCTTGAACGGCCGGTCGCCGATCGTGTGGCAGATCGAGTTGATCGACCAGGTCACGTGGTGCAGCAGTGCGATCCGGACCAGGCTGGCCCAGAAGAACGCGGTCAGCGCACCGGTCCAGGACCACGACCACAGTCCGCCGATGACCGCCGGCGCGAGCAGGCTGACGGCGACCAGGAGCGGGAACATCCGGGACACCTTCACGATGTCCTTGTCCTTCAGCAGGTCCGGCGCGTACTGCCGCTGCGGGGTCTGCTCGGTGTCGAACAACCAGCCGACGTGCGCGTGGAAGAAGCCCTTGGTGAGTGCGCCCAGGGTGTTCCCGTACTTCCACGGGCTGTGCGGGTCGCCGTCGCGGTCGGAGAACTTGTGGTGCTTGCGGTGGTCCGCAACCCAGCGGACCACCGGCCCCTCGATCGCCAGCGAGCCCGCGATCGCGAGCGCGTACTTCAGCGGGCGGTTCGGCTTGAACGACTTGTGCGTGAACAGCCGGTGGAAACCGATCGAGATCCCGTGCCCGGCGATCGTGTAGAAGACCACCGCGAGTACGACGTCCCGCCAGCCGAGGAACCCGCCCCACGCGAACGGCACCGCCGCCAGCACCGCGAGGAACGGGATGCCGATGAACAGGGCCAGTGCGACCTGCTCCCAGGGCTTCTTCTGCTCACCACCGAGCGTTCCGGTGTGCACGTCGTCAACGGTCGCGGTACGGGTGGGCGCTTCCGGCGCGGCAACGGGTGGAGTCATAACTGTTCTTCCCTCGGCTCCTGGGGTCCTGGGGTCCTTACCTACGCCACCGTAACCTACGGACCCGTAGGTTAGGAACCCCTCAGCGTGTCATCCACCCCACTCGTGGCAAACTGTCCCGGCGACCACGATCCCCCGTGGGGTAATCGGCAGCCCGCGAGACTTTGAATCTCGAAGACCAGGATCGAAACCTGGCGGGGGAGC
>DASXXB010000441.1:0-8821 GCA_036503355.1 Kribbella sp. | reverse complement strand
TCGTTCCTGGTTGTCAGGAGCTTCGCAGGCTTCCTCGTTGCCGCGATTCTCTACGCCTGCAGCCAAACAGGACTCACGGCGGCGCGACAGGCCTTGCTGGCCGGTCTTGTGCAGCCGGCGGAGCGGACGAGGATCCGCGCGTTCCTGCAGTCCACGGTCAACGCCGGTCTCGCGGCCGGCGCGCTCCTCGGCGGTATCGCGCTCCGCTTCGACAGCACAGCGGCGTACCTGATCGTCTTCGCGATCGACGCGCTCAGCTTTCTGATCGCGGCGGGACTGATCCGGCGCATACCGCCGATCGGCGTCACGATCCGCAGCAAGGGTGAGCCCCGGCTGGCGGTGCTGCACGACCGCCCGTACGCCGTTCTCGCACTGATGAACGCGATCATGCTGCTCTTCATGCCGCTGATCAGTCTGGTCGGACCGCTCTGGATCGTCACCCGGACAAGTGCTCCGAGCTGGGTCATCGCGTCGCTGATGATCGTGAACACCATCGGCGTCACGCTCTTTCAGGTGCGAATCGCCAAGGCTGTCAGGGATCTCGGCACCGCAGCCCGTTCCGTCCGGTACGCCGGACTTGCGATGCTGGCGGCCTGCGCCGTCTTCGCGACGACCGCCGCGGACCTCGGCGCACCAGTCACCGCAGCGGTACTCATCCTGGCCGCCGCGCTCCTCACGCTCGGCGAGATGAAACTCGCGTCCGGCGCCTGGGAGATCAGCTTCGGCCTGGCGCCCGCGGACAAGCAGGGCCAGTACCAGGGCTTCTTCGGAACCGGCCCCGCGATCGCCCGGATGCTGGGCCCGGCGCTGCTCACCACGGTGGTCCTCGGCTGGGGTCCGATCGGCTGGCTGGTGGTCGGTGCCCTGTTCCTGGGGACCAGTTGCGCAACTGGTCCCGCCGTACGATGGGCTGCGCGGACGAGGGCCGTCAACGAGGACGTCACGCCGTCGCTGGTAGAGGAGAACGCCGCCTGATGGAGATTCCCGGACTGGTCGAGATCACGACGTACGACGAACTGCGCGAGGTGGTGCCGCCACCGATCGGCGCCGCGGTCGCCAAGGAGCGCAAGGAACTCCACGACCTGGACATCCAGTGGATCGGCGCCTCCCCGTTCTGCCTGATCTCGACCTCTGACACCGACGGCAACTGCGACGTCTCCCCCAAGGGCGACCCGGCCGGGTTCACCCTGGTCCTGGACCGTACGACGCTCGCGATCCCGGACCGCGCCGGCAACCGCCGGATCGACGGCTTCACGAACCTGCTGAGCAACCCGCATGCCGGGCTGATCTACTTCATCCCCGGCCGGACCGACACGCTGCGGATCAACGGCCGCGCGCGGATCGTCAAGGAAGCTCCGTTCTTCGACGACATGATCGTCAAGGGCAACCGCCCGCAGCTCGCGCTGCTGATCGAGATCGAGCAGATCTTCCACCACTGCTCGAAGTCGTTCCTGCGCTCGCAGCTGTGGAAGCCCGAGACCTGGAACCCGGAGGCGGTGCCGCGCCGGTCGGTGATCTCGCAGACGTTCGAGCGTCCCGACGACGATCTGGCGAAGCTCGACGAGTACTACGGCAAGCGGTATGAGGAGTCGATCTACAAGGTCAAATACTGAAGTACTTCAGCGGGCGCAGGCCGAAGTACTCCGTGGCGACGATGACACCCGCCCGGCCGCCCTCTACGGTTTCGTAGTGTGACCGAACCTGTGGACGTCCCGACCTTCGGGACCCGTGCGCGCCGCGTGCTGCTGCCACTGGTGATCTCGGTGATCGCCGTGGCCGGCTCGTTCGGCGCGTCCCGCGGTGAGCCGGACCGCCGGGACGCCGACTGGTTCATGGTGGTCCTGCTGCTGATCGGCTCGGTGGCGCTGTACTGGCTGCGGACCCACCCGGTAAGAGTGCTGTGGGCAACGGTCGTCTCGACCCTCGTCTACATGCTGATGCAGTACGCGTACGGGCCGGTCATCTTCGCGTTCGTGATCGCCGTCTTCACCACGATCCGCCTGGGGCACCGGCTGGCGGGCTGGGTCGGGCTGATCGCACTGTACGTCGGCCACGTGGGCGGACGGCTGATCCTCGGCATCAACCAGGACGGCGTGTACCAGGTCCTGCTCGTCGGCACGTGCTTCTGCGTACTCGGATTCCTCGCCGAACTCTTCCGCGCCCATCGGGACCGTGTGATGGCGGCCGCACGCACGCGCAAGGAGGAAGAACTACGTCATGCCGGCGAGGAGCGCCTGCGGATCGCGCAGGAACTGCACGACGTCGTGGCGCACCACATCTCGCTGATCAACGTACAGGCGTCCACCGCGCTCCACCTCGTCGACCGGCAGCCCGAGCAGGCCGCCCCGGCGCTGTCCGCGATCAAGGACGCCAGCAAAGAAGCCCTGGTGGAGCTCCGCTCGATCGTCGGCATCCTGCGCCAGTCAGGTGAGTCCGCGCCGCGCCAGCCGGTCGCGGGACTCGATCACCTGGACCACCTCATCAGTCGTACGGAGCGCGCGGGCCTGGAGGTGCACAAGATCGTGCACGGCGATCCGCGCCCGCTGCCGACGGGGCTCGACCGCGCCGCGTTCCGGATCACGCAGGAGTCGCTGACCAACGTCGTACGGCATGCCAGGGCCACGTCGGCGACGGTCCGGATCCAGTACGGCGAGCAGGCGCTGGTCCTGCAGATCGACGACAACGGCGAATCGCTGGCCGCCCAGCCGAAGGAAGGCAACGGCATCTCGGGGATGCGTGAGCGTGCCACCGCGCTCGGCGGCACGCTGACCGCGAACCGGACGCCGACCGGCGGTCTGCGGATCACCGCGACGCTGCCTCTGTAGGTTTCCTGTGAATGCCGGCGCCTGCCGGATCCGGTACGGCGGGAACTCACAGGGTTCTCCCAGAAACCCTCGGTAGACGCACAGATCGACCCGTCAGGCTGCGAGGCATGACAACGATCGAAGTGCGCGGGCTGACCAAGCGGTACGGCTCGGACGTCGTCGTGGACGACCTCTCGTTCTCGGTCGAGCCCGGTCAGGTGACCGGGTTCCTCGGACCGAACGGTGCGGGCAAGTCCACGACCATGAAGATGATCATCGGCCTGGCCGCACCGACCCGCGGCTCGGTCACCGTCGGCGGCCGGCGGTACCAGGACCTCCCGGTCCCGCTGACCGAGGTCGGTGCGCTGCTGGACGCGAGCGCGGTGCACGGCGCGCGGACGGCGTACGACCATCTGCTGGCGCTTGCCGTGAGCAACGGTCTGTCCCGCCGCCGGGTCGCGGAGGTGCTCGTCCGGACCGGGCTCGATGGAGTGGCGCGCAGGAGGACCGGCGGGTTCTCGCTCGGGATGCGGCAGCGGCTCGGGATCGCCGCGACGCTGCTCGGCGATCCACGGATCCTGATCTTCGACGAGCCGGTGAACGGCCTCGATCCCGAAGGGATCCGCTGGATCCGCGACTTCATGCGTTCGCTGGCGGCCGAAGGTCGGGCGGTCCTGGTGTCGAGCCATCTGATGAGCGAGATGGCGCAGACCGCGGACCATCTGGTCGTGATCGGCCGCGGCCAGCTGATCGCCGACATGGGCATGGCCGACCTCATGCATGCGAACGGCGACGGCACCGTCCTCGTCCGGACCGGTGAACCGCGCGCCTTCGCCCAGCACCTCACGTCCGCCGGCGGCAGCGTGCGGGACGGGCTCGAGGGCTCCTTGATCGTGGCCGGCCTCTCGAGTGAGGAGATCGGCCGGCTGGCGGCCTATCACGGCGTGCCGCTGAGTGAGCTGACGCCGCAGCGGGCGTCGCTGGAGGACGCGTTCATGGAGCTGACCAGGGACAGCCTGGAGTACGAGGGGGCGGCAGCATGAACGCATTGCAGGCGGAGTGGATCAAGCTGCGCAGTCTGCGCTCGACCTGGTACACGGTGGCCTGCTTGTTCGTCCTCGGGGTCGGCATCACGATCTTGTCCTCGAGCGGCGCGAAGGCCGACTACTGGAGCGGTTCCGCGGCGGACCGCGCGGCGTGGGACCCGACCGGTAACAGCCTGAAGACCTTCATCGTCGCCCAGTTGGTCGTCGGCGTCCTCGGCATCCTGGTCGTCACGTCGGAGTTCGCCACCGGGCTGATGCAGACAACACTGGCCGCCACCCCGCGACGGGACCGGGTGCTCGCCGCCAAGGCGGTCGTGGCGACAGCGATCGCGGCCGTGGCAGGTCAGGCGCTGATGTTCGTGTCGTTCTTCATCGGCCAGGCCATCATGGCCGGGCAGGACGTGCCGTCGGCACACCTCGGTGATCCGGGGGTCCTACGAGCGGTTGTCGGCGGCGGGCTGTACCTGTCCGCGATCGCCCTACTGGCGGTCGGTCTCGGCACGATCGTCCGTGCCACCGCGGGCGCACTCGCCACGCTGGTCGGCATCGTGTTCCTGGTTCCCGCGCTGGCCGGGCTGTTCCCGTCCTGGATCCAGGGCGTGTTCGACTTCTGGCCGACGCTCGGTGCGGCCGCAATCTTCAACACGGTGCCGGATCCGGACTTTCCCCATCCGTGGCTGAATCTGGGCGGCCTGTGGATCGGAGTCGCCGCCGTACTGACTGCCGCGTTCGTCGTCTTCCGGCGTCGCGACGTCTGACCGCGTCCGTATTCTGGCCACCATGACGCGGCTTCTCGTAGTGGACGACGAGGCGACGGTGCGCGAACTGCTGTCCGCGACACTACGGTTCGCCGGCTTCGAGGTGACCTCGGCGGCGACCGCCGGTGAGGCGGTCGACGCCGCCCTCGAGCAGCCACCGGACCTGGTGCTGCTCGACGTGATGCTTCCGGACATGGACGGTTTCGAGGTGGTACGGCGGTTGCGCGAGCAACCCAGTGCCATCCGCAACGATCCGGTGCCGGTGCTGTTCCTGACCGCCCGCGACCGGCAGGCCGACAAGATCCAGGGCCTGTCGCTCGGCGCGGACGACTACGTTACCAAGCCGTTCGACCTGGAGGAGCTGATCGCCCGGATCCACGCGATCCTGCGGAGGACCACGGGCCGGGCGAGCGACGTCCTGGCCGTGGGACCACTCGCTCTTGATGCCGACGGCCACCAAGTGACGCGGGACGGCAATCCGTTGCGCGTCTCCCCCACCGAGTTCCGGCTGCTGCATTACCTGATGGAGAACGCCGGTCGTGTGGTGTCCAAGGCACAGATCCTCGAGCGCGTCTGGCGGTACGACTTCAACGGAGACACCAGCATCGTCGACACCTACATCTCGTACCTGCGCCGCAAGGTCGACGACCAGGAGCCCAAACTCATCCACACCGTGCACGGGACGGGCTACGTGATGCGGGCACCTACCTCATGAGACTGTCGTTGCGAGCCAGACTCCTCCTGCTCACGACCGGGCTGCTGCTGGCCGGTCTGACGCTGATCAGTGCTGTCGTGTCGCATCAGCTGGAGCGGTACCAGCTCGATCGGCTCGACAGTCAGCTCCGGTCGTTCACCGAGATCGTCGCGAACGTCGCACCCACCGGGCCGGCGAGCACGCAGCCCGCGCGTCCGGGGCTGCTCGATCCCGCACTCGACCTGGTCGGCGCGCCGTACCTCGCGTACCTCGATGCGCAGGGCACAGTCGTCGGGACGCTGCGCTCGTCGCGGGTCGCGGTCACGTCGTTCCCGAGCGACGACGGGCTGCGGTCCGTTCCGACGAACAGTTCGGCGGTCGTACTGCGCTCCGCGAGCGGCGACGGGCGCTGGCGAGCGGTGGCGAGACCTGCGACCGGGTGGAGCGGGACGGTGATCGCGGCCGCTCCACTCACCGATGCCGACGCCACGATTGCCCAGCTGCGGACCACGAGCCTGGTCAGCGGTGGCGCGCTCCTGGTCCTGCTGACCGCGGTCGGTTGGTGGGCGCTCGGGCGCGGGCTGCGTCCGTTGCGGCGGATCGAGCACACGGCCGCCGCGATCGCGGACGGAGACCTGACCCAGCGCGTGCCGGTGCTCGCCGCGCGGTCGACGGAGATCGGCCACCTGGCGACCTCGCTGAACACGATGCTCGGTCAGCTCGAGCAGGCGTTCGCGGACCGGGCCGAGGCCGAGACCCGGATGCGCTCGTTCCTGGCGGATGTCAGCCATGAGTTGCGTACGCCGCTGGTCGGCATCAAGGGCTCGACCGAGCTGTACCGGATGGGCGGGTCCGACGTCGACGAAGCGATGGGCCGCATCGACCGCGAAGCCACCCGGCTCACCGCGCTGACCGAGGACCTCCTGCTGCTCGCCCAGCTGGATGAGGCGCCCGATGGGCAGCTCGAGCTCGCGCCGATGGACCTCCGGACGATCGCGAACGACGCACGGCACGACCTCCGGGCGCTCGATCCGGCCCGGGCGGTCACGCTCACCGGGGTGCATGCTCGCGGCGCCCCCGGCCCGGCAGCTGTGAACGGTGACGAGAACCGGCTGCGCCAGGTCGTCACCAACCTGGTGGGGAACGCGGTGGCCCACACCCCGCCCGGTACGGCGGTCCGGATCAGAGTCGGTACGACAGGCGACACCGCCGTACTGATGGTCGAGGACGAAGGGCCGGGCATGACCGATGAGCAGGCCGACCGAGTGTTCGACCGGTTCTATCGAGCCGACCGTGGGCGCAAACACTCGGCAGGTGCGGCGACCGGCCTCGGTCTCGCCATCGCCCGCTCCATCGCACGGGCGCACGGCGGCGACGTCATCCTGAGGACCGCGCTCGGCGCTGGTGCCTCGTTCCAGCTGTGGCTGCCGGTGCTGGCGTCAGGGCAGGCGGACGTGCGAGGGGTTCAGGTCGGCCACGCTGGAGACGCCGAGTAGGGCCATCGTGCGGCGGACCTCCTTGGTGAGGATCTCCGCGGCGCGGGCGACGCCGCGTTGACCGCCGGCCATCAGCCCGTACAGGTACGCACGGCCGACCAGGCAGGCGTCGGCGCCGAGCGCGATCGCCGCGACGATGTCGGCACCGGACATGATGCCCGTGTCGAGATAGATCTCGGCGTCGCTGCCGATCGCCTTGCGTACGTCGGGGAGGGTGCGCAGCGGTGTCGGAGCGCGGTCCAGCTGCCGGCCGCCGTGGTTGGACAGGACGACGGCATCCGCGCCGGCGTCGACGACGCGCCGGGCGTCCTCGACGGTCTGGATGCCCTTGACGATCAGCGGGCCGTCCCAGATCGACCGCAGCCAGTTGAGATCGTCGATCGTCATCGTCGGGTCGAACAGCTTGTCGAGCAGCTCCGCGACCGTCCCGTCCCAGGTGGACAGCGACGCGAACGTCAGCGGCCGCGTGGTCAGCAGGTTCGCCCACCAGGCGGGGTGCAACGATGCGTCCAGAACGGTCTTCACGGTCAGCGACGGCGGAATCGTGAAGCCGTTGCGGACATCGCGGAGCCGGGCACCGGCGACCGGTACGTCGACGGTCAGCATCAGCGCCTCGTATCCGGCGGCGGCCGAGCGCTTCACCAGGTCCTCGCCGGCGTCGCGGTCCTTCCACACGTACAACTGGAACCACTTGCGCGCGTCCGGAGCCGCGGCCGCGACGTCCTCGATCGAGGTGGTGCCCATCGTGGACAGCGCGTACGGGATGCCGACCTCCTCGGCGACCTTCACGACCGCGCTTTCACCCTCGTGGTTCATCATCCGGGTGAAGCCGGTCGGCGCGAACGCGAACGGCAGTGCGGACCGGCTGCCGAGGATCGACGTACCGAGGTCGATCTCGGAGACGTCGCGCAGGATCGACGGCTGCAGCTCCATCTCGGCGAACAGCCGGCGGGCGCGGCGCAGGCTGATCTCCGCCTCGGCGGCGCCGTCGGTGTAGTCGAAGACGGAGCGCGGGGTACGGCGTTTCGCGATCGCCCGCAGGTCCGCGATCGTCAGCGCCTTCTCGAGCCGCCGCTCGGTCGCGTTCACCGTGATCGGCTTCGGCCGCAGCAGCGGCTTCAACTCGGACCATTTGGGCATCTGGCGATCGGTCATCACAACTCCCGGCTGAATCTGTGGTCGGACCACACCCTACCCTGTGGTCCGACCACACCGGTAGGCTCGTCCACATGAAGAACTACGAGCTGGTCTTGCACCGGGTCGAGGCTGATCTGGCGGCCGGGCGGTTGCGGATCGGGGGGCGGCTTCCCGGGGAGCGGGCGCTCGCGGAGCAGCTCGGGATCAGCCGGCCGTCGGTGCGGGAGGCGGTGCGGGTGCTCGAGGCGATGGGCGTCGTACGGACAGCGACCGGGTCCGGTCCGGAGGCGGGCGCGGTGATCGTGGCGGAGCCGGTGTCGCCGCTGACCGCCGTACTGCGGTTGCACCTGGCAACCAACCATCTGCCGATGGGGGATGTCGTCGAGACGCGGCTGCTGCTCGAGTCGTGGTCGGCGCGCGAGGCCGCGACTCGGGAGCTCGGGGCCGGCGAGCTGAAGGTTGCCGAGGAACTGCTGGACCGGATGGACGACGGCACGTTGTCGCCTGAGGAGTTTCATCTGCTCGATGCGGAGTTCCACGTCGCGCTGTCCGGGCTCGCCGGGAACGTGCTGATCGCGGCGGCGATGGCGTCGTTGCGGTCGGCGATTCACGGGTACGTGCTGGCCGCCGTACCCAATCTGCCGGACTGGGAGGCGACAGCCGTGGGGCTGCGGTCGGAGCACCGCGCGATCCTGGCGGCGGTGCGCGCTGGTGAGCCGGAACGCGCGGGCGAGCTGGTGACCGCGCATATCCGGGGGTTCTACCAGGCGGCGCAGTTAGCACCGTTCGGCGGCGCTGAGGGCGGTGCGGCGGAGGCCTAGGACGACGACCGCACCGACAACGAGGTGGAGTGAGGCGAGGCCGAGCTTCGCGCCGATGCCGATGC
>DASXXB010000440.1:0-4052 GCA_036503355.1 Kribbella sp. | reverse complement strand
GAACTCCTGCGCAGCCTGTACCGCGGCATCGAGATCCACGTCATCGATCCGGAGGACGAGTACGCTCGCCTGGCCGCCGCGGTCGGCGGCACCTACGTCCACCTCGGCGCCGAGCAGGTCCGGCTGAACCCGATGGACTTGACGATCCACACCCGGCCGGACGGACGCCGGACAGCTCCCCGCGACGCGCTCATCCGGCGCAGCCTGTTCCTGCACACGGTCATCTCGGTGCTGCTGGGCAACGAGCTCGCCGCGACTGAACGGGCCGCGCTCGACCGGGCGATCACCGCGACCTACCAGCGCGCCGGCATCACCTCGGATCCGCGAACCTGGACCCGGCCGGCGCCGCTGCTGGCCGACCTCGCGGAGGTCTTGGCTGAGGCAGACGGGGTGAACCTCGCGGCGCGGCTACAGCCGTTCACCACGGGCGCGTTCTCCGGGCTGTTCTCCGGTCCGACCACGACACGGCCCGAGGGCCACCTCGTCGTGTTCTCGCTGCGCGACCTCCCCGGCGAGCTCAAGGCGATCGGCACGCTTCTGGCGCTCGATGCGGTGTGGCGCCAAGTGTCCAATCCCGCCATCCGCAAACCTCGGCAGGTCGTCGTCGACGAAGCCTGGTTGCTGATGAAGGATCCGGCCGGCGGCGAGTTCCTCCTCCGGATGTCCAAGGGTTCCCGCAAGTGGTGGGGCGGAGTCACGGTGGCCACCCAGGACGCCCCCGATGTGACGAGCACCGACCTGGGCAAGGCGATCATAGCGAACGCGGCGACGCAGATCCTCCTGCGCCAGGCACCGCAGGCGATCGACGAAATCTGCCGGATCTTCGACCTCTCGCAGGGTGAACGGCAGTTCCTCCTCACCGCCGACCGCGGCCAAGGACTGCTCAGCACCGGCACGCAACGAGTGGCGTTCCAGTCCATCGCGTCGCCGGTCGAGCACCAGCTCGTCACGTCGAACCCCGCCGAGCTGGCCGAGTACTCCGACACCTCCCCGGAGACCGAGACCTCATTCGTCGACCTCGACATCGCCTGATCTTCCGCACCTTCAAACACACCAGGGGATAACTATGTCTTCGTCGCCCGCTGTTGGTCGACCCGTTCGATTACTGACGCAGAACCGGGAAATGCGCCAGATCGGCGTCTGGAACTGGTCACTGCCGGCCTGGGCCGGGCGGCTGGCCGACGGCCGCACCTACAACACGTGCCCGAGCGCCGGGATCTGTGCGCAAGCGTGCTACGCCCGGCACGGCACGTACACCTGGCCCGTCGTCCGTGCCAAGCACCAGGCGAACCTGATGTACGTCCTCGACGACCTGGCCGGCTGGCGAACCGCGATGGTCGACGAACTCGGCGCGGCCAGGTTCCGCGGTTGCTGGATCAGGATCCACGACAGCGGCGACTTCTTCTCCGACGACTACCTGCTGGCCTGGCTCGACATCTGCAGGACTCGCCCGGACACGAACTTCTACGCGTACACCAAAGAGGTTTCCAGGTTCCGGTCCCTCGTCGAGCCTGATCCGCCGGCGAACCTCCTGTGGGTCTACTCGTACGGCGGCAAACAGGACGCCGCGCTCAACCCGGCCGTGGACCGCGTCGCCGACGTGTTCCCGGACGAAGCGGCGATCGTCGAGGCGGGGTGGGCGTCGCAGGAAGCCAGCGACCTCCTCGCGGTCCTCGGCCCGCAGCTGGTCGGTGTGCCGGCAAACCGGATTCCGACCTACCTCAAGCGCCTGGCTGGACGCCGGTTCTCCGAATGGCAGGCCGAAGTCGACGCCGCACGTTCCGCTCGCCGCAAGCGCCTGCGGCTGGTCGTCGACAACACCCGTTCCGAGGCGCGGCCTGAGCGAGGCGGCGAGCCGCGAGCTGCCTGATCCAGCGCTCCAACTTACGTTCGGAGGTCTTGATGTCCTGGCCGTTCGCCCTGTCCACCTCTCTCGCCTCACCTGCCGGCGACTACCTGCGCGACCCGCTCGGTGCGTTCCAGACGGTGCTGGCGCACCTTCGCGATCTCGTCTTCACCTGGGGTCCGATCGCCGGGCCGGCACTGGCGGTCGCGACGACCGCCGCGGTGATCGCTCGACGCCGCTGGCGCCGCCGCTATCACGCGAGCCTGGTCAGCGACGCCAGGTTGGTCACCTTGCTGGCGCCGCCGACCGTCGACCCATCCGGCGCGATCACCGTGTGGTCCAACCTGGTTGGACTGCTGCGACCAGGCTGGCGGCGGCGCTTCGGCAGGCAACCTCACCTGGCTTTCGAGTTGACCTTCACCGACGGCGGCGTGCAGATCCGCTTGTGGGTGCCCGGCCCGGTGCCGCCAGGCATGGTCGAGCGCGCCATCGAGGCAGCCTGGCCCGGCGCGCACACCCGCACGACGCCGGCCAAGCCCCCGATCCCCACCGCCTCCGCAGCGGGCCGGCGAATCGAAGCGGTCGGCGGCGAGCTGCGGCTGGCTCGCTCGGAAGCACTCCCGATCCGCACCGAGCACCCCGCAGACCCGATCCGGGCCCTGCTCGGCGCCCCGGTCGGGCTCGGCCCCCACGAGCGGGCCTGCGTGCAGATCCTCGCCCGTCCCGTCGCCGGGCACCGCGTGACCAAGGCACGGCGCGCGGCGAGGCGGGTGCACGCGGGCAGCTCGATCAGCCTTGTCGGCCGACTGTTGGACATCGTCACGCCAGGCAAGACTGCGAAGCCGACGTCCAGTGCGCGGACGCCGGCGCTGGATCGGCAAACCAGCCTGGAGTTCGCCGCGCAGGACCGCGCCGTCGTGGAGAAGCTGCGGCAGAACCAGTTCGAGACCCGCATCCGATACGCGGTCGCCACCACGGTCCCCGAGCACGCGACGACCGCCCAGGTACAGGCCGTCCAGGAGGTACTACGGGGACGCGGCCACGCGATCGCCTCTGCGTTCGCCGCCTTCTCCGAGCACAACTACTTCCGCCGGATCCGGCTCCGCCGGGCCCCAGTCCAGGTGCTGGCCGAACGCCGGTTCGGCAAAGGCGACCTGCTCTCGATACCGGAGCTGGCCGCGCTCGCGCACCTGCCTATCGACGAAGCCACGCCCGGCCTCCAGCGCGCCGGCGCGAAGGCCGTCCCGCCGCCACCCGGCATCGCCACGGCCGGTGACTTGATCAAGCCACTCGGCTTGTCGGACTCGGGGCACTCCCGGCCGGTCGGCCTGCACGTCGCCGACGCGCGTCATCACCTGCACATCCTCGGCGCGACCGGCTCCGGCAAGTCGGAGCTGATGGCCCGCCTGATCCTGGACGACGCCGAAGCCGGCCGCGGAGTGGTGGTCGTCGACCCGAAGGGCGACCTCGTGTCCGACCTGCTGATGCGCATCCCCGAGGAGCTCGGCGAGAAAGTCGTGCTCTTCGACGCCGACTCCCGCAGCCGGCCACCAGTGCTCAACCCGCTGGAGGGCGTCGACAAGTCCCGCGCGGTCGACAACCTCGTCAGCATCTTCTCCCGGATCTACGCCTCCTCATGGGGTCCGCGCACCGATGACATCCTGCGCGCCGGCCTGCTCACCCTGACCGCGATGCCCGGCACGCCGACGCTGGTCGACCTGCCGAAGCTCCTCACGGTCCCGGCGTTCCGGCAACGGGCCTGCGACCAGATCGACGATGATGTGCTGCGCGGGTTCTGGTCCTGGTACGACGCCCTGTCCGAAGCGAGCCGGGCGCAGGTCATCGCGCCGTTGATGAACAAGGTCCGCGGCTTCCTGCTGCGCCCGTTCGTCCGCGCCGCGATCGCCGGCGGGAAGTCCACGGTGGACATGGACGAGGTGCTCAACACCGGCGGCATCTGCCTGGTTCGGATCGCCCGCGACGCGCTGGGGATGGAAACGGCGCGGCTGGTCGGCTCGATCGTCGTCGCCCGCACCTGGCAAGCCGCCACCCGCCGGGCCCGCGTCCCGCAACGTCAGCGGCGCGACTGCGGGCTCTACGTCGACGAGTGCCACAACTTCCTGAACCTGGCGTACCCGCTGGAAGACATGCTCGCCGAGGCTCGCGGATATCGCCTGTCGATGACCTTGGCCCACCAGTACCTCGG